>NZ_JAINEZ010000003.1:0-151014 GCF_019873065.1 Sphingobium sp. PNB
CTAAGCTGGAAGCTCGCTACGCTCGCGCCCACCCCTAACCCCTCCCGTTTACGGGAGGGGAATGTCTTGGATTGGCCATTTCCCGACATTCCGAATTTGTCCACGCGGCCCAAAAGCCGGATGGCCTTCGGCTATTTGAAGCTCGCGATGCATTCGATCTCCAGCGGCGCGCCCATCGCCAGCCCGTCCGCGCCGAACGCGCTTCGGGCGGGCAGCCGCTTGCCCTGGAAATAGCTGACATAGATGCCGTTGAATCGTGGCCAATCCGCCATGTCGTCCAGCATCACCGTGCATTTGACGACATGGCCGAAGTCGAGGCCATTGTCCTTCAGGATCTTGCCGATGGAATCCATGGAATTGCGGACTGCGGCATCGAAGCCCTCCTTATGGGGGTCCATGCCATCCGGCACCCGGCCGATCTGGCCGGAAAGATACAGGGTATCGCCTGCCCGCACGGCAGGGGAGAAGGGAGGCTGCTGCGCGGCCAGCGGCGTGGCGCCAACAGCCAGGACCAGGGCGAACCATTTCTTCATATGCCTATTTCCCCGATGCAAAAAGGGCCGGTCCTTTGGCGGACCGGCCCTTCCTTCGTGACGCGTCAGAATTTGAAGTCGAGCCGGGCGTAATAATAGCCGCCCGACGTGCTGTAGGGTCCGTGGCCATAATAGCTGTTATAGGCCCCGGCGCCGTTGATATAGGGCGAGACGCCAGCGCCCGGCGTGACGCCTTGCATCAGCGCGGGCACTTCCGGCCGCTTGTTGAACAGGTTGTTCGCACCCACAGAGAAGGTGACGGCATCGGTGAAGTCGTAGCTTGCCTCCAGATCGGTGAGCGCGGTCGCCTTGACCACGCCGTTGAAGTAGAGCTGGTTGGCGTTGATCCCGTTGACAATGGCGCCGTCCGCGATCAGGAAGCCGCCATTCGGGATGAAGCCAGCGGACGGCGTGAAGGCCGGGCGGACAAGCACGCTGGTCTTGCCGTAGAAGGTTTCACGCAGGTTGAGCGCGAATTTGCCGCTTTTGAACAGCGCCCCGGCGACGATCTTATAATCGGGGTTGGAGCGTTCGATATTGCTTTCCGACGCCGCGTTGAAGATGGGGTAGCCCACCTTGTTGTTGGTGATCTTCGTCTTGTTGTAATTCGCCGTCAGCGACAGGTTCAGCGTGCCGAAGTCCAGCGCGACGGGGTAGGCGGCCGAGAAATCGATGCCCCAAGTGCGGGTGTCGATGCCGTTGGTGAAGCTGGACACGCCGATCGTGCCGCTGGTGAACAGCGCGCTGTCGAGGACGATGCCCGCCGCGTTCAGGGCGTTCAGAATTTCGCTGCCCCCAGCCTGCGGTACGCCGTTTAGGACGGCGTTGCGCGCCGCCGTGCCGGTGATGCGGTCCTTGATCTTGATGATATAGCCGTCGACCGTGATGGCCAGCTTCGGCACCGGCCGCAGCACGACGCCGGCCGAGAAGTTCTTCGACTTTTCAGGCTTCAGCGAGTTGAAGCCCAGCAGCGCGGCGGCAGGCGTGCCGGCGGGAAGCTGCGCGACGGCGCTGGTCGGACCGACGTTGATGGTCGAATATTTCTGTTCCGCCAGCGTCGGGGCGCGGAAGCCGGTGCTGACCGTGCCGCGAACCGCGAAGGCGGGGCTGAAGTCGTAGCGCGTGGTGATCTTGCCGATGGTGGTGTCGCCGAAGTCGGTATAATCCTCGTAACGGCCGGCAAGGTCGACGGACCAGTTTTCAACCGGCTCCGCGATCAGGTTGATGTAGCCCGCGCGCGAACTGCGGCGGAACTTGCCCGCGTCGGTCGCCTTGTATCCGGGGAAGGACTGGACGCCGGTCTTGTAGGTCGAATAATAATCGCCCGCGACGATCTCATAGGTATCCCGGCGATATTCGCCGCCGAAGGCGAAGGTGAGGGGGCCTGCCAGCCCGACTTCGAATTCCTTGCGGATGTCGGCGGTGACGGTGGTCTGGCTCAGGCGGAAGCCGCCGTCATAGGCCTTATCCGGGCTATTGGGAACCGTGGTCGCGCCGGGCTTTAGCGAGTCAGTATAAGATTCGATCCACTGTTCACGGTGCGCTGACTGTTCTGTCCAGATGTCGTCTTTCTGATAGCCGTAAGTAGTGCTGAGGTCGTAGTTCCAGCCCGCAGCTTCGCCTTTGGCGCCGACGGTAAAGCTATATTCATCCTCGATCACATGCTGGAGCGGAACCATGCCGTAGATGCCGGTATCGCTGTAACAGGTGCTGGGATCATAAGCAGCCGTATTTATAACGCCGTTCGGGTTCGCAGGATTATAGCAGATGCGCTTGGGATGGCGGTAGCCCTGCTTGGCATAGCCGATGCGGCGGGCATAATCACCGAAGCTGTAGAGTTCGATGCCGCCGAAATCATAGCCCATATTGTAGAAGGCTTCGGTCAGATAGGTCTTGGGCTGGCCGCCGTTGATGCCCGACAGCGCATCGCCCGCCAGGTTCGACCATTGGGCGGGCGTGTTGGGCTGAAGCGTGCCGTCCGGCCTGGTGATCTGGACCTGCCCGGTGCCGACCGTGGTGTAATCCTGGCGGCGGTGGAACAGGCTCAGGTTGAAGAAGCCGTCCTCGCCCAGCTTGAAGCCCATATTGCCGGAGGCGGAGAACAATTCGCCTTCGCTGTCATAATATTGGCCGCCCGTGACCTTGAAGCTGCCGCCTTCATTATTGTCCTTCAGGATGAAGTTGATGACGCCCGCGATGGCATCCGTGCCATAGACGGCGGCTGCGCCTTCCTGGAACACTTCGACGCGGGCGATGGCGTCCGGCGGGATCAGGTCGATGCTGGGCGCCGCCGAACCCTGGAACGCGCCGGAGATCACCTGGAGGATGCCGTTGCCGTGGCGGCGCTTGCCGTTGACCAGCACCAGCGTGTGGTTGGGGCTGAGGCCGCGCAGACGGGCGGAGAGCGAGAAGCTGGAAAGGTCGGTGCCCTGCGTCTGGGCGGTGAAGCTCGGGACGATCTGGGTCAGGACCTGGTTGAGGTTCGGCTGGCCGACATGGCTGATCGCCTCCTGGCTCAGCACCTGGATCGGCGCGGCGCTTTCGGCCGCCTGCATGCCGACGGCGCGGGTGCCGGTGACGATGATGGCGGCGCCATCATCGGCTTGCGCGGTCTGCGCCTCCTGCGCCATCGCACAGGCCGACCAGGACGAGGCCAGCACCAATGAAAGGCGAAGAGCGGATAATCTTGTCATCTATGCCCCCTGTTTTGCATTTATCCATGACAGGGGGATCAACGAACTTTTAGGATGAAACCTCTACCGCATCGCACAAAAAATAGAAAAATTAAATATTTCTTCTTTATTTCTAGGAGGAAAATCAGACAGATTGCGACGCCATGAGGTAGAATGGCAATTGATTAGGGTGCATGTAGCGCGGCGCATTTTGCAAGCAGCGCACATGGCGGATTTTTGACGGAAGTTCGTTTCAGGAAAACCTTGCCCCTGTTCGTCATGCCGAACCTATCGACATGACGAGTGGACAGGGGGAGCAGGGGATCAGCTCGCCATCGCCGCTTCGATCAGCGCGCGGCCTTCCCTGCTGGCCCAATCCATCGCGCCGACCACCCGGACCATTTCCTTGCCCTGCGCATCATAGATGACGGTCGTCGGCAGCATGCCGGTGTTGTAGTGGAAGCCGAACTGGTTTTCCGGGTCGATCCAGCCCTTCAGATGCGGCAACGGATGCTTTTCGAAAAAGGGCTTGATCACCGTCTCCCCCTGGCTGTCCTGGGAGATGGTGAGCACGGCGAGCCCCTTCCTGCCATAATCCGCCGCCACGGCATCCAGCGTCGGCATTTCCGCCACGCAGGGCGCGCACCAGGTCGCCCAGAGGTTGACCAGCACCGGCTTGCCCGCGAAATCCTTGAGGCTGGCATCGCTGCCGTCCGGATTCTGGAAGGTGAAATCGGGGGCAGCGGTTCCGGCCTTCGACCTGTCGAGCGTGTAGCTGAACGCGCCTTTCCCGCTTTGCGCCGGTCCCGTCGCCTCGCCGCTGGTGGCGTTCTGGCCTTGCCCGGCGGGCGGGGATTGCTTATCGCACGCGCCAAGGCCGGCCAGCAGGAGCAGTGTCATTACGCAGCGTAAGGATGATCGCACGGGGAAAAGCTCCAACAGCATGTGGGGCGGACGCTTCGCGGCCGGTCCGGCTTCGGTCATGCGGGAGATAAATGCGTCGATCCCGTTCGACAAGCGCCTGTGGAAGCAGGACATCGCCGGGTCGAAGGCGCATGTCGCGATGCTCGCCAAACAGGGCATCGTCGACGGAGAGGACGCGCAGGCCATCACCGAGGGGCTGAACCGCATCGCCGCCGAATATGAAGCCGACGGCGTGCCGGTCGATCTGGACCTGGAAGACATCCACATGGTCACGGAGTCGCGGCTGGCCGAACTGATCGGTCCGGCGGCGGGACGGCTGCACACGGCGCGCTCGCGCAACGATCAGGTGGCGACCGATTTCCGCCTCTGGGTGCGCGACGCCATCGATGAGGTGGAGGCGGGCCTGCAGGGCCTGTCCGCCATGCTGCTCACCCGCGCAGAGGAGCATGCCGATGCGGTGATGCCCGGCTTCACCCATCTCCAGTCCGCGCAGCCGGTGACGCTCGGTCATCACCTGATGGCCTATCATGAGATGGTCCGCCGCGACCGCAGCCGCTTCGCCGACGCGCGGGAGCGGCTGAACGAGTGCCCGCTGGGCGCGGCGGCGCTGGCCGGGACCGGCTTCCCGATCGACCGCCACGCCACGGCGGCGGCGCTCGGTTTCGCCAAGCCGACCGACAACAGCCTCGACAGCGTGTCGGACCGCGACTTCGCGCTCGATTATCTGATGGCGGCGACCCAGTGCAGCCTGCACCTCTCGCGGCTGGCCGAGGAATTCATCATCTGGGCGAGCCAGCCCTTCGGCTTCGTGAAATTGCCCGACGCCTATTCGACCGGCAGCTCGATCATGCCGCAGAAGCGCAATCCCGACGCCGCCGAACTGGTGCGCGGCCATGCCGGGCGGATCATGGGCTGCATGAATGCGCTCTGCGTCACGATGAAGGGCCTGCCGCTCGCTTATTCGAAGGACATGCAGGACGACAAGCCGCCGGTGTTCGAGGCGCATGACCTGCTGGGCCTGTCCATCGCGGCGATGACCGGCATGATCGAGACGGTGACGTTCCGCACCGACCGGATGCGCGGCCTGGCGGAAAGCGGCTTCGCCACCGCGACCGACCTCGCCGACTGGCTGGTGCGGGAGGGCGACATTCCCTTCCGCGAGGCGCATCATATCACGGGCCGCGCGGTCGCGGCGGCGGAGGCGGCGGGCGTTCAGCTTGCCGATCTGCCGCTGGAAACGCTCAAGGCCATTGATGCGCGGATCGATGAGCGTATCTATGCGGTGCTGACGGTCGACGCCTCGGTCGCCAGCCGCAGGAGCCATGGCGGCACCGCGCCCGATCAGGTGCGCGCGCGGATCGCTGAGGCCCGGAACGATGCGAAAGGGCAGAAGAAGTGATGACGGCACGGATCGCCAAAGGGGTTGCGCTGGCGGCGCTTGCGCTGGCCTTGGCGTCCTGCGGCGGTCGCCAGCCGCTGAAGCCGGTGCAGGGGCAGCGCCTGCCCGCCGTGCCGGTGGGCGCGGCGACGGCGCCCACCGCCGCGCAGCTCACCACGCCCACGATCCAGGCGCGGCCGGAACGGAATGTCGAACTGCTGACCCAATCGAAGGTGCGCGGCGACGACCCGTTCGACCTGCCGCCCGAAAGCGACCCCCGCTGATTTTGGCGCTCAGATTCTAGGATAGACTGACTTGGACCATTTTACCTATGTCGACGGCGCGATGCTGGTGGAGCAGGTGCCGATGGCGGAGATCGCCGCGCAGGTCGGCACGCCCGTCTACATCTATTCGACCGCGACCCTGACCCGCCATGTCGGCGTGTTCCGCGAAGGACTGTCGCAGCTCCATGATCCGCTGATCGCCTTCGCGGTGAAGGCCAATCCCAACGCCGCCGTGCTGGCGACGCTGGCGAAGCTGGGCCTCGGCGCCGACGTCGTGTCCGTGGGCGAACTGCTGCGCGCCATGGCGGCGGGCATTCCGGCGGACCGCATCGTCTTTTCAGGCGTCGGCAAGACGGCCGACGAAATGCGCATCGCGCTGGAAAAGGGCATCTACCAGTTCAATCTGGAGAGTGAGCCCGAAGCGGAAATGCTCTCCGAAGTGGCCCTGTCGATGGGGAAGAGGGCGCCGGTCGCCTATCGCATCAACCCCGATGTCGACGCGGGAACCCATGCCAAGATCTCGACCGGCAAGTCGGAAAACAAGTTCGGCATCCCCTATGACCGGGCGCTGGCCAGCTATGCCGCGGCGCGCGACCTCCCCGGCCTCGACGTGCAGGGCGTGGCGGTGCATATCGGCAGCCAGCTCACCGATCTCGCGCCCCTGGAAGCCGCCTTCGCCAAGGTCGGCGCGCTGATCGAAAGGCTGCGCGGCGAAGGCCATGACATCCGCACCGCCGATCTCGGCGGCGGGCTGGGCGTGCCCTATGATCCCTCGCAGCCGCTGCCGCCCAGCCCCGCCGACTATGGCGCGATGGTGACGCGGGTGACGCAGGGCTGGAACGTCCGCCTGATGTTCGAGCCGGGCCGCCTGATCGTCGGCAATGCGGGCGTGCTGCTGTCGCAGGTGGTGCGGGTGAAGCAGGGCGCGCAGGCCCCCTTCGTGATCGTCGACGCGGCGATGAACGACCTGCTGCGGCCCAGCCTCTACGACGCCTGGCACGACATCCGCGCCGTGCAACCGAAGGGCGAGCGCGCCGCCGCCAATGTGGTGGGCCCGGTGTGCGAGACGGGCGACACCTTCGCCATGCACCGCGACATGGATGTGGTGGGGGCGGGCGATCTGGTCGCCTTCATGACCGCCGGGGCCTATGGGGCGACCATGGCGAGCACCTATAACAGCCGCGCGCTGACGCCCGAAGTGCTGGTGTCGGGCGACAAATGGGCCGTGGTCCGCGCCCGTCCGCCGGTAGAGGCGCTGATCGAGGGGGACAGCATTCCGGCCTGGATAGCGTCGAAGGATGTGCAGGACTGATGCACAGCCTGCCCGTCTTCCTGCGGTTGCAAGGGCGGGCCGTCATCCTGACCGGCGAAGGGGAGGCGGCGGACGCCAAGCGCCGCCTGCTCGAACGCGCGGGCGCGCGGATCGTGGGGGAGGCGGCTGAGGCCACGCTCGCTATCGTGTCGGATGGCGATGCGGCGACCGTGCAGCGGCTCCGGGCCCGGGGCATATTGGTGAACGCGACCGACAGGCCGGAACTTTGCGACTTCACCCTGCCCGCCATTGTCGACCGGGAGCCGGTGCTGATCGCCATCGGCACGGGCGGCGCTTCGGCGGGTCTCGCCAAGGCGCTCAGGCAACGCATCGAAGCTTTGCTGCCGGCCCGTCTGGGGCTGCTGGCGACGGCGCTTCACGATGCGCGCGCCGCGATCCGCCAGCGCTGGCCCGATGCCGCGGCAAGGCGGCGGGCGATCGACGCCGGCCTTGCCGTGCGCGGGCCGATCGATCCGCTGTCCGACAAAGCCGTGGACGCCGTGCCGCACTGGCTTTCCGAAGGGGGCGGGCTCGGGACCGGGGCCGACAGGCTGGAAAACATCCGCCTGCTGTCGGGCGATCCCGACGATCTCAGCCTGCGCGCCGCCCGCCTGCTGGGCGAGGCGGATCGCGTCTATCACGCGCCGGACGTGCCTGCCGCGATACTGGACCGGGCGCGGGCCGATGCCGTGCGCATCCTGGCAGACGCGCCGCCCGACGATCCGGGGGCAGGCCTGTCGCTCTGGATGGAGAGGACGCCATAAGCCGGGTCTTCCTCTTCGACGGCGCTCGGGCGCAGGAAATCTCGCTCGACGATTTCTGCGCGCGGACGCAGGACGCGCCGTTCAGTTGGGTCCATGCCGATGGCTGGAAGGAGGATGCCCGCCACGTCGCGTCCCGCTGCGACCATATGCCCGAAGCGGCGCTGTCCGCGCTGCTGGCGCAGGAGACCCGGCCGCGCTGCACGCTGATGGCCCATGGCGCGCTGGTGAACCTGCGCGGGCTTGGCGCGGCGGATGACGATGGAGGCGACCCGCTGGTGTCGATCCGCCTCTGGGCCGAAGAGGCGCGGGTCATTTCCGTCAGCTATCGGCCGCTCGCGGCGATGGAGCCCGTCATGCAGCAGATGCTGCGGGGTCTGATCCGCGATCCGGGCGACCTGATCGCCGCCTTCGCGCAGCAGATCACCGAAGCGCTCGACCCGGAAGTCGCCGAACTGGGCGACGGCCTGGACGAGATCGAAAGCGCGCTGACCGAACATGGCCCGGCGGAGGCGCGGCGGCGCGTGTCGGAAATCCGCGCGACGGCGATCGGCTATCGCCGCTTCATCGCGCCACAGCGGCAGGCATTGGAAAGACTGTCCGCCGCCGATGCGTCATGGCTGGAACCCGACGACCGGTTGCACCTCCAGGAAGCGGCCGACCGCTGCGCCCGCATGGCGGAGGAGCTGGAAGCGGTGCGCGAACGGTCGGCGCTCGCCCATGAAGAACTGACCGACCTGCGCGCGGAGCAGATGAACCGGCAGGCGCTGATCATCTCGGTCGTGGCGCTGGTGTTCCTGCCGCTGACCTTCCTGACCGGGCTGCTGGGGATGAATGTGGACGGCATACCCTATGCCCATGAACCCTGGGCCTTTTGGGGCGTGGTCGGTGTGTGCATGGCCATGGCGGCCGGCATTGCCGGCTGGTTCGCGGCGACCCAGTGGCTGAAGTGATTCCGGCCCGTCATTCCGGCCTGCGCCGGGATGACGGCCTCAGGGCCTAGTTCCGTGCCGCGTTGAGCCGGGCGATCTCGTCATGCAGCGCCTGGATCGATGACACCAGCCGCGCCCTGTCCGCCTGCATCTCCGCCAGCGCATCGCGCGTTTCGCCCAGTTCCAGCGCGCGGCGGGCGATCCGCGCGTCCAGTTCCGCATTATGCCGTGCCAGCGCACCGACCTGCTCCGCCCTTGCGCACAAATGGCGCAGCCGCGCATCCAGCAGGTCGAAATCGAAGGGCTTCACCACATGGTCGTCGGCCCCCGCATCCAGCGCGTCGACCGCGGACACCCTGTCGTTCCGCCCGCCGATCATGACGAAGCAGGCATTTTCGGCCAGTCCCGCCGCGCGGATCTTCCGCATCGTCGTCAGGCCGGGCAGCAGCGCCAGTCCCATGTCGATCAGGATGATGTCCACCGGCCGCGTGACCAGCATGTTGAGCGCGGTGAAACCGCTTTCCGCCAGCGCGACGTCATAGCCCAGATGCGACAGCCGCCGGGCCACGACGGCGCGGGACGTGGCGTCTTCATCGACCAGCAGAAGACGCAATCGCCGGGGCGCGCGTCCGCCGTCCGGACCCTGCGCCTGTTGCGGCCTGCTGATGCTGTCGCGTTTCCAGAATTGCATGACGTCCCACCTCTTGCCACCGCGCAGCATAGGATCGGCGGGCAAAGAAATGGTTAACGCGGCTCCGGCGCATAGGCGCGCAGGAAACAGTCCAGCCCATTGTCGACATCGGCCTCGATCTGCTCTGCCGTCGCCCGCTCGATCTGTCCCCAGACCAGCGACTGGTGACAGCCCGTAAGCATCAGCATCGTGAAGGTGCGCGCCGCCAGTTCGGGGTCTGCCCGGCGCAAAAGGCCGCGATCCATCGCCCTTTCCAGGAATTCGGCCACCAATCGCCGGGTATTGCCCGGCGCATGTTGGTAGAAGATCGCCCCCATTTCGGGAAAGCGGCCCGCTTCGGACGCCACCAGCCGGTATAGCGCGACGCTTTCGGGCGAGGTGATCTTCGTCAGCAGGTTGACGCCCAGGGTCCGCAACGTGCCTGCAAGGTCGCCGTCGGGATCGAGGATTTCAGCGAGGCGCGATCGATAAGCGGTGGTCGCGTCGTCCAGAACGGCGGCGAACAGCTCTTCCTTGGACGGGAAATAGCTCCACAGGGTGCCCTTCGATCCGCCCAGCGCCGCGGCGATCCCCGACATGGTCGTCGCGGCATAGCCCTTTTCCATGAAGGAACGCGACGCGACCTTCAATATGGTCTTGCGCCGGTCGCGGCGCCGCGCTTCGCGGCGGCTGATCGGGGGAATGGGCTCCGTCATGAAATCGTACCATATAGTACGCTATTTTGGTTGACAAGGATTCGCATCAGGCGCAAAGGCTCATTTCATACTATTTGGTACGGTTTTATGCCCGTGAGTCGCCTTCCAAATCCCTTTCCCCCTTCCGCTCGCGCCGGGCTTCTTGCCGGGGGCGTGGCCCTGCTGTCCGCCTGTGCGGCGGTGCCCGACCTTGGCCCCCAGCCGGTCGTGCGCGCGCCCGCCAGCATCGCGGCGGAGCGCAGCCTTCAGGCCGACGGTTCCGCGCAATGGCCGTCCGAAGGCTGGTGGAAGGGCTATGGCGATCCGCAACTGGACGCGCTGATCGAGGAAGGGCTGAAGGGTTCGCCGGACGTCAGCGCCGCCGCCGCCCGCTTCGCCCAGGCCAATGCCGCCGCGCAGCAGGCGGGCGCGCCGTTGCTGCCTTCGGGCGATCTGGACGCCAGCAGCGGCGTCACCAAATCCAGCTATAATATGGGCATGCCCAAGGAATTCGTTCCCAAGGGCTGGCTGGGTACCGGCCGGGTGGCGCTGGATTTCGGCTTCGACCTCGATCTGTGGGGCAGGAACCGGGCGGCGCTGGCGGCGGCGACTTCGGAAGCCCGCGCGGCGGAGATCGATGCGCGGCAGGCCCGGCTGGCGCTGGCGGCCGGCGTGGCCGACGCCTATGCCGATCTCGCCCGGCTCTATGACGAGCGTGACATTCAGGCCCGCGCGCTGGAAATCCGCACCGCCAGCCGGAAGCTGGTGGCGGACCGCCGCGCCAACGGGCTGGAAACGCGCGGCAGCGAGCGGCAGGCCGACGCCACCCTATTCTCCGCCAAGGCGCAGCTCGCCGCCGCCGACCAGGCGATTGCCGTCCGCCAGCATCAGATCGCCGCATTGATCGGCGCCGGACCCGACCGGGGTCTCGCCATTGCAAGGCCCCGGCTCGGCAGACCCGGTCCGCTCGGCCTGCCGGCGGACGTCACCACCAATCTGGTCGCCCGCCGCCCCGATGTCGCCGCGGCGCTCGCCCGGACCGAAGCGGCGGCCAAGCGGATCAAGGTGGCGCGGGCCGACTTCTTTCCGGCCATTCGCCTGAGCGCGCTGATCGGCGTGCAATCGCTCGGCTATCAGACGGTGCTCCAGAACGGCGCCTTCTCCGGCGGATCGAGCTCCTTCGCGGACACGCTGTTCAAGAAGGATTCGCTGTTCGGCAATGCGGGGCCGGCGGTCAGCCTGCCGATCTTCCATGGCGGCGCGCTCAGCGGCCAATATCGCGGCGTCCGCGCCGCCTATGAAGAGGCGGTGGCCAGCTATGACCGGACCGTGCTCGGCGCCTATCAACAGGTGGCCGACGCCGTGACCGGACGGCGGACGCTGGACCAGCGGCTGACCGATGCCCGCGCGGCGCTGACCGCGTCGGAGGAAGCCTATGACATCGCCCGCCAGCGCTATGAAGGCGGGCTCAACACCTATCTCGACGTGCTGAACGTGGAGGACCAGCTTCTGGCCGCCCGCCAGACCGTCGCGGAGCTGGAGGCCAGCGCCTTCACGCTCGACATCGCCCTCATCCGCGCGCTGGGCGGCGGCTTTGCCGCCAGCGATGCGCAGAACCCGCTCCAGTTGCCCAAGGATACGCCCCATGGCTGACGCCAAGCCCGAATTCACGTCCGAAGCGAGCAAGGCCGACGATGCGGCCGATGCCGCCGCCCGGCGCATGGAAACCCGCAAGAAATGGCTCGTGCGGCTGGCGCTGGTCATATTGGTCGTCGGCGCGGCCTATGCCCTCTGGTACCTGCTGGTCGGCCGCAACCATGTCAGCACCGACAATGCCTATGTGAATGCGGAAGTGGCGCAGGTGACGCCGCTCATTTCCGCCCAGGCGGTCGAAGTGCTGGTGACGGATACCCAGGCGGTCAAGCGCGGCGACATATTGGTGAAGCTCGACCCCACCAACGCCCGCATCGCCGTGGCGCAGGCGGAGGCCGACCTTGCCGAAGCCCGCCGCCGCTTCCGCCAGACCCTCGCGACCAGCGGCTCGCTGGCGGCGCAGGTGGAGGCGCGCGGCGCCGACATCAACCAGGCGCGGGCCCAGCTCGCGACGGCGCAGGCCGATTTCGACAAGGCGCGCATCGACCTCCGTCGGCGGGAGGCGCTGGCCCCCAACGGCGCCGTCTCGGGCGAGGAACTGACCAGCGCGCGCAAGGCCTATGCCGCGGCGCAGGCGGCGCTCGATCTGGCGAAGGCCGGGGTGGCGACGGCCGAGGCGACACGCGGCGCGGCCAGCGGTCAGCTTGCCGCCAATGACGCGCTGGTGCGCGGGTCGACCGTCGACACCGATCCCGCCGTGCTGGCCGCGAAGGCGAAGCTGGACAATGCCCGGCTCGACCTTGACCGCTCCATCATCCGCGCCCCGATCGACGGCGTCGTGATCCGGCGGTCGGTGCAGGTCGGCCAGCGCGTCGCGCAGGGCAGCCCGATCATGAGCATCGTGCCGCTCGCCCAGGTCTATGTCGACGCCAATTTCAAGGAACGCCAGCTCGGCCGGGTGAAGGTCGGCATGCCCGCCACGGTCACTTCGGACCTTTATGGCGGCGACGTCGTCTATCATGGTAAGGTGATCGGCTTCGCCGGCGGCACCGGCGCGTCGATGGCGCTGATCCCGGCGCAGAATGCCACCGGCAACTGGATCAAGGTGGTGCAGCGCCTGCCCGTGCGCATCGCGCTCGATCCCAGGGAACTGGCCGAACATCCCCTGCGCATCGGGCTTTCCATGGAAGCCGAAATCGACCTTTCGGGCGAATAGGGAGGCCCGTGGTGAGCCGCCCGGCCGAAACCTTCACGCTCCTGTCGCCCCGTCATCGCCTGCTGGCGGGGCTGACGCTGGCGCTCAGCAATTTCATGGTCGTGCTCGACCTTACCATCGCCAATGTCTCGGTGCCGCATATCGCGGGCAATCTGGGCATTTCCGCCGATCAGGGCACCTGGATCATCACCAGCTACGCCGTGGCGGAGGCGATCTGCGTGCCGCTGACCGGCTGGCTGGCGCAGCGTTTCGGCGCCGTGCGGCTGTTCACCTTCGGCATGCTGGGCTTCGGCCTGTTCTCCCTGCTGTGCGGCCTGTCCATGACGCTGGGCATGATCGTCGTCTGCCGCATCGGCCAGGGCCTGTGCGGCGGGCCGCTGATGCCGATGTCGCAGACCCTGCTGATGCGCATCTTTCCGCCGGAACAGCGCGGGCGCGTCATGGGGCTGTGGGCGATGACGACGCTGCTCGGCCCCGCGCTCGGTCCCATCGTCGGCGGCTATATCAGCGACAACTGGAGCTGGCACTGGATCTTCTTCATCAACCTGCCCATCGCGGCCCTGTGCGTCTTTGCCGCCATGGTGCTGCTGCCCCCGGTGGAGACGGATCGGATGAAGCTGCCCATCGACTATATCGGCCTTGCGCTGCTCATCTTCTGGATCGGCTGCCTTCAGATCATGCTGGACATCGGGCGCGACCATGACTGGTTCGGCGATCCGCTGATCGTCGCGCTGGCGGTGCTGGCGGCCATCGGCTTCTGCGTCTTCCTGATCTGGGAACTGACCGAGGAACATCCCATCGTCGACCTGCGCGTGTTCCGCCATATCGGCTTCACCTCCGGGGTGTTCACGCTCGCGCTCTGCTTCGGGGCCTATTTCGCGGGTATCGTCGTCATCCCGCAATGGCTGCAGATTTCGATGGGCTATACCGCCGCCTGGGCGGGGCTGGCGACGGCGTTCACGGCGATGACCGCCATGCTCGTGGCGCCCATTGTCGGGCGGCTGGTGAGCAAGGTCGACGTGCGCCTGATGATTTCGACCGGCGTCGCCTGGATCGGGCTGATGACGCTTTGGCGGGCGCACTGGACCACCGATGCGGATTTCTGGACGATCTCCCTTCCGCAACTGGCCCAGGGTTTCGGCATGCCCCTGTTCATGATCCCGCTGACGACGCTGACCCTGGGGTCGGTCCGGCCGGAGGAAACCGCCTCTGCGGCGGGCATGCAGAATTTCCTGCGCACGCTGGCCATCGCCATTTCCACGTCGATCGTGCTGACCGGCTGGGGGAACGGGCAGCGGGTGTGGCGCAATGAGGTGGTCGGGACGCTGCATGGCGATGCGACCATGGCCGACCTGGCCAGCCGCGGCTTCACGCAGGAACAGGCGCGGCAGACGGTGGGCAATCTGGTCGACGCCCAGTCGCAGGTGGTGTCGATGAACCATGTCTTCTTCATCGCCGCGCTGGTGCTGTTCCTGGCCGCCGCCGTGGTGTGGCTTGCCCCGCGCCCCACCGGCAATGTCGATCGTTCGGCGGCGCACTGACCGGCGCGCCTATTTCAGGCTGACCTCCCGGCCGATGCCGACCGCTTCCAGAAAGGCGGAGTCATGGCTGATCACGATCAACGCGCCGTCGAAGGCGGCAAGCCCCTGCTCGATGGCCGCGACGGAATCGAGATCGAGATGATTGGTCGGCTCGTCCAGCATCAGCAGCGGCGGCAATGTGTCGCCGCCAAGCACGCAGGCGAGCCCGGCGCGCAACAACTGCCCGCCGCTGAGCGTCCCCACCCTCTGCAGCGCCAGATCGGCGCGGAACCGGAACCGCGCCAATGCCGCGCGCACGGCATTTTCGGTGGCGCGGGGGTGCAGCCGGGCGAAATTGGCGGCAATGCTGGCCCGCGGGTCGAGCAGGCCGACGCTCTGGTCCAGCAGCGCGCAATCGACCGATAGCTGCACCGTACCGGACAGCGGCGGGATCAGACCGGCGATCAGCTTCAGCAGCGTCGATTTGCCCGCGCCATTGGGCCCGGTGACGGCAATCCGCTCCGGCCCGTCGATCCGCAGGCTGAAGTCGCGCAGCACCGGCGCATCGGCGCGATAGCCCGCCGACACCCTGTCGATCCGCACGATCTGCCGGTCAGCCTGCAATCCGGTCGAGGGCATGGCGACGGTCAGGCTTTCGACGATCTCGATCCGGCTGCGCGCCGCCTGCGCCGCCTCCTCCGCCTCCCGGCGCAGGCGGTCGGCCAATCGCGCGGCATCGCCGCCGGACCCTTCCGCCCGGTTCTTCCGCATGCCGATCAGGATGCGCGGCATGTCGCCCTTCGCACCCTTGCGCGCTCCGGCGGCGTCCCGGCGCTGCTTGCGCTCGGCTGCGATCTGCGTCCGGCGGGCGATGTCCGTCATGCGCCGTTCGGCCTGGTCCAGTTGCTGGCCCGCCGCGGCGAGTTCGACGGCCTTGCGCTCGCGATAGGCGGTCCAGTTGCCGCCATAGCGCTGGATGCCAAGGCTCGTCAGTTCCGCAATGGCCTCCATCTGCTCCAGCAGCGCGCGGTCGTGGCTGACGACGATCGCGCCGGCCTTCCATCGCGAAAGCAGGTCGGACAGGGCAGCGCGCCCCTCGGCATCCAGATTGTTGGTCGGCTCGTCCAGCAACAGGAAGTCGGGCCGGGCAAAGGCCGCTCCGGCCAGCGCGGCGCGGCTGCGCTGGCCGCCGGACAAGGCCAGCAATGGCGTGTCGGGATCGGCCGCCAGCCCGACGGAGGCCAGCGCTTCCTCCATCCGCCCGGGCAGCGTCCAGTCGCAGGCCTCCAGCTCCGCCATATCGGCCTCGCCCCGCTCCGCCTTGCCGAGCAGGGCCAGCGCCTCCCGCGCGCCGAACAGGTCGGCAATGCGTTCCTCCGGGTCGACCTGAACGGTTTGGCGCAGCGTCGCGATGCCGCCGTCGATGCGGATCGTGCCGCTGGCGGGCGCGCGTTGCCCGGCGATCAGGGCGAGCAAGGTCGACTTGCCGACTCCATTGCGTCCGACAAGGCCGAGTCGTTCGGCGGTGAAACGAAAATCGAGCCCGGAAAGGACGGCCGTGCCGTCAGGCGCGGACCAGCCGAGCTGGGAAATGACGATGGAGGGCATGGACGGCAACTTTCCTGAGGGCAGAGCGATTGGGCTTTGCGATCAGATAGTTGTCCATGACGTCATCCTCCGGGAAACGGGATCGGGGGATACAGCGGCGCGTCATCCTTGGCAACTGTCGTCGGTCGCGCCCGATTGACGCGGCGCAACATCGCGGCCACTGAGTGGCGAAAAAGGCTTGGGGTCTCATGCGAATCGTCATCATCGACGACAGCGGCCTGCGCGCGACGGTTCTGGAGGAAGGGCTGCGCGAGGCGGGCTATGACGATATTCATATCGTCCCCCCGCGCGGCGGATTCGTCGCGCGGCTGGAACGCATGGCCCCGGACGTCGTGCTGATGGACCTGGGCAGCCCCAGCCGCGATACGCTGGAGGAGATGCTGACGGTCAGCCGGGCGCTCGCCCGTCCCATCGCCATGTTCGTCGACCAGTCCGACGAGGCGATGATCGGCGCGGCCATCGACGCGGGCGTATCCGCCTATGTCGTCGACGGGCTGCGGAAGGAGAGGGTGAAGCCGGTGCTGGAACTGGCGGTGCGTCGCTTCAACGCCTTCGCGAAATTGCAGTCCGAACTGGACGAGGCGCGCACCGCGCTGTCCGACCGCAGGATCGTCGATCGCGCCAAGTCCATCCTGATGAGCCAGCGCGGCCTTTCGGAGCCGGACGCCTATGCGCTGCTGCGGTCGAGCGCGATGAATCAGGGAAAGAAGATCGTGGACGTCGCCCAGGCCCTCATCACCGCCAGCGACCTGTTGGGAGGGATGTGATGACGACCGACCTGCGCATCGCCTTCCTGCCGCTGACCGACGCCGCCGTATTGGCGGTGGCGCGGGAAAGGGGCTTCGCGGAGGAGGAGGGGCTGCATCTCGACCTGGTCCGCACGACAAGCTGGGCGACGTTGCGCGACCGGCTGGTGTTCGGCCAGGTGCAGGCCGCCCATATGCTGGCGCCGCTCGCCGTCGCCGTGACCCTGGGGTTGAGCCAGCAGGCCGCGCCGCTTGCCGCGCCCTACAAGCTCAACGTCAACGGCAACATGCTGGTGATGGCGAGCGCGTTCGCGCAGGCGCTGGACCCGGACATAGCGGCGCGGCTGGACGACCCGCTGGGCACCGCGCATGATTTCGCGGCGGCCATCGGCCTCTGGAAGCGCAAGCCGGTGATCGGCGTCGTCCATCGCTTTTCCAGCCATTCCGTCATGCTGCGCTACTGGCTGGCGAGCGCGGGGGTCGATCCGGATCGCGACGTCATCCTGCGCGTGCTTCCCCCCTCGCTGACGGTGGAGGCGATCGGGGCGGGGGAGATTGACGGCTTCATCGCGGGCGAACCCTGGGGCAGCGCGGCCGTCGATGCCGGGCTGGCCGAAGCCGTGGCCATTGGCGAGCGCATCTGGCGGCGCGGGGTGGAGAAGGTGCTGGCTTTCCGCACGCCCTGGCTGGAGGAGAATCCCGACAGCGTCGACCGGCTGCTGCGGGCGCTGGTGCGGGCGGCGGGCTGGTGCGACGACCCGGAAAATCAGGAGGCGCTGGCGCATCTTCTCTCGCGCCCCCAATATGTGGACCAGCCTGCGGAGGTGATCCTGCGCGCGCTGTCGGGCAGGATCGTGCCCCGCATCGACATGGCGCCGCTCTCCATGCCCGATTTCATGCTCTTCTCGCGGGAGGCGACGCCCTTTCCGTGGCGCAGCCAGGCGCTGTGGATCTATTCGCAGCTCGTCCGCTGGAAGATGGTGGACCATAGCGCGGACAATGCCGCCCGGGCCGCGTCGGTGTTCCGGCCGGACATCTTCCGCCGGGCGCTGGCGGACAGCGACGTCGCGATGCCGGGCGCCAGCATGAAGGTGGAAGGGGCGGTGGCCTCTCCGCTCGCGGTGGGATCGAAACGGGGCGAACTGACGCTGGGGCCGGACCGTTTCTTCGACGGCCGGATATTCGATCCGGAGCGGATCGAGGATTTCCTCGCCAGCTTCTGAAAACCCACCCTCGCGCTCGCCAATTTGTGCCTTGCAACATGGATCGAATCACGAGATAAGACGAGAGTCGCGCGACGAGGCGCGTTTTCCGGGATGAGCCCTTCCCAAGGTCGGGATCGCGTTCTCCCTCCGATCATACAGCAAAGCCGCTGGCCGGATTTCGCAGGAGCGAGGTCCGGAAGCGGCTTTTTTCGTGCCCATTTCACAAGATTCGAGGGACGTCATCATGGCAACTGCATATTGGGAGCGTCCGGAGGACCAGGCTCCGGGGGTTGAAGGAGAAGCCGGCCAGACCAGTTTCTGGAAGGCCGGGCACACGCCCACGCTTATCGCCGCTTTCCTCTATTTCGACCTTGCCTTCATGGTGTGGGTGCTGCTGGGGCCGCTGGCGCCCTCCATCTCCAAAAGCCTGGGCCTGACGCCGGCCGAAAAGGGGCTGATGGTCGCCGTCCCGACTTTGGCGGGCGCCGTGCTGCGGGTCGTCAACGGCCTGCTGGTCGATCGGATCGGCTGCAAGCAGGCGGGGGCGATCAGCCAGGTGGTCGTCATCCTCGGCCTCTTCACGGCATGGCTTCTCGGCGTCGACAGCTTCGGCGGCACGCTGGCGCTGGGCGTGATCCTGGGCTTTGCCGGGGCCAGCTTCGCGATCGCGCTGCCGCTCGCCAGCCGCTGGTATCCCGCCGAACATCAGGGCAAGGCGATGGGCCTTGCCGGCATGGGCAATTCCGGCACGGTGCTGGCGTCGCTGTTCGCGCCGATGCTGGCCAGGCTGTTCGGCTGGAACGCGGTGCTGGGCCTTGCCTGCATTCCGCTGACCATCGTCTTCATCCTCTATATGGTCATGGCCCGCAACGCGCCCGATGCGCCCGCGCCCAAGCGGCTGGTCGATTATTTCCATCCGCTGAAAAGCGCCGACGCCTGGTGGCTGATGGGCTTCTACTCGGTGACCTTCGGCGGTTTCGTGGGACTGGCCGCCTCGCTGCCGATCTACTTCACCGATCAATTCGGCCTTACCCCGGTGGTCGCGGGCTATTGCACCGCCGGCTGCGTCTTCGCCGGGTCGCTGGTGCGCCCGATGGGCGGCGCGCTGGCCGACCGGATCGGCGGCGTCAAGGCGCTGATGATGGTCTATATCGCTGCCGCGCTGGCTCTGGCGGGCGTCGCCTATGCGCCGACGCTGCTCTCCGCCCTGGGCTTCTTCGTCGCCGCGATGCTGGCGCTGGGCGTCGGCAACGGCGCGGTCTTCCAGCTCGTGCCGCAGCGCTTTCAGGCGGAAATCGGCGTCATGACCGGGCTGGTCGGCATGGCGGGCGGCATTGGCGGCTTCTATCTCGCCTCGTCGTTGGGCATCGCCAGACAGTTCACCGGCAGCTTCGCGCCCGGCTTCCTGATCTTCGCGGGCCTTGCGCTGGCCGCCTTCCTCGGCATCACGCTGGTCCGCGCCCGCTGGCGCGCGACCTGGACCGGCGCGGCGCGCATCTGACCGGGTTACGGCAAGGAGAGGGAGGCGGCGGCCCACGACAGGCCGCCGCCCTTTTCGCGCCTGCGGCAAGGCGCAGGGGCGCCGCAACAAAAATACATCGTGCTGCGAGGAATCGCTTGACCCGAATCGTCAAGAGCATATGCTGCAATGCAAGGGACAGGGTTGTCCTTCTTCCATAGCCGCGGTGGTCCACAGACGGACGATCAAGGCGCTTATGATGGCAAGGCCGCCATCCAGACTTCCGGTTTCAGGACCGGGGGTCCGGATGGCGGCCTTTTTCTTTTCTGGAGTCGAAGGATGGATTTTCAGAACAACGCCGGACCGGAAACGGCCAGTGAAGAGGCGCTCTTCACGCCTTCGGACGATGTTCGCGAACATCTGGTGGTGGTGGGCAACGGCATGGCCGGCTGCCGCGCGGTCGAGGAACTGCTGGCGCGGGACAGGGACCGTTACCGCGTCACCATCTTGGGCGCGGAGCCCCATGTAAATTATAACCGCATCATGCTCTCGCCGGTTCTGGCCGGGGAAAAGAGCTTCGACGACATCATCATCAACAGCCGCGACTGGTACAGCGACAACAATATCGAACTGATCGCGGGCGATCCGGTGACGGCGATAGACCGCGCCGGAAAGACCGTCACGAGCCAATCGGGTCGCACCGTCGGCTATGACAAGCTGCTCATCGCCACCGGGTCCGACCCCTTCATCATCCCGGTTCCGGGGAAGGACCTGCCCGGCGTCATCAGCTTCCGCGACATGAAGGATGTCGACGCCATGCTGGAGGCCGCCGGAAAGGGCGGCGACGCGGTGGTGATCGGCGGCGGCCTGCTCGGCCTCGAAGCCGCACATGGCCTGACCCTGCGCGGCATGAAGGTGACCGTCATCCACCTCATGGACACGCTGATGGAGCGGCAACTCGACGAAGCGGCGGGCTGGCTGCTGAAGTCTGCTCTGGAGGGCCGGGGCCAGACCATCCTGACCGGCGCCAACACCGAATCTATCTATGGCGACGGCAAGGTCGAGGGCGTCCGGCTGAAGGACGGCCGCGAAATCCCCGCCAGTCTGGTGGTGATGGCTGTGGGCATCCGTCCCTCGACCGCTCTTGCCCGCGAAGCCGGGCTGGAGGTCGATCGCGGCATCAGGGTCGACGACCATATGGTCACCAGCGACCCCGATATTCTCGCTGTCGGCGAATGCGTCGAGCATGACGGCAATGTCTACGGCCTCGTCGCCCCGCTGTGGGAGATGTGCCGCAGCCTCGCTGACGGCCTGACCGACCGGCACAGCGGCTACAGGGGTTCCGTCACCTCCACCAAGCTCAAGGTCGCGGGCCTGGACGTCTTCTCCGCCGGCGACTTTTCGGGCGGAGAGGGGTGCGAGGACATCGTCTTGCGCGACGCCTCGCGCGGGGTCTACAAGCGCGTCGTCGTCAGGAACGACAGGATCGTGGGCGCGGTGCTCTATGGCGACACGGTCGATGGCGGCTGGTATTTCGACCTGCTGAAGCGCGAGGAGGATGTCAGCGGCATTCGCGACCTGCTGATCTTCGGTCAGGCTTATGCCGCCCTTGGCGCCTCGGGAGGGGGCGCGCTGGACCCTAAGGCCGCCGTTGCGGCGCTCTCGGACGATGCCGAGATCTGCGGCTGCAACGGCGTAGCCAAGGGCCAGGTGGTCGCCTGCATCGAAAAGGGCGCATGCAGCCTCGACGCGGTGCGCGCCACCTGCAAGGCGTCGGCAAGCTGCGGCTCCTGCACGGGCCTTGTCGAAAATCTGCTGAGCGTCGTGCTGGGCGATGAGGTCCAGTCCGGCCCGAAGACCCTGTGCAAATGCACCAGCTTCACCCATGACGATGTCCGGCGGGAAATCGTGGCGCAGAATATGCGCTCCATCCCGGAAGTCATGCAACTGCTGCACTGGTCGACGCCGGACGGCTGCTCCTCCTGCCGCCCCGCGCTGAACTATTATCTGCTCTGCGCGCTGCCCGGCGAATATCGGGACGACCAGCAGAGCCGCTTCGTCAACGAACGGATGCACGCCAACATCCAGAAGGACGGCACCTATTCGGTCGTGCCGCGCATGTGGGGCGGCCTCACCAGCCCCAGGGAACTGCGCGCCATCGCCGACGTGGTCGAGAAGTACAACGCGCCCATGGTGAAGGTGACGGGCGGCCAGCGGCTCGACATCTTCGGCATCAGGAAGGAAGACCTGCCCGCCGTCTGGGCCGATCTCAACGCCGCCGGCATGGTGTCGGGCCATGCCTATGGCAAGTCGCTGCGCACCGTGAAGACCTGCGTCGGGTCCGAATGGTGCCGCTTCGGCACGCAGGATTCCACGGGCTTGGGGGTCAGGATCGAGCGGATGACCTGGGGATCGTGGATGCCCCACAAGTTCAAGATCGCGGCGTCGGGCTGCCCCCGCAACTGCGCGGAGGCGACGATCAAGGATTTCGGCGTGGTCTGCGTCGACTCGGGCTATGAACTTCATGTCGGCGGCAATGGCGGCATCCATGTCCGCGCCACCGACCTGCTCTGCAAGGTCGCGACCGAGCAGGAGGCGCTCGATCATTGCGCCGCCTTCATCCAGCTCTACCGCGAGGAAGCCCGCTATCTGGAGCGCACCGCGCCGTGGATAGAGCGCGTCGGCGTCGACTATGTGAAACAGCGGATCGTCGAGGACGAAGCAGGCCGCGAGGCGCTGCGCAGCCGCTTCCTCTATTCGCAGAGCTTCTCCCAGGATGATCCCTGGGCGCAGCGCGCAGCCGGTGCGGACAGCGAACTGCACCAGCCCCTCGAACCCCCAATGCCCTTTGGCGCCATCGCTGCGGAGTGAACGACATGACCGACTGGATCGACATCGGAACGCTGGCCGACATTCCCCAGCGCGGCGCCCGCACGGTGCGGATTGCCGGGCAGAAGGAAATCGCTGTCTTCCGCACCGGCGACGACCAAGTCTTCGCGCTGATCAACGAATGCCCGCACAAGAAAGGCCCGCTGAGTCAGGGCATCGTTCACGGCCACAGCGTCGCCTGCCCGCTGCACAATTGGAACATCGCGCTCAAGACGGGTGAAGCGCAGGGCAATGACGAGGGCTGCACCCCGACCGTCGCGGTCAAGCAGGAGGGCGGCCGCATCCTCATCGCCCGCCCGGCCTCGCTCAAGGCGGCTGCATGAAGGCCAATCTCCTTTCTCCCCTCCCTTTCAAGGGAGGGGCTATGACAAATGTCCGCACCACCTGCGCCTATTGCGGCGTCGGCTGCGGCATTTCGGCCACGCCGACCGGGCCTCGCTCGGCCGAAATCAAGGGCGATGAGGCGCATCCCGCCAATGCCGGCCGCCTCTGTTCCAAGGGCACGCATCTGGGCGAGACGGTGGGCCTGACCGGCCGCCTGCTGCACCCGATGATCGGCAACAGGCGCGCAAGCTGGGACAAGGCGCTGGACCTGGTAGCGCGGAAATTCCGCGAAACCATCGACCGCCACGGTCCCGACAGCGTGGCCTTCTACGTCTCCGGCCAGCTCATGACCGAGGATTATTATGTCGCCAACAAGCTGATGAAGGGCTTTATCGGTTCGGCGAACATCGACACCAACAGCCGCCTCTGCATGTCCAGCGCCGTCGCCGGACACAACCGGGCCTTCGGCGAGGATGTCGTGCCCGCCAGCTATGACGATCTGGAGCAGGCGGATCTGATCGTGCTGGTGGGTTCCAACACCGCCTGGTGCCACCCCATCGTCTATCAGCGCATACAGGCGGCCCGCGCCGCGCGCGGCACGAAACTGGTCGTCATCGACCCGCGCCGCACCGAAACCTGCGAAGGGGCCGATCTGCATCTGCCGGTGAAGCCCGGCACCGACGTTGCTCTGATGAACGGCCTGCTGGCCTGGATAGCGCAGCAGGGGCTCACCGATCCGGCCTTCCTCGCCGATCATGTCAGCGCGCCCGAGGGTTTCTGGGAACATGTCCGCACCGGGCACGATCTCTGGACGACCGCGAAGACCTGCGACGTCGCGCCCGCGCTGCTGGAGCAGTTCTACACGCTGTTCGCCGCCACGCCGCGCGCGGTGACGCTGTTCAGCCAGGGCATCAACCAGTCGATCCGCGGCACCGATCAGGTGAACGCGATCATCAACGTCCACCTCGCCACCGGCCGCATCGGCAAGCCGGGCGCGGCGCCCTTCTCGATCACCGGCCAGCCCAACGCCATGGGCGGGCGGGAAGTCGGCGGCCTCGCCTCGACGCTCGCCGCGCATATGGACTTCGCGCCGGACAATGTGGCGCGGGTGGGCCGCTTCTGGGCCGCGCCGAAAATGGCGACCAAAGCGGGCCTGAAGGCCGTCGACCTGTTCCGCGCCGTGGATGAGGGCCGGATCAAGGCGCTCTGGGTCATGGCGACCAACCCGGCCGTCTCCATGCCCGACGCGAACCGGGTCAGGGACGCGCTGGCCGCCTGTCCCTTCGTCGTCATGTCGGACATCATGGCCGACACCGATACGGGCGCGCATGCCCATGTCCGCCTGCCCGCCGCCGGCTGGGGGGAAAAGGACGGCACCGTCACCAATTCGGACCGCACGATCAGCCGCCAGCGCCCCTTCCTGCCGCTGCCCGGAGAGGCGAAGCCGGACTGGTGGATCGTCAAGGAGGTCGCCCGCCGCATGGGGTGGCGCAATGCCTTCGCCTATGATCGGCCCGCCGACATCTGGCGCGAACATGCGCGGCTCACCGCTTATGGCAATGATGGGCAGCGGGTGCTGAACCTGCGCGCCTGGGCCGCCATCGGCAATGATGCCTATGACGCCATGGAGCCTTTCCGCTGGGGCGGCACGCCCTTTGCCGACGGCCGCTTCCCGACGCCGGACGGCCGGGCGCGGCTGGTCCTGACGAAGCAGATGGACATGCAGGAGCCGCTGAAACAGTGGCCGATGACGCTCAACACCGGCCGTTATCGCGACCAGTGGCACACGATGAGCCGCACCGGCCTGTCCCCGAAACTCGCCCGCCATCGCGAAGAGCCGCTGGTGGAAATCCACCCGCGGGACGCGGCGGCGCTGGGGATTGCCGACCGCGACCTTGCCCGCGTCGAGACGGCGCAGGGCAACAGCATCTTCCGCGTCAGCCTGAACGAAGGCCAGCGGCGCGGCGAAATCTTCACCCCGATCCACTGGACGGACCAGACGTCCAGCGGCGGGCGCACCGGCCTGCTCCCGCGTCCGCTGGTCGATCCCCATTCGGGCCAGCCGGGCTTCAAATCCACCCCGGCCAGCATCGGGAAGGTCGCGACCGGGTGGAGCGGTTTCCTCATCCTGCGCGATCGGGAAGGGATCGGGCAGCCGGTGAAGCTGCCCTGCCTCTGGTCCACCCGCATCGCCGTGCCGGGCGGCGCGCTCTACGAAATCGCCGGCAATGGCGACCCCGCCCGCCTCGACGCCTTTCTTCCGAAGGGCGACCGCGTCGAGGCGATGGACGCATCGCGCGGCACGCGCCGCATCGCGACCATCGGCGAAGGCAGGCTGAACGGCGTGCTGTTCGTGACGCGCAGCGGCCTGCTGCCCTCGCGCGACTGGCTGATCGGCCAGTTGCAGGCAGAGGGGGTGGGCGGCTCCGTCCTCGCGGCGCGGGGACCGGGCGCCGCTGGAGACAAGGGCGCGACCGTCTGCGTCTGCTTCGACATCGGCCTCAACCAGATCGTCGCCGCGATCCGCGAACGGCAACTGGTCGATGTGCCCGCCATCGGCAGGGCGCTGGGCGCGGGCACCAATTGCGGATCGTGCCGGCCCGCGCTCGCCAATATCCTTGCCCAAAACATGCAGGAGACGCTTCATGCAGCCGAATGATCTTATCGCCCCCGGACAGGTCTGGCTGGTCGGCGCGGGGCCGGGCGATCCGGACCTGCTCACCCGCAAGGCCGAAAGGCTGATCGCGGCGGCGGATGTCGTCTTCCACGACGCGCTGGTCGGGCCGGGCGTGATCGACCTCATCCCCCCAGGCGTCGAGCGGGTCAGCGTCGGCAAGCGTTCGGGCCGCCATTCGAAGGCGCAGGGCAGCATCAACGACCTGCTGCTCGCGGCCGCCAGGGCGGGCCGCCGCGTCGTCCGCCTCAAGGGCGGCGACCCCTCGGTCTTCGGCCGCTCGGCGGAGGAGATCGCCCATCTGGCGGAGGCGGGCGTTGCCGTGCGCATCTGCCCCGGCGTCACCACGGCCAGCGCGGCGGCGGCGAGCGGCCATGCCTCGCTCACCCTGCGCGGCGTGGCGCGGGGGCTGACGCTGGTGACGGCGCATCTCAAGGCGGGCGAGCCGCTGCGGCTCGACTGGGAAGCGCTGGCCCGTCCGGGCGGCACGCTCGGCATCTATATGGGCCGCGCGGCGGCGGGCGAGATCGGCCGCTGCCTGATCGCCGCCGGACGCGATCCCGAAACGCCGGTGATGGTGGCGGTCAACGTCTCCCTGCCCAATGAACGCCTGATCCGCGGCAAGCTGTCGGCGCTCGCCTTTCTGGTGCGGACGATCAGCGACGACGACCCGACCCTGCTGCTGATCGGGGAGGCGGTGGCCGGGACGCATGCGCCTGCCGACCTCGCCGCGCATGTTGGCCTTCACGCCTGACGACCGTCTCGACCCGGCCGGGTGAGTCTCTCCAGATCCTCCGGCCGGTTGATGTTGGGCAGCACGAACTCCGGCCGCTCCACGATCCGCGCGCCCACCCGCTCCAGCCAGCCACGGATCGACCGGTTATTCTCCTCCGCCAGATGCGCGTCCAGCTCGCCAGCCAGCGAAGCAGGCCAGAAGCCGATCAGCTGCTGCCCCTTGAGGATGGCGGCTCCCTGTCCGATCAACGCCTCCGCCAGCCCGTCCGGATAGGCGGGCACGTCGCATCCGGTCGTCAGCACCGCGTCATAACCCTGCGCCCGCGCATGATGCAGCGCCGCGTTCAGGCCCCCAAGCGGCCCCATGTCCGCAGCCGGCCGATCCGCCAGCCCGATCATCCCCTCCACCTGCCGGCCGCAGACCGCCACGGTTTCGACCTGCCGCCCCAGCGCCGCCACCGCATGCTCCAGCAGGCTGCGCCCATCCAGCATCGCCCGCGCCTTGTCGCTGCCGAACCGGCTGGACCGCCCGCCGGCCAGAACCGCCCCCATCAGCCGCATCATGCGCCGCCCGCGATGATCCGGGCATAGCTGTCGGGATCGACATTGCTGCCGGAGATCACCACGACGCTCGCCCCCTCGGCATCCGGAGCCAGCCCGGCCAGCATCGCCGCCAGCGACGCGGCCCCGCCCGGCTCCACCACCAGCTTGAGCGCCGAAAAGGCAAAGCGCATCGCGTCGCGCACCTGATCGTCGCTCACCGCAAGGCCGCCCGACAGATAGGCCCGGTTGATGGGAAAGGTCAGCGCCCCCGGCGCGGGAGACAGCAGGGCGTCGCAGATCGACCGCGCATCGGGCGATACGCTTTCCCGCACGCCGCTCGCCAGCGAGCGCGCCGTATCGTCGAACGCTTCCGGCTCCACCGCCAGGATCGCCACGCCGGGCTGGCGCGCCTTCACGGCGGTCGCGATTCCCGACACCATGCCGCCGCCGCCGCAATTGACGAGGATCTGGCCGATCTCCGCCCCTGCTTCGGCGGCCTGTTCCATGATCTCCAGCCCGATCGTCCCCTGGCCGGCCATGATGAAGGGATCGTCGAAGGACGGCACCAGCACCGCGCCCCGTTCGTTCGCCAGCCTCGTGGCGATTTCCTCCCGGCTTTGGGTGAAGCGGTCATAGGGCACGACATCGGCGCCCAGCGCCCGCGTATTCGCCGTCTTGATCGCGGGCGCGTCGGCCGGCATCACGATCGTCGCCGCCATGCCCAGCAACCGCGCCGCAAGGGCCACGCCCTGCGCATGATTGCCCGAAGACCAGGCGACGACCCCCGCCTTTCGCTCCGCCGCGCCCAGGCGGGCCAGCCGGTTGTAGGCGCCGCGGAACTTGAACGATCCGCTGTGCTGCGCGCCTTCGAACTTCACCAGCACGCGCCGGCCGCAGCGGGCGTTGAGCGCCGCATTTTCCAGCAGCGGCGTGCGGATGGCGGCAGGGGCGATGACCCGCGCCGCATCCTCGACATCGGCGGGGCTGATGGCGAACGGCATGCAATCTCCTTCCATGGCTGCCTCTTGGCATGGCCGCCGCTTTCCCTTATGGCGCGGGACGCGGGCGGGGCAATGCCTTCGCGCGCAAAAAGAAGATCGCGCCGGTGCCCCGAAGGGGGCTGAAAACGGGAATGCGGTGCGGACGGGAAACCGTCCTATTCCGCGGCTGTCCCTGCAACTGTAAGCGGTGAGCGCGATGCACTTCGGCCCAGGGGCCGGCCACTGGACGCAAGTCCGGGAAGGCGTGCATCGCCGCATTGACCCGCGAGCCAGGAGACCTGCCGGCGCATGGTCGCTCTTGCCTTGGTCCAGGGTATGGCCATGGCACGGTGTTCTCCGTCTGAGCGACGAAGCGGCGCAGGGCCGCATCGGTGCGGGGGGAGGGCGCGAGCGCCGGCCATTTCCCCCGTCCGGCCGCGCGAGCGGACGCCCTGAGCCATGTTGCACCGGCGCTCTGGGGGAATATAGACATGTTGAGGATTTCCATTTCCATCGCCGCCTTGCTCGCGGCCGCTCCCGCCCTGGCGGAGGATGAGATCATCGTCACCGCGCTGGGCATCGAACAGCCGCGCGACGAGGTCGGCCAGGCGGTCACGGTCATCGACGCCGACACCATCCGCACCCGCCAGAGCGTCAGCGTCGTCGACCTGCTGGCCACCACGCCGGGGGTGCGCTTCAACCGCAGCGGCAGCCTTGGCGGCGTGACCGGGGTTTCGTTGCGCGGGGCGGAAACGACGCAGACGCTGGTGCTGATCGACGGGGTCAAGGTCAACGACACCAGCGGCATCGGCGACATGTACGACTTCGGCAATCTGCTGACCGGCAATATCCGGCGAATCGAAATTTTGAGGGGGTCCAACTCCATCGCCTATGGCAGCCAGGCCATAGGCGGCGTCGTCAACATCATGACCGGCACGCCTGCCGCCGGTTTCGCGGGCAATGCCTCGGTCGATTACGGTTACAGCAATACGCTGAACGCCAAGGCGGATGTTTCGGGCGGCAGCGGCATCGCTTCGGGCGGCGTCGGCATCGCCTATTTCAACACCGACGGCATTTCCTCCGCCGCCAGCGGCACGGAAAAGGACGGGTATGAGAATATCGCCGCCAATGCCAAGCTCAAGCTGGCCTTTACCGATACGCTCAGCCTCGACCTGCGCGGCTATTATATCCATGCCGATCTGGATACCGACAACGGCGTGGTGGACAGCACCGCCGACAGCTCGAAATCCGATCAATATGTCGGCTATGCCGGTCTGAACCTGTCGCTGTTCGACGGCAGGCTCACCAGCCGGGCGGCCGTGACCTGGTTCCGCATGGACCGCGACTATACATCCGCATTCGGCCCTTATGGCTATTCGGGCACCAATCTGCGCTTCGAATATGAGGGCGTCTATCAGCCGGTCGATCAGGCGAAGATGGTCTTCGGCTATGAACATGAACGGCCCGACTATGACTTCTCCGGCTTCGGCTCGACCGAAAGCCACCGGGCCGATATGGACAGCGTCTATGCGCTGGCCATCGTGAAGCCGGTCGCCGGCCTGTCGCTGACCGCCGGCGCGCGGCATGACGATCACAGCCAGTTCGGCGGCGCGACCACCTTCGGCGCCAATGCGAACTACACGCCCAACGCCGGCGCGACCAACATCCGCATGAGCTATGGGGAGGGGTTCAAGGCCCCCTCGCTCTACCAGCTTTACGGCGCCGACGTCGGCAATGCGGGCCTGCGCCCGGAGCGGTCGAAAAGCTACGACATCGGCTTCGACCAAAGGCTGGACGGCGACCGGGCGATCCTCTCCGTCACGGCTTTCCGCCGCGACACCAAAGACCAGATCAACTATGATTATTCGATCGGTCTTTACGGCGGTTACAATAATCTCGACCGCACCCGCGCCAAGGGGGTGGAGGCGATGCTGGCCCTGAAGCCCGTCGATGCGCTGACCGTCACCGCCGCCTACAGCTATGTCGATGCGCGCGACCGCAATACCGACGCCCGGCTGCCGCGCCGCGCCGCCGATGCGGTCAGCGTTTCGGCGGACTATGTCTGGCCCTTCGGCCTGTCGACCGGCGCGACCGTGACGATGGTGGGCGACAGCTTCAACGATGCGACCAACGCGATCCGGCTGGACGGCTATGCCGTGACGGACGTGCGGGCATCCTTCCCGATCCGGGAAAATCTGGAGATCTACGGCCGCATCGACAATCTGACCGATGAGAAATATGCCACGGTCCATGGCTATGGCACCTACGGCCGGTCGGCCTTCGGCGGCGTGCGTGCGCGCTTCTGAAAATAGCCTAGTGGCGCGGCGCGGCGTTCACCCGCGCCGCGCCCTTGCGCTGCGCCGTGCCCTTGCGCGCAGCGCCGTCAAGCTGCGCCGTGCCTTGGTGCACAGCGCCGTCAAGCTGCGCTGTGCCCTTGTGCGCAGCGCCGTCAAGCTGCGCTGCGATGCCCCGCGCCGCCTCGACATAGGCGGGGCCGCCGCACACCGTCCACGCCTGCGGCACGCGGATGCGCGGGATGGCGCGCAGGATGGGGTGGTGCAGCATTTCCGTCCCCTGATCGACCACCTTCTCGCTGCCGGTCTCCACGATCAGCCAGTCCGGACGGGCGGCGATCATCTCCTCCAGCGACAGTTGCGACAGCGCCGGCTTGCCCAGCCTGCGGGCCAGATTGATCAGGCCCACCCGCTGCATCAGGTCGTCGACCAGCGTGCCGGTGCCGGTCATATAGCCGCGCCGCTGATAATAGGCGGCAACCCCGCGACGCTTCGGGCGGGGCAGGGCGGCAAGGTCGCTGTTCATCCGGGCGATCATCGCTTCGCCCCGTTCGGGATGGCCGACCGCCGCCGCCACCTGCCGGATCTGCGTCAGGATCATGGCATAGCTGTCCGCGCTCGCCAGCCCCAGGGTCCGCCACTGGCCCGGCGGCGCGCCGACGACGCTGCCGCCGGAAGGAAAGCCGATCAGCAGGTCGGGGCGGATCGCCAGCACTTCCTCCGCCGGGCGCTTGAGGGTGCGGAAGGCGCGGGCCCTGCCGACCGCCGCCGACAGTTCCGGGTCGTGCCCATAGGGGCTGAGCGCGGCGATCTGCGCCGGGTCCGCCAGAGCGAGCACATATTGGTCGGCGCAGGTGTTGAGCGACACGATGCGCCGGGGTTGGGCGGGCGCCGCGCCGGTCAGGGCCAGGGCGCAGAACGTTGTAAAGATCATTCTGCACCGCACGCTGCTGCTCCCGGATCGTGCCTCAACAAACCAACGTGCTCCCGCCTTCGCAGGAGCACGGCACGCTGTAGCAAGCAGGGAAGGACGCGCAAGCCATGAGCGCCCGCCGTCACCCGCTGCTGATCCCCACGCTGACGGCGATGGCGCTGCTGGCCGCCCTTGCTTCCCTCACTCTGGGCGCGGTTCCGCTCTCCCCGGCGCGCATCTTCGCCGTCCTCGGCGGCGGCGGCGATGACGTCGCCCGCGCCATCCTTCTCGACCTGCGCCTGCCCCGCATGCTGCTTGGCCTGATCGTCGGCGCGATGCTCGGGCTGGCGGGCGCGGCGCTTCAGGGCTATCTGCGCAACCCGCTGGCCGAACCTTCGGTCCTGGGGGCATCCAACTGCGCCGCGCTGGGCGCGGTCGGCGCGCTCTATTTCGGGCTGGCGCAGGCGCATCCGCTGGCGCTTCCCGCGCTGGCCATCATGACCGGCCTGATCGGCATCGCCGCGCTGTTCCTGCTCGCGGGCCCCGCGGAAAGCCCGCTCACGCTGATCCTCGCCGGCATCGCCATCGCGACGCTGGCGGGGGCGGGGATCAGCCTGTCGCTGAACCTGTCGCCCAATCCCTTCGCCGCCATGGAGATCATGAGCTGGCTGATGGGCAGCCTGGAAAACCGCGCCTACGGCCATGTCTGGATCGCGCTGCCCTGCGTCGTGGTGGGGGCGGCGCTGCTGATCGCGGACGGACGGACGCTGGACGCGCTGACGCTGGGGGAGGATGGGGCGCAGGCGCTCGGCATCGACCTTCGCCGGGCGCGCATCCGCCTGATGCTGGGCGTCGCCATCGGCGTCGGCGGCGCGGTGGCGGTGTCCGGGGCGATCGGCTTCGTCGGCCTGATCGTGCCGCATCTGGTGCGGCCGCTGACCGACCGCTCCCCCTCCGCCATATTGCTGCCCTCCATGCTGGGCGGCGCGGCGCTGCTGACGCTGGCGGACATCGGCGTGCGGCTGATACCGACCGGCAGCGAACTCAAGCTGGGGGTGCTGACGGCGCTGCTGGGCGTTCCGGTGTTCCTGATGCATCTGATGCGGGAGAGGCGGCTATGGTGACGATCCGCGCACAGGGGCTTTCCGTCAGGCTGGGCCGCCATCCGGCGGTAAGCGGCGTCGATCTTGCGCTCGGGCCGGGCGAGCTGGTCGGCATCATCGGTCCCAATGGCGCAGGGAAGTCGACGCTGATCCGCGCCATGCTGGGCCTTGTGAAACGGGAAAACGGCTCCGTCCTGATCGACGGCGCCGATAGCGCGCGGCTCAGCCGGCAGCAGATCGCCCGGCGCATCGCCTATCTGCCGCAGGGACAGACGCTGCACTGGCCGCTGGCGGTGGAGCGGCTGGTGGCGCTGGGCCGCCTGCCGCATCTGGGGCCGCTGTCCCGCCTTTCCGTGGAGGATGAGGCGCTGATCGACGCCGCCCTGATGCGCGCCGACGCACTGCATCTGAAGGGCAGGGTGGCGACCGAATTGTCGGGTGGCGAGCGCGCCCGCGTGCTGCTGGCCCGGGCGCTGGCGGTCGGCGCGCCCGCGCTGATCGCGGACGAGCCCTTGGCCGCGCTCGATCCGGGGCATCAGATCGACGTCATGGACCTGCTCAGGGCAGAGGCGCGGGCGGGATCGCTGGTCGTCACCGTGCTGCACGACCTGGGCATGGCGGCGCGCTATTGCGACCGGCTGGTCCTGATGGATCGCGGCTCGCCGGTGGCCGACGGCGCGCCGCTGGACGTGCTGACGGCGGGGAATCTCGCCAAAGTGTACGGCATTTCGGCGCGCATAGAAACGGACGGCGACTGGCCATTGATCCTGCCGACCGGGCGAACCGCGTCCTGACCGTCATCTGCGGCGTGCTCCCGCCGTTGCAGGAGCACGCGGCACGCTATTCGGCAAAGGCGCGTGGCGCGGGCGCGACGACCGTGAAGGTGCCCGCGCCGATCTCCGATACTTCCAGCGCCCGTTCCGCAATGCCGTCCCGGCCGAAGCGGAACGCGCCGTCGATCCCGGCAAAGCCCCCCGCATCGCGCAGCCGCGCCGCCGGGAAGGTCGTCCCCGGCTTCCAGTCGCGCGCGATCCGCACGGTCAGCAGCACCGCGTCATAGCCGAGCGCCGACAATCGGAACGGCGCATTGCCGTAGCGCGCCCGATATTTGGTCGCGAGCTGGCGGTAGAGGCCATCCGACACGCTGGCGAACCAGGCGCCGCGCAGCACCGGGCTGGACGCCAGGCCGCTGTCCGTATTCCACAATTCGGTGCCCAGCAGCCGCGCCGTCGCGCCGCCATTCTTCCGCACGATCGGCGCGACCTGCACCGCCACCCGGCCGCTGTCCGCGATCAGCAGCGCGTCATAGCTGGAGGACGCCTGCAATTTCCTGACCGCCGCCGTGATGGAGGCGGGGCTGCGGTCGAAGGTCTGCATCGACACCACGGTTCCGCCCGCACCCTCGACCGCGCGCAACAGGGCGGTGCCCGACCGCTCGCCATAGGTTCCCTTGGGCACCAGCGCGGCGAATTTGGACAGGCCCTTGCCCCTGGCGAATTCCACCACCCGTTCGATCGACTGGTTGGGGTTGTAGCCCATGATGTAGACGCCGTTCCCGGCCACGCTGGTGTCGTTGGAGAAGCTGATCACCGGCACATTGGCCCGCGCCGCGATGGGGCCGACGATCCGCGCATCCTCCGCCAGCAACGGCCCCAGGATCAGCTTGTTGCCGTCCGCCAGCGCCTTGTTCGCCGCCGCCGCCGCGCCGACCCCGGTGTCGTAGGTGGTGATGCGCACCTTGTCGGCCTTGGTGTCCAGCAGCGCCAGGGTGGTCGCATTGGCGATCGACTGGCCGACCCCGGCATTGGGACCGCTCATCGGCACCAGCAGCGCGACGCGATGGCGCAGCGTGTCGGTGGGCAGGCCTTCGGTGACGTCGGGGCCCGTCTGCACCGGCCCGCTGGGCTGCGCCGGACCGGGGCCCTTGGGCACGATCGACTGACAGGCGGCGACCAGCAAAGCCGTCGCGGCGAACAAAATCCGCCCGGCGCGTCGCATCGAAGCGAACAAGTCCGCTTGCCGGGGGGCATCCGTCTCTGTCATCTGGCATCCTTATGGAAACTGAACCGTCTAGGCTTGAACCGGGCCTTTACATCGTTGCGGGGCCGATCGGCAACCTTGCAGACCTAACCCCCCGCGCGGCCGAAGTCCTGCGTCTGGCCGATGTGATCGCCGTGGAAGATACACGGGTCAGCGCACGGCTGCTGCGCCATGCCGGGTCCGACCGGCCGATGGTCCCCTATCACGACCACAGTGCGGAGGGGGTGCGGACCCGCCTGATCGAGCGGATGGCGCGCGAATCGGTGGCGCTTCTCTCGGACGCGGGAACCCCGCTGATCTCCGATCCGGGCTACAAGCTGGTGCGCGACGCCCGCGCCGCCGGACGCAGGATCACGACGCTGCCCGGCCCCAGCGCCGCCATCGCCGCGCTCACCCTGTCGGGCCTGCCCACCGACCGCTTCCTCTTCATGGGCTTCCTGCCGTCGAAGCAGAAGGCGCGGGGCGACGTCCTCGCCGAAGTCGCTGCCCTGCGCGCCACGCTCGTCTTCTACGAAAGCGGCCCGCGCCTGTCGGAAAGCCTTGCCGCCATGGCGGAGCATCTGGGCGACCGCGAAGCCGCCGTCTCGCGGGAGATCAGCAAGGCCTTCGAGGAAACCGCCACGGGCACGCTGAGCGAACTCTCCGCCCGCTATGCCGACGCCCCGCCCAGGGGGGAGATCGTCGTCACCGTCGGCCCCCCCGGCGAGGCGCCGCCCGCCAGCGCCGAGGATGCCGACGCGGCGCTGCTGGAGGCGATGGAACGCCTCCCCCTGTCCAAGGCGGCTGGGGAGGTCGCGAAGAAGCTCGGTCTCGATCGCCGCGCCCTCTATGATCGCGCGCTGGAACTCAGGGGGTGACGGGAATTCGGGGGGTAAAGCGCTGGGCAGCCGAAAAGCGCGGAAAACAGGCGGAGCGCATCGCCGGCTGGTGGCTGCGGCTCAAGGGCTGGCAGATCGTCGGCCGCCGCCTGCGCACGCCCGCGGGGGAGGTCGACCTCGTCGCCCGGCGCGGCAGGATGCTGGCCTTCGTCGAGGTCAAGGCAAGGGCGACGGATGCCGATCTTCACCTCGCCATAGACGAACGCCGCCTCTCCCGCGTCGCGGCGGCGGCGGAAATCCTGTTCCACGACCTTGCAAAACCGGGCGACGACATGCGAATCGACGTGATGCTCCTTGCGCCGGGCCGCCCGCCGCGCCATCTGGCCAATGTCTGGCACGGGGGGTAGGTTGAACCGATCCTCCCGTTCCGTTCGCCCTGAGCCTGTCGACCCGAAGGCCGAGCTTGCTCAACGGCGAAACTTCTCTTCAGGAAAGGGATGGGCTTCGACAGGCCCAACCCGAACGGTAGGAAAAGCAAGTCGATGACGACCGAACTCAACCCGCTCACCGTCGCCGTGCAGATGGACCCGATGGAGGGCATCAGGATCGGCGGCGATTCGACCTTCCACATCATGCTGGCGGCGCAGGCGCGGGGACACCGGCTCTATCATTATCTCGCCCCGGACCTCACCTATCGCGACGGCCGCGTACTGGCGCGGGCGCGCCCGGTTCGGGTGCAGAAGGTGGAGGGCGATCATTTCGCCTTCGGGGAGGCGGAGGTGCTGGACCTTGGCCGGGACGTCGACGTGGTCCTGATGCGGCAGGACCCGCCCTTCGACCTCAGCTACATCACCGCCACGCACCTGCTGGAGCGCGTGCAGGAAGAAACGCTGGTGGTGAACGATCCCGCCTCCGTCCGCAATGCGCCGGAAAAGCTGTTCGTGCTCGACTATGCGCGCTTCATGCCGCCGACGATGATCACCCGCGACCTGGAGGAGGTGAAGTCCTTCCTCGCCCAGCATGGCGAAGTCGTGGTGAAGCCGCTCTACGGCAATGCGGGCAATGCCGTCTTCCATGTCGGGCGGTCCGGCGCGAATCTCTCCGCGCTGGTGGAACTGTTCAAATCCTCCTGGGTCGAACCCTTCATGGTGCAGGCCTTCATCCCCGGCGTCGCGGAAGGCGACAAGCGGATCGTGCTGGTCGACGGCGAAGTCGCGGGCGCGGTCAACCGCATTCCCGGCGCGGGCGAGATCCGCTCCAACCTCGCCGTGGGCGGTTCGGCCGCGAAGACGGTGCTGACCGAACGCGAACTGGAAATCTGCGAAGCGCTGGGTCCGGAACTCAGGCGGCGCGGCCTGCTGTTCGTCGGCATCGACGTGATCGGCGGCGAATGGCTGACGGAAATCAACGTGACGTCCCCGACCGGCATCGTCTCCATCGACGCCTTCAACGGCACGGACACCGGCGGGATGATCTGGGACGCGATCGACGCCCGGCTGGCGGCGCGGGCAGCCGCTTGAATCGATATGGCGTCATCCCGGCCGGGGCGGGGACGCCATGCGGCAGGGCCGACCGCGCGACGGGATGGGCGATCGGATGACCGACTGGGTTCTCCGCCTGATCGATGCGGGCGGCTATTGGGGCATATTCGTCCTGATGGTGCTGGAAAATGTCTTCCCGCCGATCCCGTCCGAACTCATCATGGGCATTGGCGGCATCCGCGTCGGACAGGGCCGGATGGAGATGGGATGGCTGCTGTTCGCGGGCACCGTCGGGACCACCATCGGCAATTATTTCTGGTATATGATCGGCCACCGGCTGGGCTTCGGCCGGTTGAAGCCGATCGTCGACCGCTATGGCCGCTGGGCGACGCTGGAGTGGAAGGATGTCGAGGCGCTCGACCATATCTTCGGCAAATATGGGCAGATCGTGGTGTTCGTCTTCCGCTTCATGCCCGCCTTCCGCACGATGATCTCGCTGCCCGCCGGCCTGTTCCGCATGGGGCATGTCCGCTTCCTGCTCTGGACCAGCGGCGGGGCGCTGGTGTGGAACATCGTCCTTGCCTATGCAGGCTATATATTGGGCCAGAATTTCCGCGACATCGACAAATATGTCGGACCCGTGGCGACCGCCTGCGTGGTAGGGGCGGTCCTCTTCTATCTCTGGCGGCTGGCCACCTGGAAGCCGAGGGGGTGATCCCGGATCGTCATGCCCCCGCGCAGGCAGGAACCCGGTCCGGACGAGGAAACGGCTTCACGCCCGGGGATGGGCATTGCGATAAATATCCAGCAGATGCGCCGCGTCGACCTGCGTATAGATCTGCGTCGAGGACAGGCTGGCATGGCCCAGCAATTCCTGCAACGACCGCAGGTCCGCCCCGCGCCCCAGCAGATGCGTCGCGAAACTGTGGCGCAGCGCATGGGGCGTCGTCCGGTCCGACAGGCCCAGCCGTCCCCTCGCGCCCTGCACGGCGCGGCGGATGAGCGCCGGCGAAAGCGGCCCGCCCCGCGCGCCCCGGAACAGCGGCCCGTCCTTCTCCTGCCCAAAGGGACAGAGCGACATATAGGCTTCCATCGCCTCCCGCACCTGCGGCAGTAACGGCACGATCCGGGTCTTGCCCCGCTTGCCCGTGACGCGCAGGGTTTTCCCCAGGGGCAGCACCGCGCCGGTCAATCCCATCGCCTCCCCGATGCGCAGTCCCGCCCCGTAAAGCAGCAGCAGCACCGCCCAGTCCCGCGCGCCGATCCACGGCTCCCGCGCGGTTTCGGCTATGTCCCCGGCCAGCGCCACGGCCTCGTCGGGCGACACGGGGCGGGGCAGGCCGCGCTTCACCCGCGGCCCCTTCAGCATCGGGACGCGGGCATCCTCGCCGCCCACGAACCGCAGGAAACCGCGCACCGCCGACAATTCCCGCGCCGCCGAGACGTTGCCGATGCCGTCCATCCGCCGCACCGTCAGGAAAGCGCGCAGATCGGCCTGTTCGATGCCCGCCAGCATGGCCGCCGTCACCGCTTCGCCGCGATGCTCCTCCAGGAAGGCCAGCAACCGTTCGGCGGTCGCCACATAGGCGCGCACCGTATGCACCGACCGCCGCCGGTCCAGCGCCAGATGCCGCCGCCACTGTTCGCAAAGATCGTCCGAAGCCGCCATGGCGCCATGATAGGGCAGGGGATCGCCCTTGAAAACCGCCCGGAAATGGGCACATGGGATCGGACATGGCAACACCCTTCGATCCGGCCGACCTGCCCACCGGCGCGCTGATGCGGCTTTCTCCGCTGGTGGGTCGCGTGCTCGCGCCCAATCCCTCGCCCTTCACCTATACGGGCACGCAGACCTATCTGGTGGGCGCGCAGGATGTGGCGGTCATCGATCCCGGCCCCGACGACGCGGCGCATCTGGCCGCGCTGCTCGACGCGATCGGCGGGCGTCCGGTCAGCGCGATCCTCTGCACCCACACCCATCGCGACCACAGCCCGGCCGCCGCGCCGCTCAGCGCCCGGACCGGCGCTCCGGTCGTCGGCTGCGCGCCGCTGACGCTGGACGACGACGGACCCCGCGCCGATGCCGCCTTCGACGCCGCCTATCGTCCGGACCGGGTGCTGGCGGATGGCGAACAGCTTGGCGGCCGGGGCTGGACGCTGACGGCCGTCGCGACGCCGGGCCACACCTCCAACCATCTCTGCTTCGCGCTGGCGGAGGAAAATGCCCTGTTCACCGGCGATCATGTGATGGGCTGGTCCACCAGCGTGGTTTCCCCGCCGGACGGAGACATGACCGCCTATATGGCCTCGATGCAGCGGCTGCTCGACCGGACCGACGCGGTCTATTATCCGGCCCATGGCGACGCGGTCGACAATCCGCAGCGGCTGGTGCGCGGCATGATGGGCCACCGAAAGCAGCGCGAAGGCCAGATATTGCGCTTTCTGGAACGCAACGGCGCATCGGAAATCCCCGCCATGGTCACGGAAATGTACAGGGGCGTCGATCCCCGGCTGCACAGCGCCGCGGGGCGTTCGGTGCTGGCGCATCTCATCGACCTCGACGGGCGCGGCATCGCCGCCGCGACGGGGGACGGACGATGGCAGTTGCGCTGAAGCGCTTCGCCGGCCCCGTCCTGGCCGTCCTGGCCCTGCTCGCCGCAGGGGCGGCCATGCTGGTCGGCTGGCACCGCTATGAACGCGACTATGCGGTGACGGTGGAGGAGGACGGCTCGGCCGTCACCAGGGTCATCGCGGAACGTTTCGCGGGCGCTTCCAGCCTCAAGGTGTCGGAACTGTCCGGCACGATACAGAGCACGGCGCAGGATGTGCGCGGCTTCGGGCTGCTGAAGTCGGACCAGCTGGTGAAGATGCCCTTTTCGGTCGCCTATTTCATCGACGTCGGCGGCATCGGCGCCGGCGATCTGGAATGGAATGAAAAGAACCGGACGCTCATCGTCAACGCGCCGGACGTGAAGCCGGGGCGGCCCAATATCGACGAAAGCCGCCGGACGCTGGTGCAGACCAACGGCCTGTTCGTGACCCGGCAGGCGGGGGAGGAACTCAGCCGCCGCACCTCGCTCCACGCGCAGGGACGCGCGGACAGGGAAGCGCGCTCGCCCGAACGCATGGCGCAGGCGCGCGATTATGGCCGCGCCGCGCTCGGCAGGCTGCTCGGCGCGCCGCTGGGGGCGCTGGGCTATGGCGACGCGCGGGTGATCGTCACCTTCCCGCCGGAACGCGCCGACCGCAACCGGGATCGATGGGATGTGACGACGCCCATCAACGATGTACTGGCCAACAGCCGCAACGCCCGTTAGGGGGCGCTGGATGAAGGCCCTTCAAGGAGCAGGGTAGGGACATGAACGCCATCACCGGAATCCCGCAGGGGATCGACCTGCGCGCGGAGATCGACCGGCTGCGCAAGGAACGCAACGCCGTCATCCTCGGCCATTATTACCAGAAGCCGGAGATCCAGGACCTGTCCGATTTCGTGGGCGATTCGCTGGAACTCTCGCGCAAGGCGGCGGAGACGGACGCCGATGTCATCGCCTTCTGCGGCGTGCGCTTCATGGCGGAAACGGCGAAGATCCTCTCGCCGGAAAAGATCGTGGTGCTGCCGGACATGGATGCGGGATGCAGTCTGGAGGACAGTTGCCCGCCCGCCCAGTTCAAGGCCTTTCGGGAGGCGCATCCCGACCATATCGCGCTCAGCTACATCAACTGCTCGGCGGAGGTGAAGGCGCTTTCCGACATCATCGTCACCTCCTCCTCGGCGGAAAAGATCCTGGCGCAGATTCCGAAGGATCAGAAGATCATCTTCGGCCCCGACAAGCATCTGGGCGGCTATCTGAAGCGCAAGCTGGGCCGCGACATGCTGCTCTGGCCGGGCGTCTGCATCGTGCATGAGGCGTTCAGCGAGACGGAACTGCTGAAGCTCAAGGCCCAGCATCCCGGCGCTCCTGTCGCCGCGCACCCGGAATGCCCGCCCCATATCGTCGACCATGCCGATTATATCGGCTCGACCAGCGGCATATTGGAATTTTCCAAGACCATGCCCGGCGACACGCTGATCGTCGCCACCGAACCGCATATCATCCACCAGATGCAGAAGGCGGTGCCGGAAAAGAATTTCATCGGCGCGCCCGGCGCGGACGGCAACTGCAACTGCAACATCTGCCCCTATATGGCGCTCAACACGATGGAGAAGCTCTATCTGGCGCTGCGCGACCTCCAGCCGCGCATCGAGATGGAGGAGGGGCTGCGCCTCGCCGCCAAGAAGAGCCTCGACCGCATGCTCGAAATGGCGAGCGGCACGGTCGGGCAGGGCGATTTGGGCACGCGCTGATGGAACGGATGGTCACGGCCGTGGAAGTCGCGCGCCGCCACCATATATCGGACAAGCGGTTGCGCGGCATTCTGCGCCGCGACTGGCCATGGCCGCGGCGCAAGCATGACTTCTGGACGTTCCCGGCCGGCAGCGAGCAGGCAGCCATGATGGAAATGATCGCAAAAAGGCTGGCGGCAGCATGACCTTCGCTCTCCCCGGCTTCGATCTTGACGCCTTCATCGCCTCCACCCTGGCGGAAGACCTTGGCCCCGATGGCCGCGACGTCACCAGCGAGGCGGTGATCCCCGCCGACGCGATCTTCGACGGGGTGATGGACAGCCGCGACGCCGTGACGCTGGCGGGCCTGCCGATCGCCGCCGCCTTCTTCCGCGCGCTCGATCCGGCTGTGGAGATCGAACTGCTGAAGGAGGACGGCGATCGCGTGGCGGCCGGCACCGACATCATGCGCATTCGCGGCAAGGCCCGCGCCATGCTGACGGCCGAGCGGTCCGCCCTCAACACCGTCCAGCACCTGACCGGCATCGCGACCATGACCCGCGCCTATGTCGACGCGATCCTCGGCACCGGCGCGACGCTGCTCGACACGCGCAAGACCATTCCGGGCCTTCGCGTGCTGGAGAAATATGCAACGCGCATGGGCGGCGCGACCAATCACCGCATGGGCCTGTGGGACGCGGCGATGATCAAGGACAATCACGTCGCCGTCGCCGGATCGGTGGAGGAGGCCGTCCGCCGCGCCGCCGCCGCCGGAATCGCCAGCATCATCGTGGAGGTGGACCGCGTCGACCAGATCGAACCCGCGCTCGCCGCCGGGGCCACGCACCTCCTGCTCGACAATATGGACGCGCCCACCCTGCGCGGGGCGGTCACGCTGGTCGGCGGCCGCGTCCCCACCGAAGCATCGGGCGGCGTCACGCTCGACACCATCCGCGCCAGGGCGGAAACCGGCGTCACCTATATCAGCGTCGGCCGCCTCACCCAGTCGGCCCCCGCCGCCGACATCGGCCTCGATTTTGCCTTTGCCTGAAGTCGCGCATGCGCCCCGGCGCTTGCCCGCCGCTGGGCGCATTTGCAGGCCGCCAGGGCTGCATGTCGATACAGCCTAACCCTCTACGATCACCGTCGATGGATGATGCCGGTCCAGATGGTTGCGGATGATGCGCAGATTCTTCGTATTCGACTTGTAGAAGAAATCGAAAACATCCCCGGCAAAGGGAATGGCACCGATCAACGTATCGAAGCCGACATTGGCCGCCATGCGCGTGAGCTGCCATTTCGACATGCCCAGGTTCCGCGCTTCCCACACGATCCACGCCCCCATGGCGGCCGTGGCGAAATCGCCCACCACGGGGATCAGCCCCACCAGACTGTCCAGCCCGACCCGCCGGTTGGTGCCGGGAAGGACGAACAGCCCCTCCAGCATCGCCTCCATCATCTCGATCCGCCTGCGCACCGAAGCCGGATCGCGGCCGAATCCGGGCATGTCGCGCACGATCCGGTCGAACTGGTCCTGCGAAATCGCCATCATCCGTCCTCCAAGCATCGGCTTTCGATGCTCTAGTTGGTGCTCCTGAACAGATGGTTCAATGGGTGCCGCGCCCGGGGCGAAGCCATGAAGCCGGTCAGCCGCCGCGCCACCAGCGACCAGCGCACCGGCGCGCCCAGCGCGATGAAGCCGTTATGCGCCTGCATCAGCGCCTCCGCCCGCGCCACGCGGGCCATGCGCTCGTCCAGGCTGGCGGAAAGGCTCGCCGCCTGCAATTGCGCCTCCGCCTCCGCCGAGCAATGCACCTTCCGGGCGCAGCCGATCCGCCCCAGATACCAGAGCGCGCTGTCATAGGCCGCAACCTCGTCGACCAGCCGCAGATCGGCATCGGCCGCCATGTCGACCCGCTCGACAGCCAGGCCGATCATGCCCAGGTCATGCCGCACCAGCCCGAACAGCAGGGTGGAGCCCGGCCCCCTGGGCAGTGCCACGCGCAACGCCGGCGGATCGCCATGCTCGCTGCGCCAGCGCTTCATGACCGCCTGTCCCTGCGCCCAGCGTTCATCCTGCGACAGGCGGGACCAATCCGGCACGGCGGGCGGCGCGGGCAGGTCGAGCTGGCCCGGCACGATCTGCTCCGTCGTGGCCCAGCCGCCGACGGGGAACATCACCGGCAGGCGGCTGCGGTCGATCGCCATGTTGATCGCCCGCCGCACGCCGTCATCCTCCAGCAGCTTGCCGCTCGCCCCGCTCCGGCCCGTCACCGCCAGTCCCAGCAGCCCCTGCACCGGATCGATCCGCACATCGTCGCGGTCGACCCCCGCCGGCACCAGCAGCGGCAGGTCGGAAAAACGTCCGCCCAGCACAAGCGCGGCCTTGCCCTGCTGGAAACGGGTGATGGCGAGCGCCGCCCGCTCCGCCCGGACGATCCGGGTCTGCCAGGCGGGCACCGGCAGTTCGTCGCCGGATTCGTTCGTGGCCCGCTCCACCGGCGTCAGCACCAGCGCCTTCCCCGGAACGCCGCCCCGCTTCTCCCGCCGATAGGGGCCGGTTCCCCCCTCCCGCGACAGGATCGCCATCTGCGGCTGGGCCAGCATCTGCAACACATAGGGGCGCGGCGCCGCCAGCCTGATCTCGATCACCTCGCCCGTCATCGCCACCACGTCCTGCACGGCGTCCAGCGGCCCGGCGGGGTCCAGCCGGCGCAGCGCCTCTATCCGCGCGGTCAACAGCCGCCCGACATCCTTCGCCAGCACCTTGCTGCCATCGGGCCAGAAGGCGCGGCGCAGGCGGAAGATATAGCTGCGGCCATCGTCCTCCACGATCCAGCGCTGGGCGAGGGCGGGCAGGATCTCGCCGCCGGCATCGAACGCCACCAGCCCCTGCGCGGTGGTTTCCAGGAACAGCTTCGATCCGGGGTCCGGCAGATTCTCCAGGGGCGTGGCGAAATCGGCGGGGCTGCCGATCACGCTGACCGTCACCGGTCCGCTCCCCTCGTCAGAGCAGCCGCCCGTCATCGCCGCCATCAGGGCGGCTCCGCAAAGGGTCAGCCAGGCGGGAAAGGGACGGGAAGGGGCGGAAACCATGTCCGGACAAGGCTTAACCCGCAACCGCGCCCGCGCCAACCGTCATGATGCGGCATGTGCGGGGACCGCTCAAAGTCGCGGAATCGCGGGAACCCGGTCAGGCGCAAGGAGGCCTTTCCCCGCTGTCCCATAGCGGAACAATATTTCATTAACCATGACTCCGCATTGGCCGCAGAAAGGCGCTCCTCTATATCCTTGGATATGCGCCTTTTTTCGACTCTCCTGCTTGTATCCGCCGCCGTGACGGCAACCGCGCTGGCGCAGGGGGTGACGTCGCCCTTCACCGTGGCGGAAAGCGGGCGAAGCTATGCGACGCTGGGGGACGCGATCAGGGCGATCGGCAATGGCCGCGGCACGGTGCTGGTGGCGCCGGGCAGCTATGCGCAATGCGCGGTGCAGCAGGGCGGCGACGTCACCATCCGCGCGCAGAAGCCGGGCACCGCCATCCTCGACGGCGTGGCCTGCGAGCAGAAGGCGGCGCTGGTGCTGCGCGGCCGGTCGAGCACCATAGACGGCCTCATCTTCCAGAATCTGCGCGTGCCCGATGGCAATGGCGCGGGCATCCGGCTGGAAAGCGGCAACCTGACCGTCGCCAACAGCCTGTTCCGCAACAGCGAGGAAGGCATTTTGACGGGCGACGCGCCGGGCAACGCGATCAGCATCGACAGGTCGACCTTCCGCCATCTGGGGCGCTGCGACCGCGACCTCGCCTGCGCCCACGGCATCTATGCGGGCCGCTACGGCAGCCTGACCGTCACCCGGTCCCGCTTCGACCAGGGCGATGGCGGTCATTATCTGAAAACCCGCACGCCCCGCGTCATTATCACCGACAACAGCTTCGACGACAGCGGCGGGCGGCTCACCAACTATATGATCGACCTTTCCAACGGCGCGAGCGGGACGATCAGCGGCAATGAAATGGTGCAGGGCCGCGACAAGGACAATTACAGCGCCTTCATCACCGTGGCGCCGGAGGGGAGGGAGCAGGACAGCACGAACCTCTCCATCGCGAACAACCGCGCCTCCTTCGTGCCGGGGTTGCAGCGCAACAGCAGCTTCGTCGCCAATTTCACCGACGACGCGGTGAAGATCGGCCCGAACCGTCTGGCAGCCGGCATCAGGATCACCGATCGCCGCTGACGGCGCCAAATTCCGCTATCGGCTCGCATTCTCCTATAAGCTTGACCCTTTCCGAAGCGATTGGAGGGCAAGCGATCATGGCGAAGCGGACGATCATTCTCCGTCTGGTGATCGACAATCCGGTTCCGGATGTCACCTATAGCCTGCAAGACAGAAAGGGTGCGCCGGTAGGCCCGGTGGTCGCGCGCAACGAAGCCCTTCGCTTCGATGTGCCGGTCCAGCTCGCGCCGGGGCCGAAGCTCAGCGGCGAGTTCGTCCGCCGGGAAGGTCCGGAGCGTCGCTTCGTCTATATCGCCGTCGGCGGTCAGGCCGGCGATCCTGCGTCACCGTGGAGCCGCCGTGCCAAGATCGACGTTCACGATATTTCTCATGATCTTCTGGAACAGGCGGCGCCGCCTGCGGCGCTGGAATGTCACTTGCCCGGCCGCGCCAGGGATGACGGCCCGTCCTGCGCCACCATTCAGCCGCTCGACGGCTGGCGGGTTGCGATCTGAGGAGCAAAGGTTGCTTCTCACCCCGAAATGCATCCGATCCGACTTGCATGGCCTGACCGCCACGCCGATAATCCCCGCCCATGCGCACCACCTACAACTCGGCCACCGTCCGCCTCTATCATCTTAGCGACGCTGACGGCGGCGGCGCGGCGACGACGCTCTTTTACGGCCCGTTGAGCGAAGCCCTGCGCATCGCGGAGCAGCAGCCGCAGGATGTGCAGGACGGCCTTTTCCTTGCCACGGACAATGATGTGGTGGCTTATCTCGATCTTATGGAGGGTTAGCTTTCCGGGGCCATCGGCGCCTCTCTCGACCCCGGAACAAAGCCCGGCAAAACAGGTTGATCCCGTGCAGGCGGCGGGCGTCGACAGCGGCTTTGCGAAGGCCGTGGAGGAGAGAGATGTCATGGTCACTCTGACCCCGCTGGAAGTCGGCCTGGCGCTTCTGGCGCTTGTTCTTGTCGTGGCGGTCGCCGTCATGGCCATCGCCCATCGCCGCCGCGCCGATCTGCGCGCCCGGTTCGGCCCGGAATATGGCCGGACCGTGGAAATGACCGGCAGCGCGCGCAAGGCGGAGGCGGAACTGCAACAGCGTGAGAAGCGCGTCGCCGCCTTCCCCATCCGTCCGCTTTCGCCGCAACAGGCCGATGCCTTCACCGACGCCTGGGTGCGGGTGCAGGCGCAGTTCGTCGACGACCCGCAGGGCGCGGTCTCGCGGGCCGATGTGCTGCTGGCCGAGGTGATGGAGGTGCGCGGCTATCCCGTCGTGGACTTCGAGCAGCGTTCGGCCGACCTGTCGGTGGACCATCCCGAAGTCGTCCAGAATTATCGCGCGGCCCATGACATCGCCCTGCGCCATGCGCGGGGCGACGCGGATACCGAAGATCTGCGTCGCGCCATGATCCATTATCGCGCGCTGTTCGACGATCTGGTGCATGAGCCGGTCGATCACCGCATGGCGCCTTCGGTCTCGCGGCTGAGGCAGGACGATGTGCGCGGGCCTGATCCGCGCTGAAGCCAAAAAGGGGCGGACGGGTCCGGCGCAGGTCAGCCGGACCCGCCACGATCCGCCGCCGCCGCGCTCAACCGTCGGCGAAACCGAAGGGCGCGTGGGTTCGCCGGAAATCCTCTGGCAGCATGTCGCGCCCGATGGGCGGGGCGGATCGCGCCATGCACTGGCTGCGATGGCACAGGCGGCAGGTGACGCCGATCGGCGTGGGTTCGGGCGTGGCCTCGCCGGTCGTGTAGATCAGCCGATGGGCGTGCTCCGCCGCGCAGCATAGCGCGATCGCCCGCTCGATCTTCGGCGCGCCCCAGCCGCCGCCGCCCGCCGTCACCGTCCGCGCGATGGAAAAGAATCGTTGCCCGTCGGGCAGTTCCAGCCATTGCGTCAGCAATTCCCTGGGCCGCTCGAACGCATGATGCACCGACCAGAGCGGGCAGGAGCCGCCATGGCGGGCAAAGGGAAAGCCCGCGCTGTCCAGCCGCTTGCTGACATTGCCCGCATGGTCGACGCGCAGGAAGAAGAAGGGAACGCGCTCCTGCCCCGGCTTTTGCAGCGTGGTGAGGCGATGTGCGGTTTGCTCGAAGCTCGCGCCGAACTGCCGGGCCAGCGCCTCCACATCGTAACGCCGCGCCTCCACCGCCTTGGCGAAGGCGGTATAGGGCATCAGGATCGCCGCCGCGCCATAGCTGGCCAGCGCCCTGCGGGTCAGCCGCCGCCCGCTCTCGCTCGCGAACTGGCCGTCCTTCAGCACCGCGTCGAAATCGCGGCGCATCTCCAGATAGGCGATCTGCAACGCCAGTTGGAACTGGGTGCTCGCCCCGTCCAGCGCGTCGTCCAGCAGCACCGCGTCGCGGTGCCGGTCCAGCCGCCGCATCGATCCCGCCATGACGTCGGGCGGCAGGCGCCGGACCCGCAGATTATGCTTCGCCTTCAGCCATGCCGACAGGCTCCCCGCCGTCTCCACCTCCTGCGCCAGCTTTTCCCCCGCATCGTCCAGCAGCGGAAAGCTGTTGCGCCGCGCGCCCAGGAATCGCCGCGATTCGGCCACCGGATCGGGCGCCTCGGCGGCATCTTCCCGCTCCACGCCCCGGTCCGCCAGCGCCAGTTGCTCCTCGCGATAGGCGGTGTGCAGCCGCAGCAAAGCCTCTGTGATCCCCGGATAATTGACCGCGACATCCCCGGTCGCCAGCACCGGCAGGTCGATGTCCGCGAACATCGGGTCCCTCAGCACCGCCTGCAATCGCGCGGTCTGCTCGGCGCCGCCGTCGCCCGCCAGCTCGCTCATGTCCATCTTGTAGGTGCGGGCAAGGCGCAACAGCATGTCGGCGGTCAGCGGCCGCTGGTTGCGCTCCAGCAACGCCACATAGCTGGCGGAAATCTCCAGATCCGCCGCCATGTCCGCCTGCGTCAGACCCAGTTCGCGCCGCAGCCTGCGCAGCCGCGGCCCCATGTAAACCGGTCGATCCTTGGCCATTCGTCAAGCGCTCCTGTGCAGCCTTTACAACTTTACACGCAATTCTTGTAAAGTTCTACAACTGAACTTCACGCCCCCTGCCGCACCCGCGAAAGCCCGATTAGAAAAACGCCATTCATTCACCACATCGTTCATGGGATCGAGCTGTCATGACCTACCAACAGGAAATCACCAAGGCTGGCGCCACCATCGGGGGTCAGGGCCATTGGGACGGCATCGCGGCCGAATCGGTCGCCCGCATGCGTCTCCAGAACCGTTTCCACACCGGCCTCGACATCGCGCGCTATACCGCCGGCATCATGCGCCGCGACATGGCCGCCTATGACGCCGATCCGGCCAACTACACCCAGTCGCTGGGCTGCTGGCACGGCTTCATCGGCCAGCAGAAGATGATCAGCATCAAGAAGCATTTCGGCACGACCAAGGGCCGCTACCTCTACCTCTCCGGCTGGATGGTCGCCGCGCTGCGCAGCGAATTCGGCCCGCTGCCCGACCAGTCGATGCATGAGAAGACCAGCGTCCCCGCGCTGATCGAGGAACTCTACACCTTCCTCCGCCAGGCCGACGCCCGCGAACTGGGCATGATGTTCCGCGACCTCGACGCCGCCCGTGAAGCCGGCGACGAAGTCAAGGCGCAGAAGATCAGCCATGACATCGACAATTACGAAACCCATGTCGTCCCGATCATCGCGGACATCGACGCGGGCTTCGGCAATGCCGAGGCGACCTACCTGCTGGCCAGGAAGTTCATCGAGGCGGGCGCCTGCTGCATCCAGATCGAAAACCAGGTCTCGGACGAAAAGCAGTGCGGCCACCAGGACGGCAAGGTCACGGTTCCGCATGAGGACTTCCTCGCGAAGATCCGCGCGGTCCGCTACGCCTTCCTGGAGCTGGGCGTCGACGACGGCATCATCGTCGCCCGCACCGACTCGCTGGGCGCCGGCCTCACCAAGCAGATCGCCTACAGCAAGGAAGATGGCGACCTGGGCGACCAGTATAACAGCTTCCTCGACGTCGAGGAGGTCACCGACTTGGGCAGCCTGCGCGGCGATGTCGTCCTGGCCCGCGGCGGCAAGCTGTTCCGTCCCAAGCGCCTGCCGTCGAACCTCTTCCAGTTCCGCACCGGAACCGGCGAGGACCGCGTCGTGCTCGACTGCATCACCTCGCTCCAGAACGGCGCGGACCTGCTGTGGATCGAAACCGAAAAGCCGCATGTCGAGCAGATCGCCGGCATGGTCGACCGCATCCGCGAAGTCGTGCCCAATGCGAAGCTGGTCTACAACAACTCGCCCTCGTTCAACTGGACGCTGAACTTCCGCCAGCAGGTCTTCGACGCCTGGACCGCCGAGGGCAAGGATGTCAGCGCCTATGACCGGGCGAAGCTGATGAGCGCCGATTACGACGCGACGGACCTCGGCCGCGAGGCCGATGAGAAGATCCGCACCTTCCAGAAGGATGCGGCGGCGCGGGCCGGCATCTTCCATCACCTCATCACCCTGCCGACCTATCACACTGCCGCTCTGTCGACCGACAATCTTGCCAGGGAATATTTCGGTGAGGCAGGCATGCTCGGCTATGTCGAGGGTGTTCAGCGCAAGGAAATCCGCCAGGGTATCGCCTGCGTCAAGCATCAGAACATGGCCGGTTCGGACATTGGCGACGACCATAAGGAATATTTCGCGGGTGAAGCGGCGCTGAAGGCCGGCGGCGCGCACAACACGATGAATCAGTTCGCCGCCTAGGGGCTGCGGCGGGAACCAGTTTGCAGCCCGAAGGCTGCCGAACGGTCCGGATCGCGGGAGTGCAGTTCCCGTGATCAGGGTGGAAGGACTTGGCGGCCCGGAGCCTCGCGCTCCGGGCCGTTTTTTGCATAAGGCCAGCTTGTGAAACCCTTGTCCCGTTCCGGCTTTCGCAGGGCGGCAGGCAGGTCTATTCCGGACGCTCCGTTCTACCGGGAGAAGCCGATGTCCTATACCCTCGTCACCGCCAACCGGAATTATTCGAGCTGGTCGCTGCGCCCCTGGGTGCTGATGAAGGCGCTGGGCATAGCCTTCGAAGACCGGATGGCGTCATTCGCCGCCGCCGAAAACTACGCTGCCTTCCGCGAATTTTCGCCAACGGGCCAGGTTCCTGCCCTGATCGACGGGGACCGGACCGTCTGGGATTCGCTGGGCATCACGCTCTATCTCGCGGACAGGCATGCGGAAGTCTGGCCGAAGGAAGAAGCGGCGCGGGCGTGGGCGCAATCGGCCGTGGCGGAAATGCACAGCGGTTTCGCCGCCCTGCGCAATGATTGCCCGATGAATGTCGGCGTGCGGGTGGAACCGCACCTGCCTTCTCCCTCCCTCAACCGCAACATCGCCCGGCTCACCGAATTATGGGGGGAGGGGCTGTCCCGCTTCGGGGGGCCGTTCCTGGCCGGGCCCGCCTTCACTGCCGCCGACGCCTTCTATGCACCGGTCGTTTTCCGGGTGCGCACCTATGGCCTCGATGTCGGTCCGGTGGCGCTTGGCTGGGTCGATCATATGCTGGCGCTGCCCGCGATGCGCGAATGGGAAAGCGCGGCGCTGGCCGAAACCTGGCGCGAGGAAAGCCATGAAGCGGAACTCGGCGCCGCGGGGCGCATCGTGCGGGACGACCGGGCGATTTGAGCCCGATGTCCAGCGTGCACGCCGCCTCCGGCTAACCCGTCGGCGCGGCGTCCTGCGGTCGGGCTATCTCCAGCGTCAGCAAAAAATGGCCGCTTTTCCCCTTTTCCCCTGTCCTGTCTGGGTCTAGGGGGAAATCACTATGGTCAAGCCCCGCACACTCTATGAGAAGATCTGGGACGCGCATGTCGTCGAGCGCCGTCCCGATGGAACCTGCCTGATCTACATCGATCGCCATCTCGTGCATGAGGTGACGAGTCCCCAGGCGTTCGAGGGGCTACGGATCGCTGGGCGCAAGGTGCGCCGTCCCGAACTGACGCTGGCGGTGCCGGATCACAACCTGCCGACCACGGCGCGGCGCGACGCCGCGGGCCGCCGCATTCCCATTGCCGATCCGGAAAGCGCGCAGCAGCTTGCGGCGCTGGAGCGGAACGCGCCGGAATTCGGCGTCCGCCTGATCGGGGATGCGGACCCCGAACAGGGCATCGTGCATGTCGTCGGGCCGGAGCAGGGCTTCACCCTGCCGGGGACGACTTTGGTCTGCGGCGACAGCCATACCAGCTCGCACGGCGCGCTGGGGGCGTTGGCCTTCGGCATCGGCACGTCGGAGGTCGAGCATGTGCTCGCCACCCAGACGCTGCTCCTGAAGCAGTCCAAGACCATGGAAGTCGTGGTCGAGGGCGAATTGGGCTATGGCGTCACGCCCAAGGATGTCGCGCTGGCGATCTGCGGGCGGATCGGCACGGCGGGCGGCACCGGCTATGTCATGGAATATCGCGGATCGGTGTTCCGCGACATGTCGATAGAGGGACGGCTGACCGTCGCCAACATGTCGATCGAGGCCGGCGCGCGCTCTGGCCTGTTCGCGCCTGACGAAAAGACTTTCGCTTATCTGGAAGGCCGCCCGATGGCCCCCAGGGGCGCGGAGTGGGATGCCGCCATCGCCTATTGGAAGACGCTGGCGACGGACGAAGGCGCGGTTTTCGACAAGAGTGTGGTCATCGACGCCGCCGACATCGTGCCGAGCGTCACCTGGGGCACCAGCCCCGAAGATGTCGTGCCGGTCACTGGCGTGGTGCCCGATCCGGAAAGCTTTGCCGACGCCTCCAAGCGCGCGGCCGCGCAGAAGTCGCTCGACTATATGGGCCTCTCCGCCGGACAGCGGATGGAGGATGTGGCGATCGAACATGTCTTCATCGGCAGTTGCACCAACAGCCGGATCGAGGATCTGCGCGCCGCCGCTGGCCTGCTGAAGGGCCGCCGGATCGCCAGCGGCATCAAGCATGCCATGGTCGTGCCCGGTTCCGGGCTGGTCAAGCGCCAGGCGGAAGCCGAAGGCCTGGACCGCATCTTCACCGAAGCCGGTTTCGAATGGCGGGAGCCGGGCTGCTCCGCCTGCCTGGGCATGAACCCGGACAAGGTGCCCGCCGGCGAGCGCTGCGCATCCACCAGCAACCGCAATTTCATGGGCCGGCAGGGGCCGGGGTCGCGGACGCATCTCGTCTCGCCCGTCATGGCCGCCGCTGCCGCGATCACCGGACATCTCACGGACGTACGCGAACTGATGGGTGAAAAAAGGGGAGAGGCGGTCGCATGAAGAAGGTATTCTGGCTGCTGGCGCTGGGCGCGCTGGCAAGTGCCGCCATGGCGGCGACCCTGGGGCGCGCGGAAGACACGCCGCGCCCGGCGAGCAAGCAGGCGCATTGATGGAAAAGCTGAATATCGTCGACGGCCGGGCCTATCCGTTCGGGATGAAGAATGTCGACACCGACATCGTGATCCCGGCGCATTGGCTCAAGACCATTTCCCGTGCGGGCTTGGGCAAGGGCGCCTTCGAAGTGCTGCGCAAGGAACCGGGCAATGTCTTCGACGATCCCGACTATGCGGGCAGCCCGATCCTGATCGCGGGCGACAATTTCGGGTGCGGGTCCAGCCGCGAGCATGCCGCCTGGGCGCTGGCCGACCTTGGCATCAAGGTGGTGATCGCGCCCAGCTTCTCGGACATTTTCTCCGGCAATGCCTTCAAGAACGGCATATTGACGGTCGTCCTGCCGCAGGAGGCGATAGACCGGCTGATGGAGGTGGCCAGGACGGACCCCATCCATGTCGATCTGGAGCATCAGACCGTCACGACACAGTTTCAGGACCGCTTTCAGTTCGAGATCGATCCCTTCCGCAAGCATTGCCTGCTCGGCGGTCTGGACGAGATCGGGCTGACATTGGGGCAGGCGGACGCGATCGGCGCGTTCGAGGCGAAGGACGCCGGAACGCGTCCCTGGCTCGTCCCCGCCGTTGCGTAAGCGTCCCGATCTTCCTATTTCGGATCGGACGATCCATTTCACCTTTTACAGGGCACAGGCATGACAACCTTCGACGACCGCGAAAAGGCCTTTGAAAATATGTTCGCGCACGATCAGGAGATGCAGTTCCGCATCCAGGCGCGGCGCAACCGCCTGCTCGGTGAATGGGCGGCGGCGAAGATGGGCCTGACCCCCGAGGAAACGGACGCCTATGCCAAGGCGGTCGTGCAGGCCGATTTCGAGGAAGCGGGCGACGAGGATGTGATCCGCAAGCTGCTGGGCGACATGACGCAGGCGGGCATCGACATCGACGAGGCAGGCGTTCGCGCCGCATTGGACGAGCAGCAGGTCATCGCCCGCCGCATGTTCATCGAAGCCCAATAAGCATCAGGACCCTTTCGCCATGCCGATGGCAGCCGAGGAAATAGCGGACATGATCCGCGCCGCGATCCCCGATGCGGAGGTCGAGATCACCGACCTTGCCGGTGATGGCGATCATTATGCGGCGCGTGTCGTGGCGGAGAGTTTCCGGGGCATGAGCCGCATTGCGCAGCAGCGGGCGGTCTATGCCGCGCTGGGCGGCCGCATGGGCGGCGTGCTCCACGCCTTGCAACTGACCACCGCCGTTCCCAATTAACGGCCATTGGACGAAATGCGCCTTGATAGCGGCGCCTGACAGGAATGGACCCAGATAATGACCGACGCCGTGCAGCAGCGGATTGCGGAGATCGTCAACGGCAATGATGTCGTGCTTTTCATGAAGGGCACGCCACTGTTCCCGCAATGCGGCTTTTCCAGCCGCGCCAATGCGATCCTGGAACATCTGGGCGTCGCCTATGAAAGCGTCGACGTCTTGCAGGATCAGGCGGTTCGCCAGGGGATCAAGGCATTTTCCGACTGGCCGACCATTCCCCAGCTCTATGTGAAGGGCGAATTCGTCGGCGGCAGCGACATCATGATGGAAATGTACGAGGCCGGCGAGTTGCAGCAGTTGATGGCCGATCAGGGCGTCGCCGCGGCCAATTGAGCGCTGGCTAAAGCGAATGGGCGGGCGGTTCGGTCATCCGGGCCGCCTTTTTCATGCCTGCCAGGTCCTGATGCGGCCCTTCGGATGACGGGATGCTGAGTGGGGACGGAGCTTGTCGAAGGCCCGCATGGAAAATGGCCGTCGAGACCGGTCCTTCTTCGACGAGTTCGGCCGCCATCGAGGCAAGCCAGTCGACAGGTCTGGTTTAAGGCCCGGCGCTGCACGGGAAACCCGGGTGGGAGGATGCGGCGGAGACTGGTGCCGCATCCTCCCGGGTAGTCGAACGATCGGGTATGCCTGAAACGAAGCAAAGCCTGTGCCAACCATCGCGAATAGCCCGTTCCAGCGCCTTGAAAAGGTTAATGCCGGTCCGGCCGATACCGGCGCTGTAAACCGCACCGACAGTTCATGACATCCACTTGACTACAGATGTAATCAATGCGATTACGTCTGTAGTCGATTCTGATGCGGACGAGTCCCTTGAGCGAGAAGATCAGCGAAGCGGAACTGGTGGTGATGGAGGCGCTGTGGGAACGTGCGCCGCAGACCGCCGCTGATGTCGCGGACCGCGTCGCCGCCGGGCGCGACTGGAGCGTCCAGACCGTCAAGACGCTGCTGTCCCGGCTGATGGCCAAGGACGTCATCGCCGCCGATCAGGATGGCCGTCGCTTTTTATATCGCCCGCTCGTCGCGCGGGAGGAGTATGTTGCCAGCGAGTCGGGGCGGTTGGTGAACCGGCTGTTCGGCGGGCGCGTGTCGCCGCTGGTGGCCCAGCTCGCCAGCCAGGACCAGTTGACGGCGGAAGATATTGCCCAGCTTGAGGAAATCCTGAAGGGGTTGAAATCATGAGCGTCTGGATCGCGGAAACGCTGATCGCCATGACCCTGCTGATGGCGCTGGTCATGCTGCTGCGGCAGCCGGTGGCGCGCTGGCTGGGTGCAGGGGCGGCCTATTGGCTATGGCTGCTGCCCTTCGCTCGCATGGGCTTGCCGGCCCTGCCGCGAGAGGTCGCCAGCCCTTCGCCCCTGCAACGGGCGGTTGACCAGGCGGGCTTGCCGACCTTGCTGGATGCGGCGCCGGTGGCGCTCCCGGTCAGGTCGGAATGGAGCATTCCCTGGCTGGAGGTCGCGGTGTCGATCTGGCTGCTGGGCGTGGTCCTTTTTCTGATCGTCCAGGCGGTCGGCTATGTCCGCTTCCGGCGTTTCATCCTGAAGGACGCGACGCCGATCGGGAAAGAAGGCCGCATCCGCATCGTCAGCAGCCCACGGGCGGGCGGACCGCTCGCCTTCGGGGTGTTCCGCCCCGTCATCGTGCTGCCCGTTGATTTCGCGTTGCGTTTCGATCCCCAGGAACAGGCCATGGCCATCGCCCATGAGCGCGCCCATCATCAGGGCGGCGACCTGGTCGCCAATATGGTCGCGCTGTTGCTGCTGGGCCTGCACTGGTGCAATCCCGTCGCGTGGATCGCCTATCGCGCCTATCGGGCGGATCAGGAACAGGCCTGCGATGCCCGGGTCCTGTCGCTCTACGGCCGGGATCAGGCGCATGCCTATGGCCGCGCCATCTTGAAGGCTGCGGGCGGCCGCCAGTTTGCCGGCGCCTGTCATCTCAATCGCATAACCGCACTCAAAGGGAGGCTGAAAATGCTCTCTGCCCATGAAGTGTCGCTGCGCCGCATCAGCTGGGGCATGGCGGCGGTCGCCCTGGTGACCGCGTCCGGCCTGGCGCTGACCGCGTCCGGCAGCCGGGCGGTGCAGCAGGTCGCCGCGATCACCGACAAGGTGGATTCGATGAACTTCGGCAGGCTGGCCGATCTGGTCGCCCAGCCTGCCTCCGCCAGCGAGATCGCCCTGACCGAAGCGCCGAAAGCCGCGGTCACGCCTCCGTCCCCGACCTCGTCTGATGCGAGAGACGCTGAGGAGATGGCCGTCCTGCCGCCGGCGCCTCCCGCTCCGCCTGCTCCTCCGGCGCCCGTTGCCGACATGGCGCCGCCGGTTCCCCCGGCGCCGCCCGCCGGCCTGCGCGACGAGGGCGACCGCGCCTTGAGCCACGCCATGCCGAGCGAGGCTGAAATCCGCCGCATGGTGCCGCATGTCGACGTCGCCAATGGCTGCGAGAACGGCAAGAGCGTAAGCCAGCGGGAGATGGTGGATGCCGATGGCCGCCGCCATATCCGCGTCCGCATCTGCCAGGACCAGATTGAGGCGCAGGCCCATCGCGCCGCCCGGGCCGGATTGATGGCCGCCCGCGCCCAGATCGCTGCGGCTGCGCGGATGTCGGACAAGGTCCGGGCCGAGGTGTTGCGCGATCTGGACAAGGAGATCGCGCATATGGATGGCGAGGATTGACGGGTAAGATCCGGAGGGCGCCGCCGCCACTATCCCATGCACCTGCCTGCCCCGATTGTTCCGGCATCCATTTCTCTCCGCAGGCATAGGCTGCCTGAAGGCTGGATGGATGCTGAAAACGGGTTCAGCATGACGCGTTTGTGGCGGATGCCGCGCCCGTCGTTCAGACCGCCACGATCTCCGGCAGGATGGCGTCGAGCAGCAGCATCCCGGCAGGCTCGATGCGGAGCCGCTGACCCTCTCGCCGCACGAGCCCATGGTCGGCCAGCCGCGCCACCGCCTCGGCATCCACCAGAGCCTCGACCGCCATCCTCGACATCCGCGCAATCCTCTCCAGCTCTACCCCTTCGCCCAGCCGCAGCCCCATCAGCAGCGCTTCCCTGGCCCTGTCGTGCCCATCGAGCGGGTCTTCGCTTTGCAGGCCATGGCCATTGCGCGCGACGGCGTTCATCCAGTTTTCCGGTTTCCTGTGCCGCAGCGTCGCCAGCCCATCGCGCCGGCCATGGGCGCCGGGGCCTATGCCGACATAGTCGCCATAGCGCCAATAGGTAAGGTTATGCCGGCTTTCCTGCCCCGGCCGGGCGTGGTTGCTGATCTCATAGGCGGGAATGCCGGCGGCGGCGGTCATCGCCTGCGTCCGTTCGTAAAGGTCGGCGGCATGGTCCGGATCGGCTGGATTCAACTCGCCCCGCGCCACCAGCGTCGCAAAGCGGGTGCCCGGTTCGATGGTGAGCTGATAGAGCGAGAGATGATCGGTGCCGAAGGACAGTCCGCGCGCCAGTTCGCTTTCCCAATCCGCCAGACTCTGGCCGGGACGGGCATAGATCAGGTCGAAATTCACCCGGCCGAACACCGATTGCGCCACGTCTAGCGCGGCCAGCCCTTCCCGCACGTCATGGGCGCGGCCGAGGAAATGCAGCGCCTCATCCTCCAGCGCCTGAAGGCCCAGAGACACACGGTTCACCCCGGCGGCCGCCAGGTCCGCGAAGCGGGCGGCCTCGACCGAACTGGGATTGGCCTCCAGCGTGATCTCGATGTCGCTCGTCGGTCGCCAATGGCGCGTGGCCGCGTCGATCAGCGCCTCCACGATGTCGGGCGGCATCAGCGACGGCGTGCCCCCGCCGAAGAAGATCGAGGAGAGCGGCCGGCCGCCGCTCAGCGCCGCTTCATGGGCAAGGTCGCTCAGCAGCGCCGCGCGCCAGGCATCGCTGTCGATCTCGGCCCGGACATGACTGTTAAAATCGCAATAAGGACATTTGGAAACGCAAAATGGCCAATGCACATATAAAGCCAGGGGCTCATCGGGCGCGGCAGCGGGGATAAAGGGGTCGGGCGACATGAATGGGGGCCTTCTTAAACGGCTTTGGCCTGCGCGGCTAGCGCTGCTCGGCCTGTTGGCGGCAGCGCCGGAGCATGGCGGCGCGGAGCCGTCGCCCGGGGCGCGGCAATTGCCTCCGGCCAGGCCCGCTTCCTATTATGGTCTTGAGGAAGCGGATCGGGACGAGGGTCTGATGCGCGACGTCGTGCTGGGCATGCACAATGAGGAACGGGAATCGCTGGGGCTTTCGCCCTTGGCCTGGGATAGCGCCCTGGCCGCCGATGCGGCCCGCTATGCCCGGCAGATGGCGCAGACCAACATCTTCCGCCATTCCGCCCGCGCCAGCCGCGCCGTTCCCAGCGGCGAGAATCTCTGGATGGGATCGCGCGGCCTCTATGATTATCAGCTGATGGTGGGCTCCTTCATCGATGAGAAGCGGCTGTTCCGGCGGAGCGGCAAGCTGCCCGACCTCAGCGTCACCGGCCGATGGGAAGATGTCGGCCATTATACCCAGATCATCTGGCGCGGCACCCGCAAGGTCGGCTGCGCCCTGGCGGAGGGGCAGAGCTACGACTATCTCGTCTGCCGCTATTATCCGGCGGGCAATATATTCGGCCGCAACCCCCTGGATGGGGAGGATGGCGTCCAATCCTGACGGGATGGAGCCAGTCGAGGGGCCCCAGCGCCGCCGATCGCCGGCTGGGTCAACCCATCTACTTGCGGAATTGCTCCGCCGCCGCGCAGGCGAGTTGATCGGCCCGCTCATTTTCGGGGTGGCCGGCATGGCCTTTCACCCATTGCCACGTCACCTTGTGGCGGGCCGCGGCCCTGACCAGCTCCTGCCAGAGTTCCGCATTCTTCACCGGCTTCCTGTCGGCCGTCTTCCATCCATTCTTCTGCCAGCCGAACACCCATTTGGTGATGCCGTCCATCACATATTTGCTGTCGGTATAGAGCGTCACCTGGCATGGGCGCTTCAACGTCTCCAACGCCTGCATGGCCGCCATCATCTCCATGCGATTGTTGGTCGTCTGCGCTTCACCGCCGGAGATCTCCTTCTCCGTCTCGCCAAAGCGCAGCACGGCGCCCCAGCCGCCGGGGCCGGGATTGCCCTTGCACGCGCCGTCGGTGAAGATCTCGACCTGGGGAAGGGGGCTCATGCGCCGAGCAGCATGGCCGGATCGGCAGCGGCGTAGAATTCCAAGCGGCGCAGATAGGCCAGCGGGTCCTTGCGCGTCACCAGCGCATCGGCGGGCGTATTGATCCAGTCATAGGCGCGCGTCAGCAGGAAGCGGAGCGCCGCACCCCGGCAGAGGACGGGAAAGGCGGCCCGTTCGGCTTCGGTCAGGCCGTGCGTTTCCCGATAGCCGGCACCCAGCGCCGCCGCCCGATCGCCGTGCCATGTCGCGCCGTCATTGCTGAACACCCAGGCGCTGTGGGTGACGGCCAGATCATAGGCGCGGATGTCGGTGCAACTGAAATAGAAGTCGATGAGGCCCGTCACCCGATCGCCCAGCATCAGCACATTGTCCGGGAAGAGGTCGGCATGGATCACGGAGCGAGGCAGCTCGGCGGGCCAGTGGGCGTCGAGGAAAGCGAGTTCCTCCGCCACGCGGGCCTTGAGGCCCGGCGCGATCCGGTCGAAGTCCGCGCCGCATCTGGCGGCCAGATCATGCCAGCCGGGGAGATCGAGGGCATTGCGGCGCGTGCCGGCAAAGCCCTCCGCCGCCCGGTGCATCGCGCCCAGCGCCGCGCCCGCGGCCCGGGCCTGGCCCGCGGTCGGTTCGGTCACGGAGATGCCGGTCAGGAATTCGATCAGGCAGGCGGGGCGACCGGCAAGCTGTTGAAGCCGCCCGCCTTCCCGGTCCGCGATGAAACGGGGGACGAGGCAACCGCGTGCGCCCAGATGGTCGAGCAGGTCCATGAAGAAGGGCAGGTCCGCCTCATTCACCCGCTTTTCGTAGAGGGTGAGGATATAGCGATGACCATTGCCGTCCGGGCCGGTGGTCTCCAGCAGATAATTGCTGTTCTCCACTCCCTCCGCAATGCCCTTGGCGGAAATGAGGCGTCCGGCGTCGTAGCGGGTGAGGAAAGCGTCGATCTCTTCGGCGGGAACCTGGGTATAGACGGCCATGGAGTTACGCGGCCTCCAGTCCGCGGGGGAGTTTGAACGCAATGCTTTCCCGCGCGGTTTCGACCTGTTCCTCGGCCACGGAAAATCTTTCGCCGATCCGGTCCACCACTTCCCGCACCAGCACTTCGGGGGCGGATGCGCCGGCGGTAAGGCCCAGCGTGTTCACGCCCTTCAGCCAGGCGAAGTCGATCTCGTCCGCGCGCTGGATCAGGCGAGCGGGCGTGCCTTCGCGCTCCGCAACCTCGACCAGCCGCAGCGAGTTGGAGCTGTTGGGCGCGCCGATCACATAGACGGCGTCGCACCGGGCGGCGATGGCCTTCACCGCCGCCTGCCGGTTGGAGGTGGCGTAGCAGATATCCTCCCCCTTGGGCGCATGAATGGTGGGGAAGCGGCGCTGGAGCGTGGCGACGATCGCGGCAGTGTCGTCGACGGACAGCGTCGTCTGCGTCAGGAAGGCGAGATTGTCGGGATCGGCGGGGGTAAAGGCCTCTGCGTCCTCCACCGTTTCGACAAGGGTCATATGCCCCGCCTCGACCTGACCGAAGGTGCCGATCACCTCCGGATGGCCCTTATGGCCGATGAAGAGGATATGGCGCCCCGCTTCCACCTGCCGTTCGGCCTGGCGGTGGACCTTGCTGACCAGCGGGCAGGTGGCGTCCAGATAGTCGAGCCCGCGCTCCTCCGCCTTGGCCGGGACCGTCTTGGGAACGCCGTGGGCGGAAAAGACCACGGGCAAGCCGTCGGGAACCTGGTCCAGTTCCTCGACGAAGATCGCGCCCTTCGCCTTCAGTCCGTCGACCACATATTTGTTGTGGACGATCTCGTGCCGGACATAGACAGGCGCGCCATATTTCTCGATCGCCCTTTCGACGATGACGATGGCGCGGTCGACACCGGCGCAAAAGCCGCGCGGGGCGGCGATCAGCAGCTTCATGGGCGGAAGATCGGTCATGCCTGCCGCTTAGGCCAATGTGGCTTTGGAGGAAAGCCGCTTCCTTGCCGCGCTGTGCAGTTTGAGTTGCGTGGGGGACGGGCTATGGATAAGAAGCCCAACGCCTGTTCCCAAGGGATTGCCTGTGACCTTTTCTCGATTTGCGCTGACCGGAATGATCGCCATGGCCCTTGCGGGCTGTTCCCAGCGGGGCGAAATCGATCCCACCGGCGGCATCGTGGCCGTGCGATCGGCCTGTCCCGTCGCGGCGATCCCGGCGCAGACCGGCGACGTCACCCTGTTCAATCCGGCGGGCAGCACGGATGCCCGTGCGATCGACGTGGTGGCGGAGATCACCAACCTGCGCTCCACCTGCTCGGAAGGGGACCAGCTTTACACGGAGGCGACCTTCACCGTGAACGCCCGCCGCAGCGATGCGGGCGCGGCGCGGCAGGTGACGCTGCCTTATTATTCCGCTGTGGTGCGGGGCGGCAACGCCGTCGTCGCCAAGCGTGTTGGCCAGGTGGTGCTCGACTTTCCGGCGGGGCAATATCGCGCCACCACGACCGCCAAGGCCGGCTCCTATGTGAACAGGGCCGCCGCGACGCTGCCGGCCGACATCCAGCGCAAGATCACGGAGAAGCGCAAGGCGGGGGATGCCGACGCGGCGATCGACCCCTTCGCGCAGCCGGACGTCAAGGCGGCCTTGCAGCGAACCAGCTTCGAGCTGCTCGTGGGTTTCAACCTGACCCAGGATCAGCTCCGTTACAACGCGACCCGCTAAGCTTAGCTCAGTTCATTTCCCCGTTCGGGCCGAGCTTGTCGAAGCCCTTGTTTCTTGAAGAAAAAGGGCGACCCTTCGACAGGCTCAGGGTGAACGGGTCCTGGTAGAAAGTTCGCCCAGTGTCTCTTTACAACCGCTTCACCGCCCATCTCGATGCCGTGCTCGACGCGCTGGAGGCTGACGGCACGCTGCCCGCCGGCCTCAACCGCAAGCCGGTGACGGTCGAACCGCCGCGCGATCCAGGCCATGGCGATCTTGCCACCAACGCCGCCATGGTGCTGGCCAAGCCCGCCGGCAGCAATCCGCGCGCGCTGGCGGAGAAGATCGTCGCGGGCCTGGAAAGGCTGGACGAGGTAGAGAGCGCATCGATTGCCGGCCCAGGCTTCATCAACCTGAAGCTGACCGACGCCACCTGGCGGGCGGAACTCGCCGCGATCCATGCGGAGGCGGAGGAATATGGCCGCTCCTCGACGGGCGAGGGCGTGACGGTCAACGTCGAATATGTCTCCGCCAATCCGACCGGCCCCATGCATATGGGCCATTGCCGGGGCGCGGTTGTGGGCGACGCGCTCGCCACGCTGCTGGAGCATGTCGGGCACAAGGTGATCCGCGAATATTATATCAACGATGCCGGCGGGCAGGTGGACGTGCTCGCCCGGTCGGCGCATGTGCGCTATCGCGAGGCATTGGGCGAGGCGGTAGGAGAGATTCCCGAGGGTCTTTATCCCGGCGATTATCTGGTGCCGGTGGGGCAGGCTCTGGCCGCCGAATATGGCGACAAATATGTCGGTGCGCCGGAGAGCGAATGGCTGGTGCCGTTCCGCACCAGAGCGGTCGCGGCGATGATGGAGATGATCCGCAGCGATCTGGCGCTGCTGGGCATCCATCATGACATATTCTCTTCCGAGGCCGAGTTGCAGGCGGCAGGCAAGCCCGAAGCGGCCGAAAAATGGCTGCGCGCGCACGACCTCGTCTATGACGGCGTGCTGGAAGCGCCCAAGGGCGAGACGCCGGAGGATTGGGAGCCGGTCGAACTGCCGCTGTTCCGCTCGACGAAATTCGGAGACGACCAGGACCGGCCGATCAGGAAGTCGAACGGAAGCTGGACCTATTTCGGCGCCGACATGGCCTATCATTTCCAGAAGGCGCAGACGGCCGACCAGTTGATCGACATCTGGGGCGCGGACCATGGCGGCACGGTGAAGCGCATCCAGGCCGCCGTCGCCGCGCTGACGGAGGGCAAGGCGCGGTTCGACGTCAAGCTGATCCAGATGGTCCGCCTGCTGCGCGACGGGGAGCCGGTGAAGATGTCCAAGCGCGCCGGCAATTTCGTGACGCTGGCCGATGTGGTTCGCGAAGTGGGCAAGGATGTGGTCCGCTTCACCATGCTGACGCGCAAGGCCGACGCGCAGATGGACTTCGACTTCGCCAAGGTGGTGGAGGCGTCGAAGGACAATCCGGTCTTCTATGTGCAATATGCCCATGCCCGCATTTCCTCGCTCGGACGGCGGGCGGAGGAGGCGGGGATCGACCTGCCCGCGCCCGACCTGTCCCGCCTTGGGACGGAGGAGTTGGGGCTGGTGAAGCTCGCCGCGCAGTTCCCGCGTGTGGTGGAGGGGGCGGCTTCGGCCCGTGAACCGCATCGCATTGCCTTCTATCTCAATGACTTGGCTTCGGCCTTCCATAGCTGGTGGAATCTGGGCAACGACAATCCGCGGGCGCGGGTCATCCTGACGGACGACCCGGCCACCACTTCCGCGCGGCTTTTCTTGAGCCGGGGAATCGGGCAGATCATCCGCAACGGGTTGGCGCTGATGGGCGTTGCGGCCCTGAACGAGATGCAATGACCGGCGGAGTTTGATCGAGATGGGCGATTATGCGCGGGGAAGGCTGGACCTGGACGATGAGGAGCGTCTGCCCTGGCTGGAACCCGCCATCGAGGATGAGGAGGAACCGGGGCTGTCGCCGCTGCGGCTGCTGGGCTTCATTCTCTTTGGCCTGGTCCTGATCGGCGCGGTCGTCGCGGGGGTCTGGCTGATCCAGAACCGGACGGGCGGCGCCGGGGGCGAGGGTAAGCTGATCGCCGCGCCTGCCGGCGACTATAAGATTCCGGCCAAGGAAGCCGACGCCAAGAAGTTCGATGGTGAGGGCGATGCCAGCTATGCCGCGAGCGAGGGCGTGGCGCGTGACGGGCGAATCGATCCGACCCGCGTGCCGGAGGCGCCGATCACGCCGACCGGGACAGCGGATAATGCGCGACCTGCGGTGCAGGGCAAGCCGTCGCAGAGCGTCACGGCGCGCGTGGCGGACGAGACCAGCGCGAGGCCGGCGACGGCGGCGGCCCGGCCGGCGGGCGGCGGCATGATCCAGCTTGGCGCCTATGGCAACCAGGCCTTCGCCAAGGATGCGTGGAAGCGGCTGTCCAAGCGCTTCACCTATCTGGAGCCGTTGCCCATGTCGATCGAGCAGGCCGAGGTGGGCGGCAGCACCGTATATCGCCTGCGCGCGGCGGCGGGCGGGCAGGCGAGTACGCTCTGCGGCAAGCTCAAGGTCGCGGGCGAAAGCTGCATGGTGGTGAATTAGGGGAATGGCCGTCCTGAAACATTCCTCCTCCCGCAGGCGGGAGGGGGAATGTCTTGGACCCGCCCATTTATGTCCCTCGGCCAAATCCCACCGATCCTGCGGCAAGGCCGGAACAACCCCTTCGACAGAGCCGCTTTCAGCCGCTACCATCGCTCCGCATGAAACCCGTTATCTTCGGCCTTTCCGGCGAGACACTGACTTCCGATGAACGCGCCTTCTTCGCGGAGGCCGATCCGGCGGGTTACATCCTCTTCCGCCGCAATATCGTGGATCGGGGGCAACTTCGCGCATTGACCGACGATCTGCGCGCGTTGCATGGCCGGGCCGATCTGCTCATCATGATCGATCAGGAAGGCGGCCGGGTCGCGCGGATGCAGGCGCCGGTCTGGCCCAGCTTTCCTCCTGGCGCGGTGTTCGACAAGCTCTACGAAATCGCTCCGTCCAGCGCCATCGCGGCGGCCCATGCCAATGCGCGGGCCATTGCCACCACATTGGCGGAAGTCGGCATTACCGTCGATGCGCTGCCGTTGCTCGACGTGCGGCAGGAAGGGGCAAGCGACATCATGGGCGACCGCACCCTCGGCGCGGAGCCGATGCGGGTCGCCGCGCTGGGGCGGGCGGTGATCGAGGGGCTGGCCGATGGCGGCGTGGTCGGCATCGTCAAGCATATGCCCGGGCATGGCCGGGCGATGGTCGACAGCCATCATGAACTGCCCATCGTCACCGCCGACGAGGATGCCCTGGCGATCGATCTGGCGCCGTTCCAGGCGTTGAAGGATGCGCCCATGGGGATGACGGCGCATGTCGTCTATATGGCCTGGGACCCTGACCTGCCGGCCAGCCTCTCCCGTTCCGTGATCGACACGATCATCCGTGGGCGGATCGGCTTCGCCGGGCTGCTGATGTCCGACGATCTGGACATGAAGGCGTTGAAGGGCAGCATCCCGGAACTGGCGGCGGCAACGGTGGCGGCAGGCTGCGATCTGGCGCTCAATTGCTGGGGGCGGATGGACGATATGGTCGGCATTGCCGGCCTGCTGCCGGACATCGGGACCGAGGCGAAGGCAAGGCTGGACCGGGCGATGGCGTCGAGCGGCGCACCGCCCGGGGGACCGCCGCTGGAGGAACTGCTCGCCACCCGCGACGCCTTGCTGGCGATGGTGCCGGCGTGAGGCGGGGCGCCGATTGCCGGAAAGCGCCCTGCTAGCGATGGACGACCTCTTCGCCCCTGCCGCCGCGGCCCGGCCCGACATGCTGACCGTCAGTTTCGAAAGCTGGGAGGGGCCGCTCGACCTGTTGCTGGCGCTGGCGCGGACGCAGAAGGTCGACCTGCGCGAAATCTCCATCCTCGCGCTGGTCGAACAATATCTCGCCTATATAGAGGGCGCGCGGAAGCTGAAGCTGGAGCTGGCGGCCGACTATCTGGTGATGGCGGCGTGGCTGGCCTATCTCAAATCCTCGCTGCTGCTGCCGAGGGAGGCGCAGCCCGAACCCAGCCCCGAGGAACTGGCGCTGCGTCTGCAATTGCGGCTCCAGCGGCTTCAGGCGATGCGGGAGGCGGGCGCCCGGCTGATGGCGCGCGACCGCATCGGCCGCGACGTTTTCGTCCGCGAAAGGCCCGAAGGCCTGCGCCTCGTCCGCAAGGCGAAATGGGCGGCCAGCCTGTTCGACCTGATCCAGTCCTACGGCCAGGTCCGTGCGCGGACGCAGCCGGTGGTGCATATGGTCGCGGTGCGGCCGGTCATGACCCTGGACGAGGCGATACAGCGCGTCGGCACGCTGGTGGGGGCGGCGATCGACTGGACCGCGCTTGAAGCCTTCCTGCCGAGCGGGCAGGATGGGCCGATGGCACGATCGGCATTGGCCAGCAGTTTCGTCGCCGCGCTGGAACTGGCGCGGCAGGGGCGGCTGGAAATCCAGCAGGACGGGATTTTCGAACCCATTTTCCTGCGGGCCGCCGTGCCGGAACCGAATGCGGGGCGCCTATTGTGATCGAGGAACAGGACGATTTCCTTCGTGCGGTGGAGGCCGTGCTGTTCGTATCGGAACAGCCGCTGACCCTTGGCGAAATCAAGCTGCATGTGGGGGAGGCGGGCGATCTTGCCGCCGCGCTGGCGACGATCAGCGGTCATTATGCGGGGCGCGGCGTCAATCTGGTCGAGCGGGGCGGGCGCTGGCACTTTCAGACGGCGGCCGACCTTTCCCATATCCTTCGCCGGGAGAAGGACGAAACGCGCAAGCTGTCGCGCGCCGCCATGGAGACGCTGGCGATCATCGCCTATCATGAACCCGTCAGCCGGGCCGAGATAGAGGCCATTCGCGGCGTCCAGGTGGCGAAAGGCACGCTGGACGTGCTGATGGAGGCGGGCTGGGTCAGGCCCGCCGGGCGGCGGGAGGTGCCGGGAAGGCCGCTGATCTACACCACCACGGTAGAATTTCTGTCACATTTCGGCCTTAGCAGCCGCAGGGACCTGCCGGGTATCGACGACTTGCGGGCCGCCGGCCTGCTCGATCCCGTCGATTTGGCGCTTGAGGGTCTGGGCGCCCAATCCGTTGTGGAAAATGACGAGGAAGACGCCTAGATCATGCTTCGGCCCCTGTCGGGCCGAAACATGATCTGCGGGTTTGTTCGCCGTGATTTCCGGGCCGTGAAATATTTCCATTTCACGCGAAATCACTCTAGATAAGACGCAGTTTCAGGAGTGTGTTCAAATGGGTTCCTTTTCGCTGATGCACTGGGTCATCGTTCTCCTGGTGGTCATGCTGCTGTTCGGCGGCGGCCGCATCTCCGGGTTGATGGGCGACGTCGCCAAGGGCATCAAGAGCTTCAAGAAGGGCATGGAGGACGACGACGTGCCCACCAAGCCCGCCACGCGCATCGAGGGCCATCGCGTGCCCGAACAGGACGCGCCCACCGCGACGGAAGAAAAGACCAAGGCCTGATTTTTCCTTCGGCCGGGGCGGTAGGCACGCATGTTTGGTATCGATTCGTCTGAACTTCTGGTGATCGTCATCATCGCGGTGATCGTCATCGGCCCGAAGGACCTGCCGCGCGCGCTCTACAAGGTGGGGCAGATCGTGGGCAAGGCGCAGTCCATGGCGCGCCATTTCCGCACCGGCATCGATGCGATGGTCCGCGAGGTGGAGCTGGAGGAACTGGAGAAGAAATGGGCCGCGCAGAACAAGCGGATCATGGAAGAGCATCCGCCGGAGACGCTTGCGCCTGAAACCGCCGGTGAAACCGGAGCCTTGCCAGCACCCGCCGCCGCAGCGGCAGCCGGAGAGGTGCCGCCCTTCGTCGCTGAATCGGCCCCGGCGAGCGAAGCGCCCCCCTATGTCGCCCCGCCAGCGACGGACGGACCGCCCTATGTGGCGCAGGAACCGGTGCGGAAGGACGACGCGGCGGCATGAAGGACATCGACGACAGCAAGGCGCCTTTGCTCGACCATCTGATCGAACTGCGCGGACGGCTGCTCAAATGCGTCTATGCGCTGTTCATAACGGGCGCGATCTGTTTCTATTTCTCCGAGCAGTTGTTCGCGATCCTGGTCCATCCGCTGAAGGAAGCCTTTGGCGACGATGGCGGGCGGCTGGTCTACACCAAGCTGTATGAAGCCTTTTTCGTTCAGGTGAAGATCGCGGTCTTCGGCGCTTTCTGCCTGTCCTTTCCGATCATCGCGAACCAGCTCTGGGCCTTTGTCGCGCCGGGGCTCTATGCGAAGGAAAAGAAGGCGCTGCTACCGTTCCTCATCGCCACGCCCTTCCTCTTCGCCATGGGCGCATCGCTGGCCTATTTCGTGGTGATGCCCACGGCCTTCCACTTCTTCCTGGAATTTCAGGGCAACAGCAGCGGCCTGCAGGTGGAGGCGTTGCCGAGCGCGGACAGTTATCTGGGGCTGGTGATGCAGTTCATCCTCGCCTTCGGCATCAGCTTCCTGATGCCGGTGCTGCTGATGCTGCTCAACCGCGCTGGTTTTGTGAGCCGGGCGCAGTTGATTGGCCTGCGCCGCTACATGATCGTGGCCGCCTTCGTGCTGGCGGCGGTGCTGACGCCGCCGGACGTGGTCTCGCAGCTCATGCTGGCGATTCCGCTGCTGGCGCTTTATGAAATCACCATCGTCGCCATCTGGTTCACCGACCGGAAGCAGGCCAAGGATCTGGCCACCAGCGAAGCGGCTGACGCTGCGGGTTGAAAAAAGGCTCGCTGTGAAGCGAGCCTTTCCATCGGATCAGTTGGCGGCGTTTTCGACCGCCTGGCCGGCGCTTTGCACATCCTTGCCGGCGCCTTCGACCGTGTTGCAGGCCGCGACCATCAACGAACCGGTCAATAGAAGGGCGGCCAATATCTTCCTGGTCATCATCGTCTCCTTTTCAGAGCCTTGTCCTGCATAGCTGGCAGGAAATGCTTCAACCGGGCGTCATGCCGGTGACCAGTGAACAACCCGCTGCCCGGAAAAGCGTTCCGAGAGCGAAAATATCTCTGATTTCCGGGGGGTTGGCTAAAAAATTCTGAGCCCGGAACGCGTCGGGGGGGGGAGATGCGTTCCGGGCTCATGTTTTTTTGGATAGCAAGAGCGGGGGGCAAAAGATTTGCTATCCGCAGTGCAGAACCCATGAAGGAAGGATTAGGTTCCCCAAGTCCAAAAAAATGATGAGAAATTTATTTCGTTATTTTTCAACGGTTTGATTGGTTTCTGAAACGGTAACCATAAAATAATCGGCATTTTTCCGCAAAAAAAGCTCGTCAGATCAGCGGCCGGCCGCTGTTGCGATATTCGGGGCGAACCGTCGATTGGGGAAGGCCCGGCGCATCGGGATACAGAGGGACAAAAGGCCCGGTAACGGGCGCGGCCGGCGAGGGGGATGCCGTGACGGGTTCCGCCACCATGGGATCGAACATCGGGGACTTCGCGGTCAATGCCAGCCGGGCAGGCCCCGACTGTGTTTCGCGCCCCGAATAAGCCATGCGGAAAGCGGCGGCCGTGCCACCGGCGCCGGGCGGGCGGTAGAAGATATGCGCGCCGATCACGGCAACCGGCCGCATCGCGCCGGCCCATTCGGGTCGCACCGCCAGCGTATGATAATAGGTGGCAAGGCCGACAGGCCGATAGACCATGCCGGAAAGCGCCTGAGCGGCGATGCGGCGGGCGCGCGCCCATCCGTCCGCGCTCGCGCCGCGCGTCATGGAGCCGTCGCAGCTAAAGGTGAACTGGCAGCGATAGTCGGTGCGTTCCGACCCCTGGTAGATGACGCCGCACACGCTCTTGGGCCAGGCGGGGTTGCGGACGCGGTTCAGCACCACCTGCGCCACGGCGCGTTGCCCGTCCTCCGGCTCGCTCCCCGCCTCATAATAGACGGCGGATGTCAGGCAGTTGAGCGCCCGATAGCTGTCGAGCGCGGTCAGGCCCCGGAAAGCCATGGCGGGAGCAGCCTGCACGGCATCAAGCCCAAGTACATGCTCGCTTCGCAGCGTTGCGGCGCCGGGCGCGGGATCGAAGGCGCCCTGCGCGAAGAAGAAGGCGGATCCGGGGAAATTCTCACCGGGCTTCTCCGCGGGATCATCCTGCGCATGGTTGGCGGCCAGCAGGTCAAGCGGTGCCGCAGTGATCAGGCGCGGCGCAGCGAGGGCGAGCAGCGCCAGCGCGGCGACGACGCCGTGCCTCACCCCTGTCCGCTGGCCCTTCAAAGCCCCTTTTCCCCCGAAAATCCGCATGTTGGCGCTTATCATAGGGGAAAAGCCTCGCCAGTTCCCCTGCGGAATCCGGCCTGTCCCGCTCTGAGACGGTGGAGGATGCAAAGCTTAACGAGTCCAGCGACAATCCCGACTTTCGCGCGGCCATCAATCCGTTGCTTGGCAAGCGCGTATCTGGTCCGCTATGCGGAAGCCATGCTGGTTCAGAAAGATAGTCTCGCCCTGATTGGCAACACGCCGTTGGTGCGCCTTGCCGGCCCTTCGGAAGAGACGGGTTGCGACATTTACGCCAAATGCGAATTCGCCAATCCCGGCGCTTCGGTAAAGGATCGCGCGGCGCTGTTCATCGTCAACGATGCGGAGGAAAAGGGGCTGTTGAAGCCCGGCGGCACCATCGTCGAGGGGACGGCGGGAAATACCGGCATCGGGCTGGCGCTGGTCGCCAACGCCAAGGGCTATCGGACGATCATCGTCATGCCCGAGACGCAGAGCCGCGAGAAGATGGACACGCTGCGCGCGCTGGGCGCAGAGCTGGTGACGGTGCCGGCGGCGCCCTATTCCAACCCCGGCCATTTCGTCCACACCTCCCGCCGCCTGGCGGAAGAGACGGAAGGTGCGATCTGGGCCAACCAGTTCGACAATATCGCCAACCGCAAGGCGCATATCATCGGCACGGCCGAGGAGATCTGGACCCAGATGGACGGGCAGATCGACGGTTTCACCTGCGCGGCGGGTACGGGCGGGACGATCGCGGGCGTCGGGCTGGGCCTGAAGGCGCATGACGAGAATATCACCATCGCGCTCAGCGATCCGCATGGCGCGGCGCTTTACAATTATTATGCCCATGGCGAGCTGAAGGCGGAGGGGTCTTCGGTGGCCGAGGGCATCGGGCAGGGACGCATCACCGCCAATCTGGAGGGCGCGCCGATCGATACCCAGTTCCGCATTTCCGATGAGGAAGGGCTGCTCTGGGTACGGCGTCTGCTGGCCGAGGAAGGGCTGTGCCTGGGCCTGTCGTCGGGCATCAATGTCGCGGGCGCGGTGGCGCTGGCGAAGCGTCTTGGGCCCGGCAAGCGGATCGTCACGATCCTGTGCGATACCGGATTCCGTTATCTTTCAACGCTTTATAATCGCGAATGGCTGGAATTGAAGGGCTTGACTGTCTTCCCCTGGCTCGCGCAAACTCGTTGACCGCCGACACAGGTCGCGGCGGCGATAAAAAAGAGCGCTTCATGGCTGAAACACCCCGCCAACAGGAAGGGTTGCAGCGTGTCCAGATTGGCCTCACCGGGCTGGCGGGCGTGGTGTTGCTCGTGGGTCTGGCGAATATCGTGATCGACAAGGCGCGGATAGACGATCCGGCGGTGCCGCCGCCGACCGTGCCTACGCTGGACGTGAATGCGGTATCGCCCAAGGAGCCGCTGGCGGAACTGGGCGTGCAGCCCGCGCCGGAGCAGGCGCCGATCGTACCGGACCTGCAACCCGACCCCAATCTCAAGAAACCCATGGATCGCGAGATTCCGCCGGCTTCGCGCTGATGCTGGCGGGTTCGGCTTGAAGGCTGCGCTTCGGACATTTGTGATGCTGGCTCTGCCCGGGCTCCTGGTGCTGCTCGGCGGGTTGCCCGCGCTGCTGCGGACCGGGCAGGTCGATCCTCGGGGCTGGATGGTTCCGGCGCTGCTGTCGATCCCGATGGCCGCTGTGCTGAAGGCGCGGCGGGGGGACTGGGCGGCGTGGTGGGCCGGGCTGGGAACGGTTGGGACGGTGCTGTCCTGCGCGTTTCTGGCGGCTTGGCGCGTGCCGGCTTTGCTGCCCGTGCTTTGGTTGCTTGCGGTGGTGCTGGCGGCCACGTTTGCGGGATTGATGTTCCGTGTTCCCACCAACGCGCTCGAGAGAGACGAATGGCTCGCGACCGCCCGGTCCAAATGGCGGGACTGGGTTCCTGCCTTCGCAGGAACAGGGCGGATTGCTGCGATGGGCCTGGCCTTGCTGGCTCTCGCGGCGTGCTGGCTGGCTCAGGAGCCGGCTGTTCAGCGCGCGCCTCATCCTGCCAAATTGTCCGTCATCACCGGACTGCCGCTATTCTGGCGCGATGGCGCCCAGGTGGATGCGCCCATCGTCACCGTCCTCCGCCAGCGATTCGATCTGAGCCCCCTCGATTCGCCGCTCGCTCTGGAAAACAGCCCTGCCAAGACGCTTCTCCTGGCCCAGCCGCGGGCTTTTTCGATGGATGAACTGGTCGCGTTGAACGGATGGATCGGCCGGGGCGGCAAGGCGCTGGTCCTGGCCGATCCGGAACTGCGTTGGCCGATGGACCTGCCGTTGGGCGACCGGCGGCGACCGCCGGCCGTCACCTTGCTCGCGGCGATGATCGAATATTGGGGCGTCAGGCTGACGCCCCCCAGCGCGGGCGAAAAGCGTCATTTTCTGGGCGATGGGCGGGTGTTGACCGTCTATTCCGCCTCCGGTTTCGAGGATGCGGGGCCGAAGTGCCGCATCGTGGGGCGGGGGTTGGTGGCGCGCTGCATGGTGGGGAAGGGCAGCGCAACCATCGTCGCGGATGCCGATCTGATCGACGACAGGCTCTGGCTCGCGGATGCCGCCGCGTCGTTGGAGCCCGGACAATGGACCGCCGATACCCCGCAGTTCGTGGCGGAAGCTTTGGGCGCCACGCTTCCGGCAGGGCGGCGCTGGGTCCGGTCGGGTGACGCGCTGGTCAACGCCGTTCGCTGGGCGGTCCTCGTCGGGATTTTCTGGGCGGCCTTGGGAACCGTGTTTTTCCGGCGGCGCGGGGCGGCTCCCTTGGACCTTTCTTCGCCACGTCCTGCCCGGCCAACGCCATTTAAAGAGGGTTAATTACCAGAACAAAACAGGATTTCCCGGCTTTTCCCAAAATATCCCTTTTCTTGCACCCCGTGGCTTGGTATTTGAAAGCCATAGGGGTTTGTCAGGCTTTGCTAGTCCTGTGAGCCGGTTCGTCTCTGCGCGAATCCGGCTGGCGATAGCCTGCGCCCCGGGAACAGAGGGGCAGCAGTCCAAAAGTGTCGGAAGTCATTCTCTATACGGGCAACGCATTCAGCGTCGCGGACGGCAAGGGCCGTTTCGTGCTGCCCCTGGAGATGCGCCGGCAGGTCAAGCTGTCCAGCGGCAATGAAACCCGGCTTTTTCTCTCGGTCCATGGCGGCAACCCCTGCGCCACTGGCTTTGGCGAATCGCACCGCCGCCACCTGTTCACCGAAGTCGAGGAACTGGCCCGCGAAGCGCGCGCCGCGGGGCGCGACTATGATGCCGATCTGGAACTGGAGCGCCGCCTCGGCACGATCGAGGAGGTCAATTTCGATGACGGCGGCCGCTTCGCCATGCATCCCGACATCAAGGAGGAATATGGCATCGCCGACGCCGTCTTCTTCTACGGCGTGGGTCGCTACATCCAGATCTGGAAGCCGGAAACGCTGGTCGACAGCAAGGACCGGCCGGAACTGATCCGCAACAAGGTTCGCCGCTGGCTGGACCAGCGGACGGCGGGAGGGGCCAGGTGAGCGCTTCCGCCGATCATGCCAAGGACCCCGAGCGCCATATTCCGGTGCTCATCGACGAAGTGCTCGACGCCCTCGCCATCAACCCCGGCGAGGTCCATGTCGACGGCACGTTCGGCGCGGGCGGCTATTCGGGCGCCATGGCGGACAAGGGGGCGAGGGTCTTCGCCTTCGACCGCGACCCCGACGCGATTCGCGAAGGGCAGGCGCTGGCCGACGCAAAGGGCATCACCCTGATCGCGGGCGAATTTTCGCGGATGGAGCAACTGCTGGCGGACCGGGGCGTGACATCGGTTTCCGGCGTCACGCTGGACATCGGCGTTTCGTCCATGCAGCTCGACCGGCCGGAGCGGGGCTTTTCCTTTCAGGGCGACGGGCCGCTCGACATGACGATGAGCCGGAGCGGGATGAGCGCCGCCGATTTCCTGAACAATGCCCCTGAGCAGGAGATTGCCGACATCCTCTATCGCTATGGCGAGGAGCCCCGCTCGCGCCGCGTGGCGAAGGCGATCGTCGAGGCGCGGCCGCTGGAGCGTACCGGGCAGCTTGCCGGCGTCGTGCGCAAGGCGCTTGGCCACAAGCCGCATGACAAGAAGGACCCCGCGACCCGCACCTTCCAGGCGATCCGCATCCATGTGAATCGCGAGCTGGAAGAACTGGAGCGGGGGCTGGAAGCGGCCGAGGCGATGCTGGAGGAAGGCGGCCGGCTGGCGGTCGTCACCTTCCACAGCCTGGAAGACCGCATCGTCAAGCAGTTCCTGCGCAACCGCAGCGGCAGCGAGGCGAGCGGATCGCGCCATTTGCCCCAGCTCCAGTCCGGTCCCGTGCCGACTTTCGAAAGGCCAGCCAAGGCGGTGCGGCCCGGCATGGCGGAACTGGCGCGCAACCCCCGCTCCCGATCCGCCACGCTGCGCAGCGCCGTTCGCACGTCCGCCCCTGTTTCCCCCCGCCGAACCCAAGACAGGAAACCCCGCTCATGATCGCGGTCAAGAGATTGCAGAGCCTGATCTGGATCCTTCTGGTCGCGCTGGGGGCGCTGGGCGCTTATCTGGTGTCGCTCAAGGTCGCGACCGAGCGTAATGAGTTGATGAAGGTGCGGGCGCAGATCGCGCGGGCGAAGGCCGACATCCGCTATCTGGAGACCGAGTTCAGCGCGCGGGCGAACATGCGGCAGCTTGAGCGCTGGAACCAGGACGACTTCATGTATGCGACGCCCACCGCCCAGCAATATCTGGCGGGCGAGCGGGCGCTGGCGCATCTCGACGGGGTGCAGCCCAATGGGCCCGATTATGTCGCGCCGCCGGTGATGGTGGCGATGGTGCAGACGCCCGCCGATCTGCCGTCGGCGCCGCAGGCCGCGCCCGCCAGCCCCGCGCCGACCCAGATCCGCAGCGACATCGCCGTGATCCGGGAGGCGCATGCGGCGGACAATGTCGACAAGATCGCCAAGGCGCCGCCCGTCAAGACGCCCAAGGAAAAGGCGAAGGAGGACGCCGATACGACGAAGCCCAACCCCGTCGCCCGCCGCGCGGAGCGGATGGCGATGCTGGACGCGAAGCTGCTCGACGACAGCACGCTGGGGGACATCAGCGCCAAGGCGAAGCGCGAGCGCGCCAAGGGGGATCGCTAGATGGCGACGATCATCGTTCAGCCGGGCGGCGCGAGAGCGGGCAAGCAGCGCGTCGACCTGACGGCGATCGCGCATAACCGGCTGATGTTGCTGCTGATCCTGTTCATGGCGATCACGGCGGTATTGATCCTGCGCCTGACCTGGGTGGGGGTCTTCGCCGGCAACGGGCGGGGCGGCGACGCGATGGGCGGCCTTCCTGCGCGGGCCGACATTGTCGACCGCAACGGCGTGCCGCTGGCGCGCACCATGGATGCCTATTCGATTGCGGTGCGGCCTTCGCGACTGATCGGCGACCCGTCTGAACTGGCGCGCAAGCTGCATGAGATATTCCCCGACGAACCGGAAGCCGCCTTCCACAAGAAGTTGACCGGGCGCGGCTGGGCCTATCTGCGCCGTCGCGCGTTGCCGGAAGAGGTGGCGGCCGTGAACGCCCTGGGCGAGATCGGCATCGAATTCCCGCGCGAGAAGGAGCGGCTCTATCCGCAGCGCACCTTGGCGGCGCATGTGATGGGCTTTGCGCCCAATACGGACGGCAAGGGCGGCATGGGCGTGGAAGCGGCGTTCAACGACCGGCTGACCGATGCGGCGCTGCGCGGCCAGCCCTTCGCCATGTCCATCGACAGCCGCGTGCAGGGCGCGCTGGAAAGCGAGCTGTACGCGCAGCTCGTCCAGACCCGCGCAAAGGGGGCGGGCGGCGTGATACTGGACGCCAATACCGGCGAGGTGATCGCCATGGCGTCTATCCCCGTGTTCGATCCCAACAAGCTGCAAAATTATGCGGGCAAGAGTTGCAGCGAATCGCCGCTCTGCAATCATATGGTGCAGGCGCGCTATGAACTGGGATCGGCGTTCAAGCCGCTGTCCATTGCCGCGGCGATGGATCGCGGCGTCGTCACTTCCATGGCGAAGACCTATGACGCGACGGCGCCGCTCGCCATTGCGGGCTTCCGGATCAAGGACGACCATCCGCTCGGCCGCTGGATCAACGTGCCGGAAATCCTGGTGCACAGTTCCAACATCGGTACTGCGCGGATCGCCGACCAGATGGGCGCGGAGCCTTTGCAGCATCTTTTCCGGGAGTTGCACTTCGATCAGCGCGCGCCGATCGAGCTCAACGAACGGGCAGGCACGCTCTGGCCGGCCAATTGGGGGCGCATCACGACGCTGACCGTTTCCTATGGCCATGGCATCGCCGTAACGCCTTTGCATCTCGCTTCGGCTTATGCGGCGTTGGTGAATGGGGGACTGTGGCGGCCCGCTACCCTGCGCAAATTGAAGGCGGACGAGGTGCCGGAGGGCCGCCGCGTCTTCTCCGCCGCGACCAGCGCGCGCATGCGCCAACTGTTGCGCATGATCGTGGCGGCGGGTACAGGTCGCAGCGCCGACGCCAAGGGATACCGGGTGGGCGGCAAGACGGGTTCCGCCGAAAAGCCCCAAGAGGGCCGGTATAACAAGACTTCGCTGGTGACGACTTTCGCTTCTGCCTTTCCCATGGACAATCCGCGCTATGTGGTCCTCGTCACTATGGACGAGGCGACGGGTCAATATGGCCTGCGCACGGCCGCCTGGACGGCGGCGCCGGTCGTGAAGCGGGTGGTGGAACGCACCGGGCCGATGCTGGGCGTGCTGCCCGACGAGCGGCGCGACGTCGACATTTCCGACCTCATGCCGCTGCTGCACGGCGACAAGGAGAAAGAATAATGCGCCTCGGGTCGCTTATCGAGGGGCTGGATGCGAAGCTCGATACAGGCGCGTCGCTGGACCTGCCGGTATCGGGCTTCGCGATCGATAACCGGAAGGTCGCGCCGGGCACGGTGTTCGGGGCCTTCCAGGGAGCGCGGGTCAATGGCGAGGACTTCATTCCCGCCGCCGTGCAGGCAGGGGCGGTGGCGGTCGTCGCCCGGCCGGAGGCGCGGGTGGACGGCGCGATCCATATCGCGTCGGACAACCCCCGCCGCCTGTTCGCGCAGCTCGCCGCACGCTATTTCGCGCCGTTTCCGGAGGTGACCGTTGCCGTCACCGGGACCAACGGCAAGACCTCCACCGTCGAACTGACCCGGCAGCTCTGGCGGATGCTGGGGCATAAATCCGCCTCCATCGGCACCCTGGGCGTGACCACCTCCGTGGATCAGGTTTCCACCGGGCTCACCACGCCGGACATCGTGACCTTCCTCGCCAACATGTCGGGCCTGAAGCGCGAGGGCATCACCCATGCCGCGTTCGAGGCGTCGAGCCACGGGCTGGCGCAATATCGCACTGAAGGACTGCCCGTGTCCGCAGCCGCCTTCACCAACCTGTCGCGGGATCATCTCGATTATCATGGCGACATGGACAGCTATTTCGATGCCAAGATGCGGCTGTTCGACGAGGTGGTCGAGCCGCAGGGCGCGGCGGTCGTCTGGGCCGATGACGCATGGTCGGAAAAGGTTATCCAGCGGGCTACGAAGCGGGGGCTTCGTGTGCTGAGCGTCGGGGTGCAGGGGCAGGCATTGCGCCTTGCCAACCGCACCCCGACCCAGTTGGGCCAGACGCTGGACGTCGAGGTTGAAGGCAAAAGCCACAAGGTCAACCTGCCGCTGATCGGCGCCTATCAGGCGGCCAATGCGCTCACCGCCGCCGGTCTGGTGATTGCCGGCGGCGAGGATGCGGGCAAGGTGCTGGAACTGCTGGGCCGGGTGCAGCCCGTGCGCGGGCGGCTGGAGCGGGCCGTCATCACCAGGACGGGCGCGCCGGTCTATGTCGACTATGCCCATACGCCCGACGGGTTGCGTGCCGCCATCGAGGCGCTGCGGCCGCATACGCGGGGTCGGCTGATCGCGCTGTTCGGCGCGGGCGGGGATCGCGACGCGGGCAAGCGGCCGCAAATGGGCAAGGTGGCGGCGGACCTTGCCGACCATGTGATCGTCACCGACGACAATCCGCGTTCGGAGGAGCCCTCCGCCATCCGCGCCGCCGTCATGGCGGGCGCGCCGGGCGCGGAGGAGATTGGCGGTCGCCGCGCCGCCATCGCCGCCGCCATCGCTCAGGCAGGCGCGGACGACATTGTCCTCCTGGCAGGCAAGGGGCATGAGCAGGGCCAGATCATCGGGGACCGGGTGCTGCCCTTCGACGATGTGACCGTGGCGCGGGAATGCGCCGGATGAGCGCACTCTGGACCTCCGAAGAGATTGCGCAGGCCACGGGGGGCGTCGCTTCGGCGCCCTTCGCCGTTTCTGGCGTGGCGTTCGACAGCCGCGAAGTGACGGGCGGCGACCTGTTCGTCGCGATGAAGGGCGAGGCCACGGATGGCCATCGCTTCGTCGACAAGGCGTTCGGTCAGGGCGCGGCGGGCGCCATCGTCAGCCAGCCGATCGCGCAGCCGCATGTGCTGGTGCCCGACAGCGCGGCGGCGCTGGAGGATATTGGTCGCGCCTCCCGCGCGCGGATGCGGGGCAAGGTGGTCGGCGTCACCGGATCGGTGGGCAAGACCGGCACCAAGGAGGCGCTGTTCCATGCGCTCGACCGTACCTGTCCGGGGGAGGTCCACCGCTCCGTCAAGAGCTACAACAATCATGTCGGCGTGCCGCTGAGCCTGTCGCGCATGCCGCGCCAATCCGCCTTTGGCGTGTTCGAAATGGGCATGAACCATGCCGGCGAACTGGCGGCGCTGACCCGGCAGGTACGGCCGCATGTCGCCATCGTCACCGCCATCGCGCCGGCCCATATCGAATTTTTCGGCACCGAGGAGAAGATCGCGGAGGCCAAGGCCGAGATTTTCGAAGGGCTGGAGCCGGGCGGCACGGCGGTCATCCCCTATGACAGCCCGCATGTCGCGACCCTTTATGCCAAGGCGGAGAAGCATGCGGCACGAATCCTGACCTTCGGCTTCGATCCGGAGGCCGATGTCCGCGCCCGCGAAACCGTGCCTGCGGTGGGCGGCGGCACGCTGGTCACGGCGGCGCTGCCGGGCGTCGAACTGTGCTTCACCGTGGGGGCTCCGGGCGAACATTGGGTTTCCAACGCTCTGGCGGTGCTGGCGACGGTGGAGGCGCTGGGCGGCGATCTGGCGGCGGCGGGACTGGCGCTGGCGGAAATGCCGGGTCTTCCGGGTCGGGGTCAGCGGAGCATCCTGCCTGTCGAGGGCGGCGAGGCGTTGCTGATCGACGAAAGCTATAACGCCAATCCGTTGAGCATGACGGCGACGCTCAGGCAATTGGGCCGGGAGCAGGCGGAGCGCCGCATTGCCGTGCTGGGCGGGATGCGCGAACTGGGCGACCGCAGCCGCGAATTGCATGCCGGGCTGGTCGAACCGCTGACGGCGGGCCAAGTGGATTATGCGGTGCTGGTGGGCGAGGAGATGGAGCCGCTGGCGCAAGCGCTGGGCGGCATCATCGCCTTCGACCATGTATCCGACGCAGCCAGCGCCACCGACCTCATTCGACATGAAATACGCGCGGGCGATGCGGTCCTGGTGAAGGGATCGAACGGCATCGGCCTCTCGCGCCTTGTCGCCGCGCTACAGGAAGCAAAGAACTGATGCTCTACTGGCTTGCCCAGACCATGGATTTCGCGGGTGTGTTCAACCTCATCCGCTATTTGAGCTTCCGGGCGGGCGCGGCGATCGCGACCGCGCTCATCATCGGCCTGCTGATCGGGCCGCGCTTCATCGGATGGCTGCGCGTGCGGCAGGGCAAGGGGCAGCCGATCCGTGACGACGGCCCGCAGACGCACCTCGCCAAGCGCGGCACGCCGACCATGGGCGGCCTCATGATCCTGACGTCCATGGTGTCGTCGGTGCTGCTGTGGATGGACCTTTCCTCCATCTATGTCTGGGCCTGCCTATTCGTGACGCTGGGTTTCGGCGCCATCGGTTTCCTCGACGATTATGACAAGGTGACGAAAGCCAGCCACAAGGGGCTTTCGGGCAAGATGCGCCTGGCCTTCGAGTTCCTGATCGCCGGTTTCGCGGCGTGGCTGATCGTCAGCCAGCATGGCAATACCGCGCTGTACGTGCCCTTCTACAACGGTCCGGCGATCGAACTGGGGCCGTTCTATTTCCTCTTCGCGGCCTTCGTGATCGTGGCGTTCGGCAATGCGGTGAACCTGACCGACGGTCTGGATGGGCTTGCGACGATGCCGGTCATCATCGCCTGCATGGCGTTCATGGCCATCGTCTATCTGGTCGGGCGCGCCGACTTTGCGGGCTATCTTGGCATTCCGCATGTGCCGGGGGCGGGCAACCTCACCATATTGTGCGGCGCGATCATCGGGGCGGGCCTCGCCTTCCTCTGGTTCAACGCGCCGCCCGCCGCCGTCTTCATGGGCGACACCGGCAGCCTGGCGCTCGGCGGCACGATCGGCGTGATCGCCGTCACCGCGCATCATGAGATCGTGCTGGGCGTGATCGGCGGGCTGTTCGTGGTGGAGGCGATGTCCGTCATCATCCAGGTCTTCTTCTACAAGCGCACCGGCAAGCGCGTGTTCAAGATGGCGCCGATCCACCATCATTTCGAACAATTGGGCTGGGCCGAGCCGACCGTCGTGATCCGCTTCTGGATCATTTCCTTCGTGCTGGCGCTGGCCGGCCTCGCCACGCTGAAGCTGCGGTGAGCGCCATGGGGATCGTTTCCGACGTCTTTGCAGGCAGGAAATATGCGGTGCTGGGGCTGGCGCGGTCCGGCCTCGCCACGGTCGAGTGCCTGGCGGCGAGCGGGGCTGAGGTCGTGGCATGGGACAGCCGGGACGAGGCGCGCGCCGCCGTTATGGGCAAGGCGGAGTTGGCCGATCCCACCGAAATCGACCTCAAGGGCTTTGACGGCGTGGTGGTGTCGCCCGGCGTGCCGCTCAACAAGCATCCCATCGCCATGCATGCGAAGCTCGCGGGGGTGCCGGTCATTGGCGACATAGAGCTGTTCGCGCTCGCCCGGCCCAGCCTGCCCAAGCATCGGGTGGTGGGGCTCACCGGAACCAACGGCAAGTCCACCACGACCGCTCTGGTCCATCATATCGTCGAGACGGCGGGCATTCCCACGCGGATGGGCGGCAATATCGGGCTGCCGATCCTGGGACAGGACCCGTTGCCGGAGGGCGGCGTCTATGTGCTGGAGCTGTCGAGCTACCAGATCGACCTGACGGGCAGCCTGGATTGCGATGTGGCGGTGCTGCTCAACATCACGCCGGATCATCTCGACCGTTATAATGGCTTTGAAGGCTATGTAGCCTCCAAGGCGCGGCTGTTCGCGATGCAGTCAGCCGGGCATGTTGCGGTAATCGCGACGGAAGATGAGCCGAGCCGGGGGATATTCCATTCCATCCGTCATTCCCGGCAAGGCGGGAATGGCGGGGTTGTGAAGGTGCGATCGGGCGACATCGATCCCTCCGCTCAGGCCGGCTGGCCCGCATTGCAAGGCCCGCATAACGCCCAGAACGCCGCCGTCGCCATCGCGGTCGCCCGCGCGCTGGGCATCGGCGAAGCGACAATCGAACAGGGCCTGCAAAGCTATGCCAGCCTACCCCACCGGATGCAGCGGGTGCGGGAACTGAACGGCGTCCTCTACGTCAACGACAGCAAGGCGACCAACGCCGCCTCGACCGCGCCGGCGCTGGCCGCCTATCCGCCGGTCGATGGCCGCAGGCGGCTGCACTGGATCGTCGGCGGCCTGGCCAAGACCGACAATCTGGACGAGTGCGCGCCCTGGTTCGCCAATGTGGCCCAGGCCTATACCATCGGCGAAGCGGGCCCCATGTTCGCTGAGCTGTTGCGCCCGCATATGGCGGTGGACGATTCGGAAATGCTATCGGCCGCCGTTCGCCGCGCTGCGCGGGTGGCGCAGCCGGGTGACGTGGTGCTGCTGTCGCCAGCCTGCGCGAGTTTCGACCAGTTCCGCGATTTCGAGGCGAGGGGCGATGCCTTCGCCGCTGCCGTCGCCGCGCTGGAATAAAGGGAATCGGAGGAGCTTTGGGGGGCATGTCGAGGGCAGGCGATCTTGTAAAGGAGTTCAGGAACCGCACCGTCCCGCGTGAGCGTACGGCGCTGGCCATCTGGTTCTGGGAAATCGACCGCGTGCTGCTGTCGCTGATCGTCGCGCTGATGGCGATCGGGCTGGTCGCCGTGGCGGCGGCCTCCCCGGTGGCGGCGATCGACCGGTCGACCAGTACGGTTTCGGTGACGCCGCTCATCTATTTCTACCGCCAGTTAATGTGGGTGTTCATCGGCCTGCCGATCATGCTGGTGATCTCCATGCTGCCCCGGACGCAGGCGCGCCGGCTGGCCTTTATCCTGTGCATCGTCTTTGCCGTGGCGCTGCTGCTGGTGCCGGTGCTGGGTTCCGTGGTGAACGGCGCCAAGCGCTGGATCGACCTGCCGGGTTTCCGGTTCCAGCCGTCGGAATTCCTCAAGCCCGTCTATGTCGTCACCATGGCCTGGTTGCTGTCGCTGCGCGGCAAGGACATGACGCTGCCCGTGATCCCGCTGACCGGCGTGCTGACGCTGCTGATCGCGGCGATCCTGATGAAGCAGCCGGACTTCGGCCAGACGGTGATCTTCCTCGCCTGCTGGGGCGGCCTGCTGCTGCTGTCGGGCGTGTCCATGCGCTTCATCGGCGGGATGGCGGGCGCGGGGCTTGGCGGGCTGGTGCTGATGTACATGTTCTATGAGAACGGACGTCAGCGCATCAACGACTTCCTGGGCATCGGCGTCGCGCAGGATGTCGGGCCGGACCAGACCGAACTGGCCTTCCGCACCATCACCCATGGCGGCTTCCTGGGCGTCGGGCCGGGCGGCGGGCAGAACAAGTTCCGCCTGCCCGAAGCGCATACCGACTATATCTTCTCGGTCATCGGGGAAGAGTTCGGCCTGCTCGCCTGCATCGGCATCGCCTGCGTCTATCTGGCGATCGTCGTGCGGGTGTTCCTGCGCATGCTGGACGAGGACGATAATTTCACCATTCTCGCGGCGGCGGGCCTCACCACCCAGTTCGGGCTTCAGGCGATCATCAACATGGGCGTCAATGCCCAGATATTTCCGTCCAAGGGCATGACGCTGCCCTTTATCAGCTATGGCGGCTCCTCTATGCTGGCGCTTTGTATCGGCGTCGGCCTGTTGCTCGCATTCACGCGGCGCAACCCCTTCATGGGTCGGCACACGGTCGTCAAATGGAGTGGTCGATGAGCATTTCCCGACACTTCGTCCTCGCCGCCGGCGGGACGGGTGGTCATATGATTCCGGCGCATGCCGTTGCTGAAGAGCTGATGCTGCGCGGCCATCATGTCGCGCTGGTGACGGATGAGCGCGGCGCCAAGATACCTGGCATTTTCGACAAGGCCCCTGACAACCGGGCACAGGTCCATGTCATGCCCGCCGGGCGGATGACCCGGAATCCCAGGAGCTGGCCGGGCGCGTTGAAGGCGATTTTGGCGGGCCGGGCGATGGCGCGGCGTCTGAACGAGACGTTCCGCCCGACGGCCGTTGTGGGTTTTGGCGGCTATCCGGCCATGCCCGCGTTGCTGGGCGCGCTGGCCGATGGCATTCCGACGGCCATTCACGAACAGAATGCCGTGCTTGGCCGGGTGAACCGCTATCTGGCGGGACGGGTGGATGCCATCGCGACCGCCTATCCGGATGTCGAGCGGCTCAAGGACAGATATGCCGGCAAGGTCCACCTCGTCGGCAATCCGGTGCGCGAGGAGGTGAAGCAGCTTCGCGAGGAGGATTTTCCCGCGCTGACCGACGAGAGCGTGTTCCGTGTGCTGGTCATCGGCGGCAGCCAGGGGGCGACGATCCTTTCCAGCGTCGTGCCCGATGGCCTGGGCATGCTGCCGCTCAGCCTGCGCCGGCGCCTGCAGGTGACGCAGCAATGCCGGGCGGAGGATATTGAGCGGGTGCGCCGGCTCTATGCCGATCTCGAAATCCCGGCGGACCTGGCGACCTATTTCAACGATGTCCCGGAAAAACTGGGCTGGTCGCACCTTGTCATCGCGCGGGCGGGCGCTTCGACGCTGGCGGAACTGACCTGTGCGGGGCGTCCGGCGATCCTGATACCGCTGCCGAGCGCGATGGACGACCACCAGACCGCCAATGCCCGCGAGATGACCGAGGCCGGCGGCGCCCGCACCATTCCGCAGGCGCGCTTCACGGCTGTGGAACTTGCCAAGCAGATGCAGAAGATGGCGCTGGAACCCGGCGCGCTCCAGAATGCGGCCAAGCGCGCCCGCGCCTGCGGTCGCCCGAATGCGGCCCGCGACATGGCGGATCTGCTGGAAAGCATTGGCCCGGCGCCCATCATCAATGACCCGCTGCGTGTCGGTCCGACGCCCACCAGCCTCAATTTGCAGGGTGTTCCTGCATGAAGAACGCCAAACCCTCCCCCCACGGCTCTCTCTATTCTGTCAGCAAGGAATCCCACGCATGAAGGGTGTCGGCACCGACATCGGCACGATCCATTTCATCGGCATCGGCGGCATCGGCATGTCCGGCATCGCTGAGGTGATGCATAATCTGGGCTACAGGGTTCAGGGCAGCGACGTCGCCGAAGGCTATGTGGTCGAGGGGCTGCGCAAGAAGGGCATCCCCGTGATGATCGGTCACAAGGCCGAAAATCTGGGCGATGCCGCCGTGGTCGTGACCTCCACCGCGATCAAGAAGGGCAATCCGGAGGTCGATCTGGCGCTGGAGCGCCGCGTCCCCGTCATCCGCCGGGCCGAAATGCTGGCGGAACTGATGCGCCTCAAATCGACCGTCGCCGTCGCGGGCACGCACGGCAAGACCACGACCACATCGATGGTCGCGGCGTTGCTGGATGCGGGCGGGGTGGACCCGACCGTCATCAATGGCGGCATCATCAACAGCTACGGCTCCAACGCCCGCCTCGGCAACAGCGAATGGATGGTGGTGGAAGCCGACGAGAGTGACGGCAGCTTCCTGCGCCTGGACGGCACGCTGGCGGTCGTCACCAATATCGATCCCGAGCATCTCGACCATTATGGCAGTTTCGACAAGGTGAAGGACGCATTCGTCGAATTCGTCGAGAATGTGCCTTTCTACGGCGCGGCGATGCTGTGCCTCGATCATCCGGAGGTGCAGGCGATCCTGCCGCGCGTGCAGGACCGGCGCATCGTCACCTATGGCTTCTCCGCCCAGGCCGATATTCGCGGCGAAAATGTGCAGCCGATTCCCGGCGGCAACCGCTTTGACGTGCAGATCCGGGAACGCGACGGTTCGCTCCGCCGGATCGAGGGTATCGAAATGCCGATGCCGGGCCGCCACAATGTGCTGAACGCCATGGCGGCGATCGGCGTGGCGTTGCAGATGGGCATCGATGACGCGACGATCCAGACCGGCTTCGCCAAGTTCGGCGGCGTCAAGCGACGCTTCACCAAGGTCGGGGAAATCGCGGTCGGTGGCGGCGCCGCGACGGTGATCGACGATTACGGCCACCACCCGGTCGAGATCAAGGCGGTGCTGGCTGCCGCCCGCGAAGGGGCGAAAGGCCGGGTCATCGCCGTGGTCCAACCGCATCGCTTCACCCGCCTGCGCGACCTGATGGACGAGTTCCAGCAGGCCTTCAACGATGCCGACATCGTCTATGCCGCCCCGGTCTATCCAGCCGGCGAGCAGCCGATCGAGGGCGTGGACAGCGCGGAACTGGTCGCAGGGCTGAAGCGCCGGGGCCATCGCAACGCCGCGACGGTCGAGGGCGCGGACGATCTTGCCCGCCTGATCGCCGCCGATGTGCAGGCGGATGACATGATCATCTGCCTTGGCGCGGGCGACATTACCAAATGGGCGGCGGGGTTGGCCTCCGCCGTTGCGGAGAGGGAAGCCGCCTGATGTTCGAACTGCTCAATGTCGGGCTGGAAATGCAGAAACGGATGATCGACATCCAGATGCAGGGCGTCGAAGCGGCGCAGCAGATGGTCGACGCCGCCCAGCGCAATGTGGATGCGGGCCTCGCCGCGACCCGCGCGGGCGAGGCGGGCATGAAGGCGATGAAGGGCTGGATGCGGCTTTGGGGGATGCGCGATTGACGCTGGCGGCAATGTCCCTTCCTCCGGTTCGCGGTTCGCTCAAGGCCGATGCGCCGTTGGCGCCGCTCGTCTGGTTCAAGGCGGGCGGCGTCGCGCAATGGCTGTTCGAGCCGAAGGACGCGGACGATCTTTCCGATTTCCTCACCCGGCTGGACCCGGCGATCCCGGTGATGGCGCTGGGGCTCGGTTCCAACCTGATCGTGCGGGACGGCGGCGTTCCGGGCGTTGTGGTGCGTCTTGGCAAGCCCCTTGCCAAGGTGGAGCAGGTCGATGCGACCAGCCTGCGCTGCGGGGGAGGGGCCTCGGGCATCCTCGTTTCATCGACTGCGCGGGATGCAGGGATCGCCGGGCTTGAATTCCTGCGCTCCATTCCGGGCACGGTCGGCGGCTTCGTGCGGATGAACGGGGGCGCCTATGGTCGTGAGACCTGCGATATTCTCGTGGAATGCGAGGTTGTACTGCGGTCCGGCGAGCGGGTGACATTGCCGGTCGATGCATTGGGCTACACTTACCGCCACAGCACTCTTCCCGACGGCGCTGTCGTGGTGAGCGCGGTTTTCCGGGGCTTTCCCGGCGAGCCCGCGGCCATCCAGGCGGAGATGGACCGCATCGCGACCGCCCGCGAGGAAAGCCAGCCGCTCCGCAGCAAGACCGGAGGGTCCACCTTCAAGAACCCGGCCGGTCACAAGGCCTGGCAGCTGGTGGATGAGGCCGGGTGCCGGGGGCTGCAACGGGGGGGCGCGCAGGTTTCGGAAAAGCACACCAATTTCCTCCTCAACCTGGGCGATGCGACCAGCGCGGATATAGAGGCGCTGGGCGAGGAGGTACGCCGCCGGGTGAAGGAAAAGAGCGGCATTGACCTCGAATGGGAAATTCAAAGGGTGGGCGTTCAGCTGGTTGAAGGAACAGATACATGACTCGTGGCCCCTGGCATGTTGCCGTCCTGATGGGGGGCTGGTCCGCCGAACGGCCCGTTTCGCTTTCGTCGGGCGAGGGCGTCGCCAAGGCGCTGGAATCGCGCGGCCACAGGGTTACGCGGATCGACATGGACCGCGACGTCGCGCTGCGCCTTGCGGAGGCCAGGCCGGATGTCGTGTTCAACGCCCTTCACGGCGTGCCCGGCGAGGATGGCACGGTGCAGGGCATGATGGACCTGATGGGCCTCACCTACACCCATTCCGGCCTCGCCACCTCGGTCATCGCGATCGACAAGCAGCTTACCAAGCAGGCGCTGGTGCCCCATGGCATCCCCATGCCCGGCGGTCATATCGTGCCCAGCGAAAGCCTGTTCGAGGGCGATCCCCTGCCGCGCCCCTATGTGGTGAAGCCGGTCAATGAGGGCAGTTCGGTCGGCGTCGCCATCGTGACCCGGGACGGCAATTATGGATCGCCCATCGGCCGGGATGTCGAGGGACCGTGGCTGCATTTCGAGGAATTGCTGGCCGAGCCCTATATTCGCGGCCGGGAACTCACGACCGCCGTGCTGGGCGACGAAGCGCTGCTCGTCACGGAATTGCGCCCGAAAAGCGGCTTCTACGATTTCGACGCCAAATATACCGACGGCATGACCGAGCATGTGTGTCCCGCCGATATTCCGCAGGAGATCAGCGAAGCCTGCAAGGCAATCGCGTTGCGCGCGCATCGGTTGCTGGGCTGCAAGGGGGCGTCGCGCGCCGATTTCCGTTGGGACGACGAACAGGGGATCGACGGGCTGTTCCTGCTGGAGGTGAACACCCAGCCGGGCATGACGCCGCTCAGTCTCGTGCCCGAACAGGCGGTCAGGCTGGGCATTGACTATGCCGAGCTGGTGGAGCGTATAGTCGAGGACGCGCTGAACGGCGCCCGAATTGCAGCCAATGGGGGGGCGAAGCATGGCTGAAGCACGCATCCGGCGTGGCGGAACGGCGCGGCTGACGCGAACGACCGGCGCGCGCGGCCGCAGCGGGGGGCGAGGGCGTTCGGTCAAGCAGCGGAGCTGGATCGACGGCCTGATCGACCAGCTGCCGGTGAGCGAGGAAGCGCTCCAGCGCATGGCGAGCTGGACCATCGTCGGCATCGTGCTGGCGGCGCTGGTCGGCATCGCCATGCTGATGGGCGTTCCCGCCATGGCCGGGCAGAAGGCGTCCGAACTTGCCGCCCAGGCCGGTTTCGAAGTCGAGAAGGTCGAAGTGCGCGGCGTCGAGCGGATGGACGAACTGCCCATCTACAATATCGCCCTGGGCCAGGTGAGCCGGTCCATGCTTTCGCTCGACCTGCCCAAGGTGCGGGCCGACATGCTGAAGCTCGGCTGGGTCAAGGATGCGCGCATTTCCCGCCGCCTGCCCGATACGCTGGTGGTAGACATCGTCGAACGCGATCCTGTCGCGGTGTGGCAGCATGATGGACAGCTTCACCTGATCGACGTGGCCGGCGTGGTGCTGCAATCGGTGTCCGCCGGGGCGATGCCGGACCTGCCGCTGGTGGTCGGTCCCAACGCCAATCTCCAGACCGCGGGCCTCAACAGGCTGATGGAAAATGCGCCCGCGCTCAAACCCATGCTGGCGGGCGCCACCTGGGTCGGGAACCGGCGCTGGGACCTGCGCTTTCAGTCGGGGGAGACGCTTTCCCTGCCGGAAGGCGACAAGCCGTCGGCCACGGCGCTGGTCAATTTCGCGCGGATGGACGGGGTGAACCGCCTGCTGGGCCGGGGCATCGTCAAGTTCGACATGCGCGATCCCGACCGTTTCGTGCTGCGCCTGCCGCAGGGCCAGGGAAGCGGTTCGTCCGGCGACAAGCCCGATGCGAGCGCCGAAGCGCCCGCCAAGGGCGAGGAAGGCTGAACCCCCATGGCTCAACCCAAGGTCGAGAAGTTCGTCACCGCGATCGACATCGGATCGTGGAAGGTGTCCGCGCTGATTGCGGGGCGCACCGAAAATGGCGAACTGGCGATCCTGGGCACCGGCCAGCGCGAAAGCCGGGGGGTGCGGCGCGGCTTCATCGCGGACATGGAGCGGACCGAACTCGCCGTCCGGGAAACCGTGGAACAGGCGGAACGCGTCGCGGGCACGAATATCGAGGATGTGTGGGTCAGCTTCTCCGGCGGCTCGTTGGTCAGCGATGTCGTCACGGTCGAGCGCGACATGGGCGGCTATCGCGTCGAACAGGCGGACATCGATGACCTTCTGACCACCGGCCAGCAGGGGATCGATCCGGACGGGCGCGTGGTTCTGCATGCCCAGCCGACCTGCTTCACCATCAACGGCCGCGTGCCGGTGAAGAAGCCGCTAGGCATGCATGCGGACCTGCTGGGCGTCGACATCCATGTCGTGCTGGCCGACGGGGCGCCGCTCGCCAATCTCGACCTCTGCGTGCGCGGCGCTTATCTGAACGTCAACTCCATCGTGGCTTCCCCCATTGCCACAGGCCTCGCCTGCCTGTCGGAAGAGGAGCGGGACCTGGGCGTGGCGCTGGTCGAACTGGGCGCCGGCGTCACCAATGTCTCGCTCTATGCAGGCGGCATGCTGGTCGGGCTGCACAGCATTCCGATCGGCGCGTCCGACATCACGGACGACATCGCCTCCGCCTTCGGCATCCGCCGCAGCCAGGCGGAGCGGATTAAATGCTTCTATGGGTCGGCCATGCAGAACCGCCGCGACTTCCGCGACATGATAGAGATCGCCGCGCCCCATGGCGACGTCGCCATTCCGGGGCAGAGCGCCGGCCCCAATGCCGATGGCGGCAAGATCACCCGCGCCGCTTTGGTGGCGGTGATCTGCGAGCGGTTGAACCAGATCATGGTGGAGGTGAATGCGGCGCTCGCCGGCATGGGCTTCAACACGCCTACCGGACGGCAGGTCGTGCTGACTGGCGGCGGCGCGGAAATGAAGGGCATTGCCGACTATGCCCAGGGCGCGCTGGGCCGCGCGGTGCGGATCGGACGGCCGCGCGGCCTGGCCGCCATGCCGGAGGCGCATAGCGGCCCGGCCTTCGCGACGCTGGCCGGACTTGCGCTTTACGGCGCTTCGAACCCGGTTGATCTTAGAACGATAGCGCCCGCTCCCCAGACCGTTCATCGTATCGGCGCGCCAGCATGGTGGCAGAGAATGGTGAAGGCGATGAAGACGAACTATTGAAATAAACACAGGTCAGACGAATTTTACTGGTGAAATACGCCATCATCTGTTGCATTAACCTTCGATGACAGTTTCGCTCACGTCACCGAAGCTGGAGGGAGCTAGAATTTATGAGCATTGAAATCAGCCCGCCGCATGTGGACGAGTTGAAGCCACGCATCGCGGTGATCGGCGTCGGCGGCGCGGGCGGCAACGCCATCGCGAACATGATCGCCGCCTCCGTCGAGGGCGTGGATTTCATCGTCGCCAATACCGACGCGCAGGCGCTGAATGCCTCGCCCGCGGAACGGCGCATCCAGCTTGGCCCGCAGATCACCGAAGGGCTGGGCGCCGGCTCTCGCCCGGAAATCGGCAAGGCCGCCGCTGAAGAGACCATCGCCTCGGTCGAGCAGGCGCTGGACGGCGCGCATATGTGCTTCATCGCCGCAGGCATGGGCGGCGGCACCGGCACCGGCGCCGCGCCGGTCATTGCCAAGGCCGCCCGCGACCGCGGCATCCTGACCGTCGGCGTGGTGACCAAGCCCTTCACCTTCGAGGGCAATCGCCGCATGAAGTCGGCGGAGGCGGGCATCGAGGAACTGCAGAAGCATGTCGATACCCTCATCGTCATCCCGAACCAGAATCTGTTCCTGATCGCCAACCCGAACACCACCTTCAAGGAAGCCTTCCAGATGGCGGACGAGGTGCTGCAGCAGGGCGTGCGCGGCATCACCGACCTGATGGTCATGCCGGGCCTCATCAACCTCGACTTCGCGGACGTCCGTTCCGTGATGGGCGAAATGGGCAAGGCGATGATGGGCACCGGCGAAGCCGAAGGCGACGGCCGCGCTCTGCAGGCTGCTGAAAAGGCCATCGCCAATCCGCTGCTGGACGGCGTGTCGATGCGTGGCGCCAAGGGCGTGATCGTCTCCATCGTGGGCGGCGACGACATGCGCCTGATGGAAGTGGACGAGGCCGCCAACCACATCCGCGAACTGGTCGATCCCGATGCGAACATCATCTGGGGTTCGGCCTTCAACGACAATCTGAACGGCAAGATCCGCGTATCGGTGGTCGCCACCGGCATCGACAGCGATGCGGGAGCCAATGCCGCGCCGCTGACCCAGCCGTTCAGCTTCGCCAGCCGTCCGGCCGTCGCGGTGCCGACCGCCGCCGCGCCCAAGCCCGCGCCGCAGCCTGCGCCGGCTCCGGTCGCGGCTCCTGCGCCCGCGCCGGAAGCCGAGCCTGAAACGCTGGAACTCGACGTGCCCGCCGCGCCGGCCCCGGCTCCGCTGACCCCGCCTGCCGCAGCGCCGGCGGCGGCGAAGCCTGCGCCTTTCAGTCCGCAGCGTCCTGCCGCAGTGTTTTCGGATGAAGACCCTTCGCAGGACGAGTTGCTGCTGGGTGAGGATGCGGCTGAAGAAGCGCCGGTTCAGCCCGCTCCGGCGCCGCAGGCCGCGCCGCGCGTCGCCACCGGTGGCACGCTGTTCGAGCGGATGGCGGGCCTGACCCGCGGCGCCGACAAGGGCGCCGCCGCCAGCGATGAGGGCGCGCCGACGCCCGACATTCCGCGTTTCCTGAACCGTCAGAGCAACCAGTAATCGGCTGCGGGGTTCGCCCCGGGGCATACTGACAAGCGCGCCATCGGCTGCCATGGGCAACCGGGCGCGCTTTTTCTTTCGACATATTCCCTTGTCCCGCCTCCATCCGCTAAAGGGCTGTCTGTGAGACGTTATGACATATGGATTCTCCGCGGACTGCTTCTAGCGGGCACCGCGCTGGCGCAACCGGTTCTGGCGCAGCCCGCCCAGGTGCAGGCGATGCGTCCTTCCAGCGCGGAAAACCTCAACAATCATCTGGCGCGGCTGGCGTCCAATCCGCGTGACGTGACGGCGCTGATCGGCGCGGGCGAGGCTGCGCTGGACATGGACGACGCGCGGGCGGCGGCGGGTTTCTTTGCCCGGGCCGACACGCTGGCGCCGAACAACGGCAAGGTGAAGGCGGGCCTTGGCCGCGTCATGCTGAAGAACCAGAACCCCGCCGAAGCGCTGCGCCTGTTCGATCAGGCGACGCGGCTGGGCTTTCCCGAAGCGACCCTGTTGTCCGACCGGGGCCTTGCCAAGGATATGACCGGCGATCAGGCGGGCGCGCAGCGCGACTATCAGGCGGCGCTCCAGCGGACACCGGACGATGTCGAACTCACGCACCGCTATGCCGCCTCGCTTGGTATTTCCGGCCAGGTCGATGCGGCGGAACGAGTGCTGAAACCGCTGCTCTACAAGAGCGACCGGGCGGCTTGGCGCTACCGGGCGTTCATCCTGGCGATGAACAACCGACAGGCCGACGCCAGGAAGATCGCGGAGCAGACCATGCCGTCGCAGCTTGCCACGGCAATCCTGCCCTATATGCAGAAAATGCCCTATCTGACCGCTGCCCAGAAGGCGGCGGCGGTGCATTTCGGGCATTTCCCGGCCAATGTCGGTTCGACCGTCGCCGCCATCACGCCCACGCCGCCCGCTTTCGCGTCCGCCACGCCTGCCGCACCGCCAGCCAGCCAACCCGCTGCCCGGACGCCGCCGCCGGCCCGATCCGCGCAGCAGGATCGTCGTTCGCGCGGCACCGAAACCGCCACGAGGCTTGCGCAGGCCGAAGCGCCGGCCCGTAACGCGCCAGCGCCAGGCCAGCCCGATCCCACCTCCACCATTCCACAGACCCAGACCCAGACGCCGCCTCCGCCGCAGCGCGCGCCGCAAGCTGCCGCCTCCGCCGCCGCTCCCGCCACCTCCAATGTGCAGGGCCCGCCGGCGCCCGGCTTCGAATCCGTCCCGGCGCAAAGCCCGGCGCCCGCCAGCCCGCCGCCGAGCCAGCTCAACGCGATCACGCTGGCGCAGGCATCGGCGCCCCCCACGTCCAGCCCGCCACAGGGCGGGGTGGACGCGCCGTCGGCTCAGCCGGCCGCTCCGCCACCAACCGCAACGCCTGCGCCGCAGCCGCAGATCGATCCGGCCGTCACCCATTCGCTGGCGGACATCATCCACGCCATCGATGTGCCGGAATCCGAACGCCAGTCGAGCGTCGTCGCGGTCGACCTGTCGGAGGTCGCCCGGATCCAGGCCGCCCGCCGCGCCGAGCGGGAGGCATCCGCCGCCGCTGCCACGGAAAAGGCGAAGAAGGCCGCCGCCGCCAAGGCGAAGGCCGAAGCGGATGCCAAGGCCAGGCAACTGGCTGAGGAAAAGAAGAAGGCGGCCGAGGAAAAGGCCCGCCTTGCCGCCAATCCCTCGCGCAACTGGCTTCAGGTCGGTACGGGTGCGAACAAGGGCGCACTGGCCTTCACCATGAAGGGATTGCGCAAGAAATATGACTCGCTCGAACCGCAGGACGCCTGGGTGGCGAGCTGGGGCCGCACCAATCGCCTGCTTGTCGGGCCGTTCAGCAGCTTCACGCGGGCCAGGGCGCTGGAGGACAAGCTGAAGGCGACGGGCGCGGACGTGTTCGCCTGGAAAAGCGATGCCGGGGAAGTGGTTGAGCGGCTTCCGGCGAAATAGGGCGATTTCCCATCGATCGGAACATCGAACGACTCGGCAATGGTCGAAAACGGCATTAAAGGGCGCGGCATGACGCTGCTTGCATCCTATGCCTCGCATCCCGGCCGGAGCCGGGGCCGCCTCCATGCCGAACCCGGCGGGGAGGTGCGGGGGCCCCGCGACATGTTCCAGCGGGACCGCGACCGCATCATCCACAGCATCGCCTTTCGCCGCCTGCGCCACAAGACGCAGGTGTTCGTGTCGCCCGACGGCGATCATTTCCGCGTCCGGCTGACCCACAGCCTGGAGGTGGCGCAGATCGGCCGCACGACGGCGCGGACACTGGGCCTCAACGAAGACCTTACCGAAGCGCTTTGCCTGGCGCACGACATCGGCCATCCGCCTTTCGGCCACGCAGGGGAGGATGCGCTGGAGGCGGCGCTCGACGCGCATGGCGGCTTCGACCATAATGCGCATACGCTGCGCACGCTGATGCTGCTGGAAAGTCCCTACCCGCTGTTCCGCGGCCTCAATCTGAGCTGGGAGATGCTGGAGGGGCTGGCCAAGCATAATGGCCCGGTCACGCGGCCCGGCTGGGCCATGCGGGAGGTGGATGCGCTGTTCCCGCTCGACCTTGCCAGCCATGCCTCGCTGGAGGCGCAGCTTGCGGCGATCGCGGACGACATCGCCTATGACAATCACGACATCGACGACGGGCTGCGCGCGGGCCTGCTGACGCTGGACCAGCTTCTGGGCGTGCCGCTGGTGAAAGGCTGCTGGGACCGGGTTCGCGCGCGCTATCCCGATGTGCCGGAGGATCGCCTGCTGCGCGAACTGGTGCGGGAACAGATCGGCGTGATGGCGAACGACCTGATCGCCGCCACCCGCGCCAACATCCTTGCGGCGGGCGTGGAGACCGCCGACGACGTTCGCCGGGCCGGACGCCCGCTGGTCGGCTTCTCGCCCGAACTCGCCGCGCAGGAGCGCGATCTCAAGCGGTTCATGTATGCGACGCTCTATCACCACCCATCGCAACTGGCGGCCGCCGACCGGGCGCGCGTGATCGTGACCGATCTGTTTCGCGCCTATCAGGCCGACCCGAAACTGATGCCGCAGGAGTGGCGCGACGATTGCGCGACGCTGGAACCCCGGCGCAGCCGCCATATAGCGGACTTCATCGCGGGCATGACCGACCGCTATGCCGAAAAGCGGCATGCCGAGATTTTCGGTGAACTGGCGCTGGCCTGAGCCATTGTCCGGAGATTCGCGACGGTCCGGCATTTCCTTTGCCCTGAAACCGCTCTACGCATCGGGTCATGGCCCTTCATCCGCAGATCGCCGCGCTCGCGGCCCAGCTTGAGGATCTTGCCGACCTGCTGCGCGCGCAGGGCGACCGGCTCTGGTCGGGGCGGATCGACCTGGTGCGACATCTGGTCGCGGACTCCAATTTCGCCGGCGTCGAACGCTTCCTGCGCCTGTTCGAAGGGGAGGAGGGGCTTGGCGCCCTGGTCCTGAACGACGCATCGGCCAACCGGCGGCTGATCGAACGGCGGCAGGCCGCGCGCATATTGGCCGAACGGCTGGCAAAAGAGGAAGGCGCCGATTGAGCGATTGACGGCGCGGCGCGTTTCACGCAATGCGGAACTGTCGCCGGTGCCGTGGATTCGGTCATCGGACTTGATGCGGGAGAGCATGGGAAGCCTTTCAGGCCGCCCCGTCGCCGAAGGAGCAACCGCCCCGGAATCTCTCAGGCCAAAGGACCGCATCATGGGCAGGCACTCTGGAAAGCGGACGGTTCGCGCCGTCCCACCGAAGGGGTAAGCCATCCGGTCGCCTGACTGGTGGTCAAAGCTCTCAGGTTCCGTGACAGAGGGGGTGGCAAACGCGATGAGTCCGACTCCGGACGGGCGCGTCTGTCGCCAATGACCCTCGCACGGAAAGGCCGCCCCTCATGTCCGGCAATGACGACATCGCCCATCTCGAAGAAGAATTGCCGTTGCAGGACCTGCCGCTGGATGGCTGGCACCGCGCCAGGGGCGCGCGGATGGTCGGCTTCGCGGGCTATCACATGCCGATCCAATATGAAGGCATCATGGCCGAACATGCCTGGACCCGCGAACATGCCGGGCTGTTCGACGTCAGCCATATGGGCCAGATCGGCTTTTCCGGCGAAGGCGTGGACGACGCGCTGGAAATCCTGTTGCCGAGCGACATCAAGGGGCTGAAGCCCTTTCGCCAGCGCTATTCGATGCTGCTCGATGAAGAAGGCGGCATATTGGACGACCTGATGGTCTCCCGCCTGGGAGACGGCGCCTTCGACGGCGCGGACATCTATATGGTGGTCAACGGCGCGACCAAATATGACGACATCGGCTGGATGATCGAGCATCTGCCCGATGAAGTGGTGATGAATCACATGGACGAGCAGGCCCTGCTCGCCTTGCAGGGGCCGGAAGCGGGGGAGGCGATGGCCACGCTGGTCCCGGAAACCGAAGATCTGATCTTCATGCAGTCCGGCCTCTTCACCTGGCGCGGCGTTCCGCTGTGGATCAGCCGGTCGGGCTATACCGGCGAGGATGGCTTCGAGATCAGCGTGCCCGCCGCGGATGTGACGCTGCTGGCCGATGCGCTCTGCGCGTTGCCGCAGGTGAAGCCGATCGGCCTTGGGGCACGCGATTCCCTGCGCCTGGAGGCCGGGCTGCCGCTCTACGGCCATGACCTGACGCCTGCCGTCAGCACCATCGGCGCCGATCTGGGCTTCGCCATCCAAAAGCGCAGGCGGGAAGAAGGCGGCTTCATCGGCCATGCGCGGGTGATGAAGGAATTGGCCGACGGACCGGGTTCGAAGCGCGTGGGCCTGAGGATCGAGGGCCGCCTGCCGGCGCGGGAGGGCGCGACGATCCATGCCGGCGGCGCGCAGGTGGGCGAAGTCACGTCCGGCGGCTTCGCGCCCACGGTGGGCGCGCCGATCGCGATGGGCTGGGTCAGCCTGCCCCACAGCGCGATCGGCACGGCGCTCGAAATCGAAGTGCGCGGCAAGCGCATCGCGGCGGAGGTTGCGCCGATGCCGTTCGTTCCGCACCGTTATCGCCGCAAAGCCTGAGTCCTTTTCGGAAGGGGATTGATTTATGAGCCGTTATTTCACCGACGAACATGAATGGATCGATGTCGAGGGCGAAATCGCCACGGTCGGCATCACCGATTATGCGCAGGAGCAGTTGGGCGACATCGTGTTCGTCGAATTGCCTGCGGAGGGCACGACCTTCGAAAAGGGCGATGACGCGGCCGTGGTGGAGTCGGTCAAGGCCGCCTCGGACGTCTATGCGCCGATTTCCGGCGAGGTCGTGGAAACCAACAGCGCGCTGGAAGACGAGCCTGCGCTGGTGAACAGCGATGCCGAAGAGGATGGCTGGTTCTTCAAGCTGCGCGTCACGGATGCCAGCGAACTGGAAGGCCTGATGAACGAAGCCGCCTACAAGAAGTTCGTCGCGAGCCTTTGAGAAGCAAATAGCCCCTCCCTTTCGGGGGAGGGGTTGGGGACCGTCCCGGGCGCCGCGTCTGGTGGATAGTCCTCACCCCCGGCCCTTCCCCTGAAGGGGAGGGGAGAGGAGATATGTGAAATGCGCTACCTACCCCTTACCGACACCGACCGGCAGGACATGCTGTCCGTCATCGGGGCGTCCTCCATTGACGACCTGTTCGTGGACGTTCCTGCCGAGGCCCGCCTTTCGGACAAGATCGCCGGCCTGCCCGACCATGCCAGCGAACTGGCGGTCGAGCGCCACATGGCGGCCCTTGCGCGGAAGAATCTGTCGGCGGGGGAAGCGCCCTTCTTCCTGGGTGCGGGCGCGTACAGGCATCATGTCCCCGCCAGCGTCGATCATCTGATCCAGCGCGGCGAGTTCCTGACAGCCTACACCCCCTATCAGCCGGAAATCGCACAGGGCACCTTGCAGGTGCTGTTCGAATTCCAGACGCAGGTGGCGCGCCTGCTGGGCTGCGACGTCGCGAACGCCTCCATGTATGACGGGTCGACCGCCTGCTGGGAAGCGATCGGCATGGCCCGCCGCATCACCAAGCGCGGCAAGGCGATCCTGTCCTCCGGCCTGCACCCCCATTATGTCTCGGTCGCCAACACCATGGCGAAATTCACCGGCGACGCGCTGGTGCATCAGGCGCCGACGCTGGACGCCGCCACCGACATCGACGCGCTGATCGCCGGGATCGACAAGGATACAAGCTGCGTCGTCGTCCAATATCCCGACATTCTTGGCCGCATCGCCGACCTGACGCCGCTCGCCGATGCCGCCCACGCGGCGGGCGCGCTGCTGGTCGCGGTCGTCACCGAGCCGGTCGCCCTGGGTGCGATCAGGGCGCCGGGCCATATGGATGCGGACATCGTCGTCGGGGAAGGGCAGTCCATCGGCGTCGGCCTGCAATTTGGCGGGCCTTATCTCGGCCTGTTCGCGTGCAAGCAGAAATATGTCCGCCAGATGCCGGGCCGCCTTTGCGGCGAGACGGTGGACGCGGCGGGCAAGCGCGGCTTCGTGCTGACGCTTTCTACGCGCGAGCAGCATATCCGCCGTGAAAAGGCGACGTCGAACATCTGCACCAATTCCGGCCTCTGCGCGCTGGCGTTCAGCATCCATATGACGCTGCTGGGCGAAAGGGGGTTGCGGGAACTGGCGGCGCTCAACCATGGGCTGGCCGTTCAGGCGGCCGACCGGCTGGCCCAGGTGCCCGGTGTCACGCTGCTCAACGACAGTTTCTTCAACGAATTTACCCTGATCCTGTCGAAGGACGCCCGCGAAGTCGTCCGCAACCTGGCGGACAAGGGCGTGCTGGGCGGCGTCTCGCTCGGTCGCCTGTTCCCGGACGCGCCGGCAATCGGCAACGGACTGGTCGTCGCCGTCACCGAAACCGTGACGGTGGAGGATATCGAAATCTTCGCGAAGGCGCTGGAGGAGGAACTGGCATGACCATGCTCAAGGAAGGCCGGCCGACCACGCCGCAGGCTCTGACCAAAGCCGACAGCGCGCCCGCGACCGCCACGGGCAACCGTGCGCTGATGCTGGAGGAAGCGCTGATCTTCGAAATCGGCTCGACCGAGACAACTGGCGTCGACTTTGCCGAAGCGCCGGAGGTCGCCAGCCGTCTCGGCGATCTGGCCCGCACTGACAGCATTGGCCTGCCCGGCCTGTCGGAGCAGGAAACGGTGCGCCATTACACCCGTCTCAGCCGGCAGAACTACGCCATCGACCTTGGCCTGTTCCCGCTCGGCTCCTGCACGATGAAGCATAATCCGCGCCTGAACGAGAAGGTGGCGCGGATGCCCGGTTTCGCGGACCTTCACCCGCTTGCACCCCAATCGACGGTGCAGGGCGCGCTGGCGGTGATCCATGAACTGGCCGCCTGGCTGGTGACTCTGACCGGCATGCATTCCGTCGCGATGAGCCCCAAGGCGGGCGCGCATGGCGAATTATGCGGCCTGCTTGCGATCCGCGCGGCGCTGGAAGCGCGGGGCGATGCGCGCAGCGTCATCCTGGTGCCGGAAAGCGCTCATGGCACCAACCCTGCGACCGCCGCCTTCTGCGGCTATAAGGTCGAGGATATTCCGGCGACACCGGACGGGCGGGTCGATCTGGAAGCGCTGAAGGGCCGCCTCGGCCCCGACGTCGCGGCGGTGATGATCACCAATCCCAATACCTGCGGCCTGTTCGAGCGGGACATGAAGACGATCTCCGACGCGGTGCATGCCGCCGGGGCCTTCGTCTATTGCGACGGCGCGAACTTCAACGCCATCGTCGGGCGGGTCCGCCCCGGCGATCTGGGCGTCGACGCGATGCACATCAACCTGCACAAGACCTTCTCCACGCCGCATGGCGGCGGCGGTCCCGGCTCCGGCCCGGTGGTGCTGTCCGAAGCGCTCGCCCCCTTCGCGCCGCTGCCCTTCGTCGAAAAGCAGGGCGACAAATTCGTGCTGGTCGAGGAAGAGACGGCGGAAGACCATCACGGCCAGACCTTTGGCCGCATGGTCGCCTTCCATGGCCAGATGGGCATGTTCACCCGCGCCCTGACCTACATCCTCAGCCATGGCGCGGACGGCCTGCGGCAGGTCGCCAGCGATGCGGTGCTGAACGCCAACTATATCCTGCGCAGCCTGGACGATGTGCTGGACGCGCCCTTCGGCGGCAGCGGCCCCTGCATGCATGAGGCGCTGTTCAGTGACAAGGGGCTGGCGGAAGGCTTCACCACGCTCGACATCGCGAAGGGGCTGATCGACGAGGGCTTCCACCCCATGACCATGTATTTCCCGCTGGTGGTGCATGGCGCGATGCTGGTCGAACCTACGGAGACGGAGAGCAAGGCCGCGCTCGACCAGTTCATCCTGGCGCTGCGCAGCCTGGCCGAACGCGCCAAGGCAGGTGACGAGGCGCTGAAAGGCGCGCCCTATTTCGCCCCGCGCCGCCGCCTGGACGAAACGCTGGCTGCGCGCAAGCCGGTCCTCACATGGACCGAGCCGGCGCTGGCGGAAGCGGCCGAATGACGGACGGGCCGGAGCCGTGGGAACCCGGTTCCGGCCTCGCCGCCGCGGGCAAGCGCCACGCCCCCGCGACGGAGCGCAATCGCGACGCCATATTGGCGGTGCTTCGGGAGGAACTGCCATCCTCCGGCCTGGTGCTGGAAGTGGCGAGCGGCAGCGGCGAGCATGCGATGTACTTCGCCGCCGCCCTGCCCGCGCTCGATTGGCAACCGAGCGATTCCGATCCGGCTGCGCTGGCATCCATAGAAGCGTGGCGGCAGGAAGCGGGGCTCCCCAATGTGCGTCGGCCACTCAGGCTCGATGCCAGCGCCGGCTGGCCGGTGGAAAGGACGGACGCGATCCTGTGCATCAACATGGTGCACATCAGCCCCTGGGAAGCGACGCTCGGTTTGATGAAGGCGGCGGGGGCCGCGCTGCCGCCGGGTGGCCTGCTCTATCTCTATGGGCCCTATCTGCGGGAGGATGTCGAAACCGCGCCAGGCAATCTTGCCTTCGACGCATCCCTTCGGGCGCGCGATCCCGAGTGGGGCCTGCGTCGGGCCGAGGATGTCATTGCGATTGCGGAGGGCGAGGGGCTGGCATTTCAGCGACTGGTCGAAATGCCCGCGAACAATCTGTCCTTGATATTCCGGCGGCGGGATTGAAAGACTGCCGCGCTCCTGCGAAGGGGGGAGCCCAAGGACCGATGCCCCACACTCTCCTCTCCCTCGTCACCGCCGAACTGGCCGCGCCCGCCGATCCGCGCGCGGCGGCGATGGCGGGCGCGTTGGCGGCCCAATATCCCGACGCTTCGCGGGCGGTGCTCTTCTACGGCTCCTGCCTGCGGGAGGAGAATCTCGACGGCTTGATGCTGGATTTCTACCTGATCGTATCCGACTATCGCGCCGCTTATGGAAAGCGCTGGCTCGCGGCCGCCAACCGGCTGATCCCGCCCAATGTCTTTCCCTTCGAACATAACGGCCTGATCGCCAAATATGCGGTGCTTTCGGAGGCCGACTTCGCGCGCCTCAACAGCCCTGCCGCCGACAATGTGTCGGTCTGGGCGCGCTTTGCCCAGCCTGCGCGGCTGCTCTGGGCGGCGGACGACCTTGCCCGCCAGCGCGCCATCGCCGCCGTTGCCGGCGCCGCGCCGACGCTGCTTTCGCTCGCTCGCCCGATGGTGCGGGAGCAGGACGCGCTGTCGCTGTGGAAGACCGGCTTCACCCTGACCTATGGCGCGGAACTGCGGGCCGAGCGCAAGGGCCGCTCCCTTTCCATCGTCGATGCCGATCCGGATCGTTACCGGCGCTTCGGGGAAGCCGCGCTGGCCCAGGGCCTGCCCCCGTCGCCGGAGCCGGATCAGGCGGCCGCCCTCTGGCGGCGGCTGCAAAGGCGCGGCAAATGGCTGTCGGTCGTCCGCCTCGCCAAGGCGAGCTTCACCTATGCCGGCGGCATCGATTATCTGGCTTGGAAGATCAACCGCCACGCCGGCACCGCTATCCAGATCAAGCCCTGGCAGCGCCGCTGGCCGCTGATCGGCGCGCTTACTCTGCTGCCGCGGCTGTTCCGGGGTGGTGCGATCCGCTGAGCGCATTCGACAGCGCCTGTGCCAGCCCTGTCAGCGTATAGGGTTTGCGCAACACCTCATGACCCCCGAAATCGGCGCTTTCAGCGGTATCGCCAGCATAGCCCGTGACGAACAGCACCGGCAGATGCGCATAGATGGGGGGCAGGGTGCGGATCATCTCCGGCCCCGTCATGTCCGGCATCAGCACGTCGCTGACGATCAGGCCGATGTCCCGATGGCTGGTGAGCAGCTTCGCCGCCTTCGACGGATGATCGCAGGCGACCGGCAGGTGGCCCAGTTCCGAGAGCGCCGCCATCGTCTGGTTGAGGACGCGCGGATCGTCCTCAACCACCAGGATGCGCATCGGTGGGTGAAGCACCGGTTCCCGGTCCGGCGCAGACGCATCCATCGCGTCTTCGCCTTCCGCACCGATATGACGGGGCAGATAGAGGTGGACGCTAGTGCCCTTGCCGGGTTCGGATTCGATGCGGATCTCACCCTCGCTCTGGTGCACGAAGCCGAAAATCTGGCTGAGGCCAAGCCCCGTGCCCTTGCCGACCGGCTTGGTGGTGAAGAAGGGTTCGAACACGCGGGAGAGGATGTCGGGCGTCATGCCGCAGCCGTCGTCGCTGACGCTCAGGGTCACATATTCCCCGCCGGCGCATTCCCCGATCTCATGCTGCGCGAGTTCGGCCTGCCCTGTCCTGATGATCAGCCGACCCCGCCCGTCCATCGCATCGCGGGCGTTGACGCACAGGTTCAATATCGCATTTTCCATCTGATGCTGGTCGACGAAGATCCGCCAGCCCTTCGCCTCATTTTCGAAGGCCATGGTGATCTGGTCCCCGATGGACCGGTCGATCAGGTCGGACAGGCCGGCCACCAGCGCATCGGGATCGACCGGGCTGGGCAGCAGCGGTTCCGACCGGGCGAAGGCCAGCAGGCGGCGGGTCAGCGCGGCGGCGCGATTGGCGCCCTCCATCGCATTGTCGAGATGGCGGTTCGCCTCCTGCGGTTTCAGCCGCAGCTTGCGCTTGGCGAGTTCCAGACCGCCGACCACCACCGCCAGCATGTTGTTGAAGTCGTGGGCGATGCCGCCGGTCAACTGGCCAACGGCGTCCATCTTCTGCATCTGGCGCAGATTTTCCTCGGCGGCGGCGCGTTCGGCGGTCTCCTTCTTGAGCCGTTCATAGGCGTCCGACAATTCGGCGGTGCGGGTGGCGACGGCCTCCTCCAGCCGGTCGGCGCGCTCCGCCTCGTCATCCGCCTGCCTGCGGGCATTGCGCCGCTCGCTATAGGCGGCATTGGCGAACCAGAGCGCGAACAGCACGCAGACGAGCAGCACCAGCCCGAAAAGCTGCGATGTCTTGCCGAACCAGGCGTTGCGATCCCCGGCCAGCGACACGGCCTGGCTGCGCTCCTGCAAGCGGGCATTCTCCGCCTGGATGACGCGGTCCAGCAGCGCCGTGATGCGCATCAGGTCGCGGGACCTGCCCGCCTGATGGAATTGCGCGAGCGCCGCCATCTTCTGGTCGTAGGTGGTGCGCAGGCCGATCTCGCTCAGCGTCTTGCCGCGCTGGTCGAACGCCGCCTGCAACGCCATGACATTGCCGCGCTGCCAGTCGGAATGGCGGGTGGTGTAGTTCAGCGTCTTGAGCTGGCTTGCGGCGGTGCGCCACTGGTCCTGGAACAGGCGGCCGGTATCGGGGTCAAGGCTGATGACATAGCGGGCCAGCGTCACTTCGGCGCGGGCGGTCTTCGCCTCGAACGCGCGAGCGAGGGCGATGATCTCGAAACTGCGGCGCTGTTCCTTCAGCGCGCGCTCATGGTCGCGGGCCGCATGGCTGGCGCTGTAGAGCAGCGTGCCGAGAGAACCCACCAGCAGGACGACGAGCACCAGCGGCAGGAAGCGTGCAACGAACGCTCGCCACCCTGTCGCATGTTCATCCATGAAAAACCCGTCCGCCATCGACAGTTACACTAGATGAACAATATTAATGGAGAAATGCCGTAGGTGAAAGGTTCCGATTTCGCCGCAAATTCCGTCGCGTTAAATGCCCGTCCGGTCGCGGCGGCGACGGGAAGGCGCGATCAGCCGATCGCCCCCGTCGCCTTGCCCGCGGCCTCGAACATCGCGATGATCTGGCCGACCTGTTCATCGCTATGTTCCGCGCAAAGCGAGCAGCGCAGCAGGAAGGTTCCAGCGGGAGTTGCCGGGGGGCGCGCCATGTTGACGTAGAGCCCCAGTTCCAGCAGCGCCTGCCACATGGCGACCGCCTGCGTCTGGTCGGTCAGGATGACGGCGATGATCGCGGATTGCGGCGTTTCCGTGCCCAGCCTGAAGCCGAGGTCGGTCAGGCCCTTGTGCAGCCGCTGGCTGTTCTTCCACAGATGGGCGCGCTTCTCGCCCGCATGCATCAGCTTGCGGATCGACGTCGCGGCGGTGGCGACGACGCTGGGCGGCAGGGACGCGGTGAAGACATAGGGACGGCAGACGAGGCGCAGCACCTCGAACTTCGGATGGTTGGAGACGCAGAAGCCGCCCACCGTGCCGACCGACTTGGAGAAGGTGCCGACGACGAAGTCCACATCCTTCTCGACGCCCTGCTCCTCATAGACGCCGCGGCCGTTGGGGCCGAAAAAGCCCATGCCGTGGGCCTCGTCGACCAGGATCATGCAATTGGGATGCTTGCGGACCGCCGCCACCATGTCCGGCAGGGGGGCGACGTCGCCCAGCATCGAATAAACGCCCTCCAGCACCACCAGCTTCAGCGCGTCGGCGGGCAGGCGGCCCAGGCGCTTGTCCAGATCCTCGACGCTGTTGTGGCGGAAGCGGACGATCTCCGCATCGCCCAGGAAGCAGCCGTCGTAGATGGAGGCGTGGCTGTCGGCGTCCAGCACGACATAGTCGCCCTTGCCCGCGAGGGTGGAGATCATGCCGAGATTAGCCTGGTAGCCGGTCGAGAAGACCATCGCGCCGCTGGTGCCGTAGAAGTCCCTGAGCGCTTCCTCGACTTGCCTGTGACCCTGATAGGTCCCGTTCAGCACGCGGCTGCCGGTGGTGCCAGCGCCGAAGTCGTCCAGCGCCTTCTTGCCCGCGGCGACCACGTCCGGGTCGAAGGTCATGCCCATATAGTTATAGGTGCCGAGCAGGATCGTGTCCTTCCCCTTGATCACCGCCTGGGTCGGGGACTTCACCTCGTCCATCACGATGGCGAAGGGATCGCGCACGCCGGTCGCCAGCAGCGCCTCGCGCTCTGCGATCAGGGCATCGAATTTGGAGAAAAGGTCGCGGGCTTGCGTGGCGTCGGTCATTGTCTCAATCGTCCCAAAACCGTTCGGGCTGAGCGAAGTCGAAGCTTCTTGCCGAGCGGAGCCGCGGCTCCATGCTTCGCCTTGGCTCAGCAAAGGGCTTCGACTTCGCTCAGCCCGAACGGCGGTTAAAGTCTCAGGCGGATCAGCCCTTCAGCTTCGCCACGGCGTCCACGAGCTGGCCGATGGTCTCGATCTCGGCCTGCATGTTCATGGTGATGATGATGTCGAACTCATCCTCGATCGCGGCGACGAAATCCATCACCGTCAGGCTGTCCCATTCCAGATCGCCGGCGAAGGTGGTGGCTTCGGTCAGTTCGACGCCCTTTTTGTTGAAAGGCGCGATCTGGCTCAAAACGCTGTCGAAAATTGGCTGGCGATCCGTCATTATCCGTGGTGCTTTCCGTGAAAGAGCGGCTTTTGCCCTCAAGCGTCGCTCTTTGGCAAGGGAATAAGGCGGCAATCGGGCATGACTGTCGCGAAAAAAGGGGAAGGGGGGACTATGGCCGATGGGGCGAATGCGCCGGTGCCCAATGCGATCCACCTGCTGCGCACGGCGGTGCAGACCAATATGCAACTCAGCCAGATGGCCGACCAGAAGGCGAACATGCTGATCGGCGCGTCGATGGTGATCTTCACGCTTTGCGTGGCGCAGTTGCGCTCGGGCGCGCTGGTCTGGCCGGTGGCGGTGCTGGCGGTGGGCGTGTTCCTGGCCGCGACCTGCGCGATCCTGGCGGTGCTGCCGAGCGTGAGCCAGCCACGCGGCGGCGTGGGAGAGGGGGATAATCTCCTGTTCTTCGGCGTCTTCACCAGCCTCGGCGAAGCGGAGTTCAGCGATCGGATGATGCGGCTTGTCGCGGATGACGACGCGCTGTGCCGGGCGATGCTGCGCGACATGTACCAGAACGGGCAGGTGCTCCAGCGGCGGAAATATCGCTGGCTGGGCTATGCCTACCGGCTGTTTCTGGCAGGCGTGGTGGCGAGTTTCGCGGCGTTGATAGCGGATCTGGCGCTCAGGTGATGCTGAAGGCGCAGGCCTGTCCTGCCGGGCGGCTTAGCGGAAATTGTCCGCGTAAGCCTGAATCTTCAGCGTCTTCGGCGCGGTCGGAATGACCGTATAGGGAATCCCCTCCCGCTCCGCATAGGCGCGGGCGGCTTCCTCCGAGGAGAAGGTCAGCCTGATCTGCTGCTTCGTGTCGCCGGAACCCGCCCAGCCGGTCAGGGGATCGGGCTTCTTCGCTTCGGCCGCCACATATTCCAGCACCCATTTGCGGGTCAGCGCCTTGCCGGACTGCAGGGCGTTCTTCTGGATCTGATAGATGCGCGCGCTCATCGCGATAGAGACTCCTGAGGGAAGATCGGGTTGCGTTGCACCAGCGACTGGATCGAAGTCAAGGCTTCCCCTTGGCGTCGGCGCGTTTCGTGCGCAGCGTGGCGCCGGCGGCCGCCGGGTCGTCCGGCCAGGGATGTTTGGGATAGCGGCCGCGCATCTCCTTCGCCACGGCGCTCCAACTGCCCTTCCAGAAGCCCGGCAGGTCGCGCGTCGTCTGGATCGGCCGGCCGGCCGGCGAGGTGAGGGAGAGGACTAGCGGAATGCGCCCGCTGCCGACCACCGGATGCTCGTTGAGGCCGAACAGGGCCTGGACGCGCAGTTCGACGCGGGGGCCGCCCTCCGCCGCATAGTCGATCTCATGGCCGCTGCCGGCGGGGGAACGGAATTCGGGCGGGGCCAGCCGGTCGACCTGCTGCTTCCCGTCCCAGCCGATCAGCCCTTCCAGCACGCCCGAAAGCTGCGAACGGTCGATGTCGGAAAGGCGGCGCCTGCCCTGCAGCAGCGGGGGCAGCCATTCGTCCAGCGTTTCCATCAGCGCGCTATCTGACAGCGCCTCCACCCCGGCAAAGGCGGCGCGCATCCTGAGCGACCGCGCGGCGTCGGACCAGGGAAGCAGATCCAGCCCACCCTGCCGCACGCCGTCGGTCAGGGCGGCGACCACGGCGGTCGGATCGGGCCGGTCGTCGGAACCGGAAGAGAGCCGCACCGCGCCCAGCCGCCTTTCGCGCAGCGCCTCTATCCCGCCATTGGCGGCCCGGAAGCGCACGGTGCGGTGTTCCGCGACGCGAGCGCTGAACAGGTCGATCACCTCCGCCTCGCCGATCGGCGCGGCGGAAAGGATGCGGGCGCCCGCGGCGCTGCCCTGCACTTCGCCCACCGCCAGCCATTCCTCCCGCGCCAGGGGGCTGAGCGGGTCGAGCCGGAAGCCGCGTCCCCCGACGCTTGCCCAATCGGCTCCGTCCGCGGAGCGGCGCTTTGCGACCCGGTCCGGGAAAGCGAGGGCAAGGCAGAGGCCGGTTTCATGGCCTCCCGCCGCACTGACAGGGATTGCGCCGGATGAATCCGTCGGGGCCAGTTTCGCCCATCGCTTCGCCATCGCCCGCGCCGCATCGGCGCGCTTGCCGCTTTCCCGCCGCCAGCGCATCCGCCGCTGCGACAGGTCCGTGTCCTGTCCGCCGATTCCCCGCTCGCCCAGCAGCACGGCAACCTCCGCCGCGATCTCCGCCAAACCCATTTCGCCTGCCCGCACCAGCATATGGCCGATGCGCGGCTCCAGCGGCAGGGTGGCGAGCGTCTTGCCATGGGCGGTGATGCGTCCATCCTCGTCCAGCGCTTCCAGCACCGTCAGCCGCTTGCGCGCCTCCGCCACGGCGGCAGCGGGCGGCGGGTCCAGCCAACGCAGCTCGCCCGGATCGCTCACCCCCCAAAGCGCGCAGTCCAGCATCAGGCTCGACAGGTCGCTCTCCAATATTTCCGGCGGGTCGAAGGGCGGCATCCCGGCCGTCGCAGCCGCTTCCCATAGCCGATAGGCGACACCCGGCCGCTGCCGCGCGGCCCGCCCCGCCCGCTGGGTCGCCGCCGCCTGGCTCGCCCGCTCCGTCACCAGCCGCGTCACCCCCGCCGCCCGGTCGTAGCGTGGCCGCCGCGCCAGCCCGCTGTCGACCACGATCCGCACGCCGTCGATGGTCAGGCTGGTCTCCGCAATGGAGGTGGCGAGGATGACTTTCCGCCGTCCCTCCCGCGAGGGGCGGATCGCCGCGCGCTGCGCCGCCGGATCGAGCGACCCGTGGAGTTTGTGAACCTCCGCCCCGGCGTCCTCCAGCCGTTCCGCCGTCCGTTCGATTTCCGCCACGCCGGGCAGGAAGGCGAGCAGGTCGCCTTCCGCCTCTTCGTTGAGCGCCCGGCGGATGGTGGCCGCCATTGCATCCTCTATCCGCTTTTCGGCAGCGCGTCCGACATGGCGCAGTTCCAGCGGCTGGATGCGGCCTTCGCTCTCCACCACCGGCGCGTCCTTCCCGTCATGGGCGAGCAGCGCGGCAAAACGCGCCCCGTCCAGGGTGGCGGACATCGGCACGATCCGCAGGTCCGGCCGCAGCGCGCCCTGGGCGTCCAGCGCCAGCGCCAGTCCGAAATCGCTGTCCAGGCTGCGCTCATGCACTTCGTCGAAGAGGACCGCGGAAACGCCCGAAAGCTCCGGATCGTCCTGGATCCGCCGCACGAAAATGCCTTCGGTCAGGACCAGCAGGCGGGTCCGGGCCGACATCCGCGAATCCATCCGCGTCGCATAGCCCACCGTGCCGCCGGGCTGTTCGCCCATCAGTTCGGCAATCCGTTCCGCCGCCGCGCGGGCCGCAAGCCGGCGAGGGGAGAGCAGCAGCACCTGCCCGGTGCACCAGGGTTCGTTCAGCAGCGCCGGGGCCACTGCCGTCGTCTTGCCCGCGCCCGGCGGCGCCACCAGCACGGCGTTGCTGCCTTCGCGCAGGGCGGCAAGCAGGTCGGGCAGCACGGCATCGATGGGCAGGGCAGTCATGGCTGTCCCTCTCGCGCCATTCCCGGCCGAGTGCAAGGATCAGCCGAACAGCAGCGCGTGAATGGGGTTTTCAGGATCGAGCAGCATCTTCGCCGTCAGCGCCAGCGACATGACGATCAGCAGCGGCCGGATCAGGCGGCTGCCGAAGCGCATGGCGAGGCGCGATCCGATCTGCCCGCCGGCGATGCTGCCCACCGCCATGGCAAGGCCGACGATCCAGATCACATGCCCGCCCGCGATCATGGTGAGCAGGCCGGCGAGGTTGCTGGCGAAATTGGCTGCCTTGGTCTGCGCGGTGGCGCGCACGAGGCCCAGGCCGCCCAGCGCAATGAAGATGCTGGTGTAGAAGGCGCCCGCACCCGGTCCGAAAAAGCCGTCGTAAAAGCCGATGACGCCGATCAGCAGGCTCAGCAGCACCATGCCGATGCGCTGGTGCCGGTCGATCTCGCTCATCTTGGGCGAAAAGGTGAAATAGGCCGCCAGCGCGATCAGCAGCACAGGCATAAGCCCCGCGAGGATGGATGGATCGACCCGCTGCACCAGCCACGCCCCGCCGACCGATCCTGCGAAGGCGGCGAATATCGGCCAGCGATAGGCCTTCAGATCCATATGTCCCGCCCGCGCATAGGCGACGCAGGCGCCGAAGGTGCCGAGCGAGGATTGCAGCTTGTTGGTGGCGACCGCCGGAACGGGCGGGATTCCGGCAGCGAGCAAGGCAGGCAGGGCGATCAGCCCGCCGCCGCCCGCCATTGCGTCGATGCATCCCGCCATAAGCGCGGCGGCCATGAGGAAGGCGATGGTTTCAGGAGAAGGGATCATGATCGGCAGGAGGTCTTGGCGGAAGGAAGCGCTAAGTGCACCTGTCTGCGCAGGAACACGACGATGGAAACGAACCGGCCTGCCAGACCCTCAATAAGCCCGCGCGATGGCGAACCCGACCGCTTCGGTCAGCGCAGCCTTGGCCTTGCCATTGTCGAACATGCCCAGCGCATCGACGGCTCTCTGCCCATAATGCCGCGCCCGCGCCAGCGTATCCGCGATTGCGCCCGTCTTGCGCAGCAGGCCCGTAGCATGCGCCAGATCCTCGTCGCTCACCCGGTTGCCTGCAATGGCCTGCTTCCAGAAGGCGCGGTCATCTTCCGAACCCCGGGCGTAGGCGAGGATCACGGGCAACGTCACCTTGCCGTCACGGAAATCGTCTCCCGCATCCTTGCCCATGGTCGCGCCGTCCGATTCATAGTCGATGGCGTCGTCGATAAGCTGGAAGGCGATGCCGAGGTTGCGGCCATAGACGTCCAGAGCCTGCTCCTCGGCCTCGGTGCGGTCGGCGACCACGGCGGAAATGCGGCAGGCGGCGGCGAACAGGGCAGCGGTCTTCGCGCCGATGATGTCGAGATACTGCTCTTCGCTGGTGTCGATCTTGCGCTGGGCGGTGAGTTGGTTGACCTCCCCCTCCGCGATCACGGCGGACGCGTTGGAGAGGATCTTCAGCACCTTCAGCGATTCCGCCTCGACCATCAGTTCGAAGGAGCGGGAAAAGAGGAAGTCGCCCACCAGCACGCTGGCGCTGTTGCCCCAGATGATATTGGCGGTCTTGCGGCCCCGGCGCAGCCCCGATCCGTCGACCACATCGTCATGCAGCAGGGTTGCGGTGTGGATGAATTCGACCGCGGCGGCCAGCTTGTAATGGCGCGACCCGGCATAACCGACCAGATCGGCGCAGGCGAGCGTCAGCATCGGCCGCATCCGCTTGCCGCCGCCCGCGATCAGATGCCCGGCGAGTTCCGGGATCAGCGGAATGCGCGACTGCATCCGGTCCAGAATGACGGCGTTCACCTGATTCATGCCCTCGGCGACCAGCGCCATCATGGGGGCGAGCGAAGGCGCGCTGCTGGCGCGGCCGATGGGGTGGACATTGCCGGTGGCGGATGCTGTCATGACAAGCGCCATGTGGCGGCGCAAAATGCTAAAGGCAAGCGGGAATAGCTTGCACGGGCGTCCGGAAGCGGCAAAAAGCGCGCGATATTTGATCGACGCATCGTCAGGGCGCAAAACCCGCGTCCATTTTCGCCGGCGATGCTCTGCGGAGGACCAAAGTGGACGAGACCCTGAAGCGCTATCGCGAGAGCATCGACAATATCGACGCGGCGCTCGTCTTCATGCTGGCGGAGCGGTTCAAGATCACCCAGGCCGTCGGCGAGCATAAGGCGACCCACGACCTGCCTCCCGCCGATCCCGGCCGGGAGGAACGCCAGATCGCCCGGCTGCGCCAGCTTGCTACCGATGCCAATCTGGACCCCGATTTCACCGAGAAATTCCTGCGCTTCATCATCGATGAGGTCATCCGCCACCATGAACGGCTGCGGGAAAGGCAGGGCTGAGTTCAGGCCGGTTCGGCGATGTCCTGATTGCGCGTCGGTTGCGTCGACCGGCCCAGCATCACCCCACCCAGCGCCAGCCCGAAGCCGATGAGCTGCACCGGACCCAGCCGTTCCCCGAACAGCAGCCATGCCTCGACCGCGGCAAGCGGCGGCACCAGCAGCAACAGCATCGACATGCGCGTCGGCCCCTGATGCCGCACCAGCCACACCAGCAGCGACAGTCCGCCGGCCGACAGCCCCAGCACCGACCAGGCAAGGCCGATCCACAGCACAGGCGTGCCGTCCCAGCGATATTCCCCGGCGAACAGCGTGGCCGCGATGGCGAGCAGCGCGCCGCCCCCATTCTGCACCGCCCCGGAAATCGCGATGCCGTCGCCTGCTATCGATCCGCGCTGGATCAGCGTGCCCCCCGCCATGCCGAGCACGGCGAGCACGCCGGCGAGAGCCGGTCCTGTCGCGATCGATCCGGCGCCCGACCGCTCGATCGCCGGCAATAGCACGCAACCGACCCCTCCGATCGCGATCGCCAGACCGACCCAGGCGCGTCCGGGCAGCCGGTCGCCCAGAAAGGCGACGCTCGCCACCGCCACCATCAGCGGTTGCAGCGAACCCAGCAGCGCCATGACGCCCGCCGGCATGCCGTTGTTCACCGCCCACCAGCTCAGCGTCAGGTAGAAGCCATGCAGCATCGCGCCAGCCGCCAGATGCAGCCCCAGCCGCCGTCCACGCGGCAGCGCCTGCCGCGCATAGAGCGCCGCCCCGGCGAGCAAGGTCGTCGTCAGCGCCAGCCGCACGGCCAGGACCAGCTCCGGCGCGGCATGCGGCACCATCGCCCGCGCGACGATGAAGCCGGTCGACCAGATCAGCACGAAGAGAAGGGAAGCCATGGCAGCGATCATGCGCTCGCCTTTGGCCTATCGATACTCGGCTGTCGAGGCGCGCTTTGGGTTGAGACGCGGTTTGGTGGCCAAATCGCCGCTGCCAGCACGCCAAGCCGCTGCCTTCGCAGGCGTGCGGGGCAGATCCTCCGCTCGCCACCCGTTCGGGTTCAATCCAGCATCGCGGCCAGGGCAGGCGTCATATATTCCTGCCCGCGATCATCAACCCGCCGGATCAGGCATGCGGCAATGCCGTGCCGTGTGGCGAGGGCCATGCCACGTTCATGCCCCATTATCGTGATCGCGGTCGCCCAGGCGTCCGCCAGCATCGCGCTTTCGTGGAGCACCGTTACGGAAGCCACATCGTTGGTGATGGGCGCGCCAGTGGCGGGGTCCATGCTGTGGGAAAGGCGGACGCCGCCTTCCTGGCGGAAGCGGCGATAGTCTCCGGATGTCGCGACCGACAGGCCGCATAGCGCTATCCGGAGCGTAGGGAGCGCAAGGCCCGGCGGAGCCTCCACGTCCACCCACCAGGGCTGGAGGTCGGGCTTGACCCCTTGCCCCTGCAATTCGCCGCCGATCTCGACCAGGAAATGCGCAGCGCCGAGGCCGCGCAGGGCGGCCGCCATTGCATCCACGGCAAAGCCCTTGGCGATGCCTGAAAAGTCCAGCGTCACGTCGGCCGTGCGCCGGGCGCGGTCGCCCTCGATCGCGATGGCGGTCCAGGGCGAGGGATGATGGGGGCCTTCGGAAAGGCCCGTCAGCCCGTCCGGACCGAAGCCCCATTTCGCCACCAGCCGGCCCACCGCCGGATCGAACGCGCCGCCCGACAGCCGGGCCATCTCCAGCCCGGCGCGCAGCACGGTCAGCATTTCGCCGGGCAGCGGCATCCATTGGCCGACCGGCGCGGCATTGAACCGGCTGATGGCGGAAGCCGCTTCCCAATTGCTCATCTGCGCGATGATGCGGCCCAGCACCGTTTCCATCGCCGCCGCGCTGCCGGGCGGGGCGTCGACGATGCGGGCGGACCAGCTCGTGCCCATGGTCGGACCGCCAAAGTCGTTGATCCTGCCCGCCTTCTTGTCTGGCTCGAACAGGTCGGGCGAGAGGCAGGGCGGGATGGCGATGCGGATCGGGCGGGCGGTCAGCCCTGCACCTCCACCGTCATGGCATAGGTGGCGCGGTCCTGGGGCGGGCCCATGGGCGGACGGGGCCCGCCTTCACCCTGCGGCTGGCCCTGGGGCCCGGCTGCGCCCGGCGCACCGCCGGGGCCTTCGCCGCCCGGTCCGCGCCGCCCACCGGAACTGAGGCTGACCCAATACATGCCCGCTTCCGGCCAGGTGAAGCTGACCTTTCCTTCGGCATCGGTCTTCGCATCCATCTGCTTGAGGTCCGACCGGTAGCGGACGCCGCCCGGGATGGCGACCACGTCCAGCCCTGCCGCGGGCTTGCCGTTCAACAGGAACTGGAAGGTGGCGGCTTCGCCCACGGCAAGGTCGTTGGGGTGGGTGACGGGCACCATCTCCAGCCCCTTGCCCGTGGTCGTGAAGACCTTTCGGTCCGGCTCGCCCGCCGTCACGAAGGTTTCGATCCGGGTGCGCGCCGTTGCCGTCTGCACGTCCGTCGCGCCCTGCGGCACGGCGGTCGCCAGCGTCGCGGCGGTGGTGCCGCGCGGCAGCATCCTGCGCTCGCCGTTCAGCATGTAATTGCCCATCAGCATCTCGTTGACGATGGCGATCTTGTACGTGCCCTTGGTCCTGATGCCGAGGTCGAAGGTCTGGCGCAGCTTGCCGATGGCGCGGTTTTCCACCTGCGCCGTGCTGCCGTCCGGTGCGGTCACGACCGGCTGCCAGTCCTGCCCCGGATGGTCGAAATAATAGAGATCGCTGGAAATGGCGGCGTCCACCGTCAGCCACTCATTGCCGGAGCCGGCGAACATGGTTTCGGAAGGCAGCATCCAGGGCCGCGCGGCGCCCGCCATTTGCGGCAGAGCCATGGCAGCGGTGGCGGCGAGCAGCAACAGCGTCTTGCGGAACGTCATCATGGCTTCCCTCCTCAGCGCGACAGCACGGCGCTGACCGCGCCCAGTTCGAACTGGCCGCCGGCGCTGCCTCTGGCCCCGGCCGCCGTTACGTTGAGCGGCACGCGAACCACCTCGCGCCCGCCGGATTCACGCGCAGCCTCCACCACCAGCATATATTTGCCGGGGGTCAGGACCGGCATGCCGCCCTTGCCGGCGGTGAAGCTCAGCTTATGGGTGCCGGGCGCGCGGGTGGCGCCGGAAATGCCGTCGGCGGGCAGGGCGAGCGAACGGCCGGAGGCGCGCCACCACATGCGAATGTCGCGCAGCCATTTGACGCCGCCATTGTTGCGCTTGTCGACATCGTAGAGAACCGAGAGGGTGCGGGCGGGCGCGCCCTCCTTCTCCAGCCAAATCGCGACATAGGGCCGGTGATATTCCGCCACCGACAGGCGCGGCAGGGCAAGCGTGACGTCCAGGGTCTGGGCCGTGGCGGGCATGGCGACGGCGCTGGCGCCCATGGCCGCGCCGGTCAGGACGATCTTGTGGCTGATCTGCATGAGGTGAAGAACTCCCCCTTAATGGATGAAGATGATGGCCAGGACGGCCGGAATGGCGAGGCCCGCGGCGACCAGCGGCCAGGTGGTCGGGCGCTTCTTGGCATGGAGCCAGAGCAGGAGCAGGCCGGTGAGGGCGAAGAGGAAGCAGGCGACGGCGAAGATGTCGATGAACCACTTCCATATATTGCCGGCGTTGCGGCCCTTGTGCAGGTCGTTGAGATAGCTGATCCAGCCCCGGCTCGTCGCCTCGCTGGTGACTTCGCCGCTATGCCGGTCGATCGATACCCAGCCGTCGCCGCCGGGGCGGGGCAGGGCAAGATAGACCTCGTCCGCCGACCATTCCGCTTCGCCCGCGCCGCTTTGGCCGATTTCCTGCTTCACCCATCGGGCGATCGGGGTGGGGAGGGGCCTCTTGGCGTCGGGCGCCTCGTCCGCCGCGACCTGCTTCAGCAAGGCGGGGGGCAGGGTGGCCGACCTGGTCACCGTCTGCGGCGAACCCTCGACATCGGCGGCGTGGTTCAGCGTGATGCCGGTGAAGGCGAACAGCAGCAGGCCGATCAGGCTGATCGCGGAACTCACCCAATGCCAGGTATGAAGCTGCTTCAGCCAGAAGGCCTTCGGGCTCTTCTTCCTGTTGTTCGGCTGGGTGCGGGCGGGGGCGTGCATCGGAAGCGGGACGAGTCCTGTGGGAGATGAGGCAGGCTGCATAACGCGAACGACTCGCAATTGCAAACTATGGGCGTGGCAAAATTTGTATCAAAATATGCGAGGCAAAGCCGGATCGTTTCCATGGAGCGGCGGCCGGCGCAGGATGGCGGCGTCATGCTATTGACGGGTGACCCCATCGCAATTAGCCGCCTTAATGAAACGGGCGTGACATGAAAATGTCATCCGCTCCAAAGGGCCTGCCTGCAAGGAATGACGATATGCTGACGCCGGCCATAGCCGCTGGAATGCTGATGATGGGCGCGCAAGCGGGAACGGAGGGGGCGGCGGCGTCCGACCCTGCCGCCCTTGCCGCGCCAGCGCCCGATGCGCCTGCCGCTCCGCAGGCCGCCGCCGAAGGGACGCCGCAGGTGCTGGTCGTGCCGCCGCCGCCGGTAATGCCGAACCTGCCGGGCACGGACGCGCCTGCGGCTGCCGCGCCGCAGCCGGGCGAGATCGTCGTGACGGGCCATAGCCGCCCGCCGCCGGGCGATCCGCTGGAGCGGCTGAACGAGAAGAGTTTCCAGACGGTGCAGGCGGTCGACAAGGCCGTGTTGGAACCGGTCGCCAAGGCCTATAACAAGGGTCTGCCAAAGCCCGCGCGCAAGGGGCTGCGCAACTTCTTCTCCAACTTGCAGGAGCCGGTGGTCTTCCTGGCCTATATGCTCCAGTTCAAGCCGGGCAAGGCGATGGAGACGGTCGGACGCTTCACCATCAACACCACCCTGGGCGTGGCCGGCCTGTTCGACGTGGCGAAGCGCAAGCCTTTCTTCCTGCCATATCGGCCCAACGGCCTTGCCAATGTGCTGGGCTATTATGGCGTGGGGCCGGGCCCCTATATGTATCTGCCGATCGTCGGGCCGACGACGCTGCGCGACATTGTGGGGGATACGGTGGACAAGCTGGTCGTGCCCTTCGCCGTCGGCAAGCCGTTCAACGAGCCGAAATATGTGATTCCCGCGACGATCCTGAACCAGCTGGGCGAACGCGCCGCCTTCGACGAGACGATCCAGCAGATCCGCAGCGAGGAAAATCCCTATGCCTATTATCGCGAGCTGTATCTGAAACAGCGCAAGGCGGAGATCGAGGCGCTGCACGGACGCACGGTGGAGGAACCGGTGACGCCGGTCTATGGGCCGGGGCTGGGGAAGGCGCCGCCGCCGGAAACGGTCCCTGCGCCGGAGCCGATTCCCACCCCCACCCCATAATCGTCATTCCCGCCTGCGCGGGAATGACGGGGGTTGGAGAGAGCGGAAAGCCTCCTACCGCCCCAACAATCCCCGCGCCTGACCCGCGATCTCCGCCAGCATGGCGACATTGGGCGTCGCCGCCGTCTTGGCGCGCTGGACGAGGGCGCGGAACTGCTGGATGCGGGCGCCCCTTTCCTTCAGCCATGCCTCGACATGATGGGCGATGTCCTTGCCCGTCCCCTGCGCCAGGAAGTCGAGCCGCACCTGCTGCATGTCGCGCGCCACGCCGGAGATCAGCAGCCGCTCCCACGGATCGGACGGCGCCATGCGCGCGGCGGTGGACTGCACCCAGTCGATGCCGACCGCTTCGCCCAGATGGGTGAAGGCGCGGGTCAGGGCGACTTCATCCACCGACAGGCGCCCGGCCAGCGCGGCGATGCCCACCGCGCCGTCCAGCTTGAACAGGCCGGCGGTCCGGCGGGTCAGCGCTTCCGGCGCGCCGAGCGACAGCAGCCGGTCGGTCGCGGCCGTGACCCGGCGCAGCGCCTCGCTGGTGAGCAGGTCGTCCACCTGCTTCGCCAGCATGCCCACGCCCTTGGCCAGCGCGCCATGGCCCGCCTGCGGCAGCGTGCCGGACGGCAGGCTGCGCAATATGTCCGCGATCTGCGCCCGCATGCCGTTGGCGATGTCCCCGAACAGGGCGAGCCGGGCGGCTTCGGACATCTCCGCCGCGTCGATGTCATCCCATAGCCGGCGGATGTCGTAGAGCCTTTCCGCGATCAGGAAGGCGCTGGCGAGGTCGGCCAGCGAGCAGCCCTCCTCCTCCGCCAGTTCGAACGGATGGATCAGGCCGAGCCGGTTGACGATGCGGTTCGCGACCTTGGTGGCGATGATCTCCCTCTTCAGCGCATGGGCGGCGATGGCGTCGGCCTCCTTCTTCCGCATCGCGGGCGGGAAGGCCTGGGCGAGTTCGTCGTCCATGCTGGGGTCGGTGGCCAGGTCGCCATGCTCGATGGCGTCCTGCAAGGCGAGCTTGGCGGTCGACAGCAGCACCGCGAGTTCAGGCCGGGTGAGGCCAAGCCCCTCCTGACCGCGCCGCAGCAACTGGTCGTTGGCGGCAAGCCCTTCCACCTGCCGGTCGAGCCGGCCTGTCTCCTCGAAGGTTTCGATCAGCCGCACATAGCTCGCCAGTTCCGCCGCGCCGCCCGCCTCCGCGATGGAAAGGCCGAGCGCCTGGAGGCGATTGTCCTCCAGCACGATGTCGGCCACCGCGTCCGTCATGCCGACCAGCAGCCTGTTGCGGTCGTCGAAGGAGAGGCGGCCTTCCGCCATTTCCTTGTTGAGCGCGATCTTGATGTTGACCTCATTGTCCGAACAGTCGACGCCGGCCGAATTGTCGATGAAGTCGGTGTTGATCCGCCCGCCGCGCAGGGAGAAGGCGATGCGGCCCGCCTGGGTGACGCCCAGATTGGCGCCTTCGCCCACCACCTTCACGCGAAGCTGCTCGGCATTGACGCGCAGGCGGTCGTTGGCGGGGTCGCCCACATCGCCATGGCTCTGTGCGGCGGCCTTCACATAGGTGCCGATGCCGCCGAACCAGAGCAGGTCGTTGGGGCTTTTCAGGATCGCGGAGATCAGCGCGGTCGGCTCCATTTCGGCGTCGGTGACGCCCAATATCGCCTGCACCTCCGGGGTGAGGCGGATGCTCTTGAGGCTGCGCGGGAAGACGCCGCCGCCCCTGGAGATCAGCGTCTTGTCATAATCGTCCCAGCTTGAGCGCGGCAACTGGAACAGGCGGTTGCGTTCTTCCCAGCTTTTCGCCGGATCGGGATCGGGGTCGAGGAAGATGTGGCGGTGATCGAAGGCGGCGACCAGCTTGATCGCCTTCGACAGCAGCATGCCGTTGCCGAACACATCGCCCGACATATCGCCGCAGCCGACGACGCGCACCGGCTCGCTTTGCACGTCGACGCCCATTTCCGCGAAATGCCGCTTCACGCTGATCCACGCGCCCCTGGCGGTAATGCCCATCGCCTTGTGGTCATAGCCGTGGGAGCCGCCGCTGGCGAAGGCGTCGCCCAGCCAGAAGTCGCGTTCCAGTGCAAGGGCGTTGGCGACGTCGGAGAAGGTGGCCGTGCCCTTGTCGGCGGCGACGACGAAATAGGGATCGTCGCCGTCGTGGATGACGACCTGCGCCGGGTGCTTCACCTTGCCCTTGACGATATTGTCGGTGACCGAAAGCAGGGCGCGGATGAAGATGCGGTAGCTTTCCGTGCCTTCCGCGAACCAGGCGTCGCGGTCGACCTGCGGGTTGGGAAGCTGCTTGGGATAGAAGCCGCCCTTGGCGCCTGTCGGCACGATGACGGCATTCTTCACTCGCTGCGCCTTCATCAGGCCCAATATTTCGGTGCGGAAATCGTCCCGGCGGTCGGACCAGCGCAGCCCGCCGCGCGCCACGGGCCCCGCGCGCATATGGATGCCCTCGACGCGGGGTGAATAGACCCAGATTTCCCGCCATGGCAGCGGCGCGGGCAGGCCGGGGACCTGCGCGCTGTCGAGCTTGAACGCCAGCGCCTCCTGCGCGGCCGGGCTGTAGAAATTGGTGCGCAGCGTCGCGGTGATCACGGCGCGCAGCAGGCGCAGCACGCGATCCTCGTCTATGGCCGTGACCTTCTCCAGCCCCGCCTCGATCGCCTGTTGCGCGGCGGCGGCGCGCGCCGGACCATCCTTGGCCTCCGGATCGTGCAGCGCCTCGAACAGCTCGATGAGCTGGCGGGCGATGCCCTGCTCACGCCGCAGCGTTTCGGCAAAGGTCGCCATGCCATAGGCCATGCCGGTCTGGCGCAGATAGCGGAACAGCGCGCGCAGCAGCACGACCGATCGCTGGTCCAGCCCGGCGGTGACGATCAACTCGTTGAACCGGTCATTTTCCGCCACGCCTTCGGTGACCTGCGCGATCGCCTCCGTCACGATGTTGGCGCGGGCAATCACGGTTTCGGCATCGCCTCCCGCCGGCAGTTCCAGGACGAAGCGCTGGACATGGCCCAGCGCGCCCGCCTGTCCCCTGGCTTCGACCGCCGTCAGCATCTCGTCGATCACGCGGAAGCCGAAATTCTCGAAGGCGGGGACCACTTCGGACAGGGCGATGGCGTCATGGCTGTAGAGCTTCAGCCGCAGCCGTTCGGGCGCATCCTCTTCGTTGCGATAGATGCGGATCGACTTGTCGCCGGGGGCGGACAGGCTGTGCAGCAGGCGGATGTCGATCGCCGCCTCGGCCGGGCCGGCGCCGTTGCGATAGCCCATGGGAAAGCCGGGGGCGTAGCGCTGCGCCAGCGTCGCGGCCCGGCCGGCCTCCTCGCCTTCGGCCAGCGCCTCCTCGACAGCGGGCAGCCAGCCGCGCACCATTTGCTTCAACTGCCGGTCGAGCGGCTGTTCATCGGGCACTACGCCGCCATCGCGCAGGTCGAGCGTGATGCGCAGCAGCGCCAGGCCGCTTTCCTCCAGAGCGATCGACCAGCTCAGCACCGGGCCGTTGCAGGCCTGGCTCAGCATGTCCTGCACCGCGACGCGCCGCGCCGTGGTCAGCTCCTCGCGCGGCAGCCAGGCGAAGGCATAGAGATGGCGGGCCAGCGCACTGGTGCCCAGCACCAGTTTCGGCCGCGGCCGGTCGGTCAGCGACATGAAGGTCAGCACCAGCCGCTCCAGCGTCTCGCGGTCGAAGCCGATGAGGATGTCGTGGGGCAGGGCGGTCAGCGCATGGGTCAGCACCTTGCCCGCATGGCCGTGCGGATCGAAATCGAACTTGTCCATCAGCGCCGACAGCGCAGACCGCAGCAGCGGCACCCTGTCCGGCGTGGTCGCCAGCCCGGCGCTGGTCCACATGCCGGCGTGGATGGACAGCGCCGTCACCTGCTTGCCGTCCCGGACCGGCACGATGATCAGGTCCAGCAGGACGGGGCGGTGGACGCGGGAGAGGCGGTTGGACTTGATGATCAGCGGCGTGCGCTTGCCTTCCTCGAACCAGTTGAAGGCCGCCTCCAGCGTCGCGGGGGCCAGCAGGGGCTGGTCGCGCAGGCCGCAGATGCCGATGCCGGCGTCCGCCTTTCCGTCGCGGTGGCGAACCTCATGGCCGATCTGGGTGAAGTGGCGGGCCAGGAACCAGCGCAGCAGCGCCGCCCCTTCCTCGTCGGGCACGGCATCGGCATCGGCCGCCATCGCCTCCCGCATCTTCGGCCAGTCGGACACGGCGGCGCGGACGTCCGCCAGCGTTTCCTCCAGCGCCTTTTCCAGCGCGCGGCGGGCCTTCGCGTCGGCGCGATCCGCCTCGATATAGATCATCGATTCCCGGCGCGCCCCGGCGGCTTCATTGTCGAGTATCGCCTTCAAATGGCCGTCGCCGTCGCGCTCGACCGACAGGACGGGATGAAGCAGGCGATGGATGATGATGTCGGCCGCGGCCAGCGCATTGGCGATGGAATCGACCAGAAAGGGCATGTCGTCATTGACGATGGCGATCCGCATGTAGCGCCCCGTCGCGCCTTCGCCCAGCGTTTCCATGGCGATGGCGACATGGCCGGGCCGGCGGGTCGCGGCGGTGCCGGCGATGAAGGCCGCCGCCGCCAGCATCGCCTTCTGGTCGAATCCTTCGCTTTCGCCGGGCAGGGCGCCCCGAGCCAGCGCCGCCTCCAGCGCTTCGCTTATGCTGTGGTCAACTTGCCTCGATTCAGCCAATGCCGTCATGCGCCTGCCTCTTGCCCGCGGGTTCAGCCCCGCTTCTGTGAACGGAGAAGGCGCCGGAGAACCGCCACGCGACTTCTCAAACCGATGCCGTCCACTATGCGCCACTGCGTCTTGAGGCTCAACCCAGAATGGGAAATAAAGTTACGTAAAATTGAAATAATATGATGCAGCGCAGCATGGGACGAACGCCCTGGAGAGTAAGCCACGAAATCGGCCCATGATCCCGTTCTGTCAATCCGGCGCGGCCATTTCTGCCGATGGGAGGGGCCTGGGCCGCGATTAAGGATGCGCCCCGGTTCAATGCCCCCTGCTCCCGCGCGGGCGCAGGCCGGGCGACAACGCCTAATTCGCAGCGGCGACGATCGCCCTCTGGCCGATTTCCGACCCTTCCGGCAGCGCGCCGACAATGGCGAGCGATCCGTCCTTCTCCCGCCGGGCGATGACCACCGCCAGCCCGTCGCCATCGGTGGCGACCGTGAAGGGATCGAGCGCGGCGGCCGCCTTCATCGCGGCGCGGGCGGTCTGCTGGCGATCGGGCTTGGCCGGGCCGTCGGTGCGGCGCTGGGCGCGTTCGTCGCGGACCAGCGCTTTCAGCCCGCCGTCATAATTGGCGAGATAGTCGCCGAAGCTGCCCAGGGCGATGCCGTTGGCGCGGGCATGATCCAGCGCGGTGGCATATTCGGTGATGCGCGTCTTGTCGTAGCTGGAGCCGAAGACCAGCTTCACCACGGCGGTCATCGGCGCTCGGGCCTGGACCTTGAGGCCGCTATTCTCCAGCAGTTCGGCATATTCCTCCGGCCGGGCGAGCGTAACCAGCGCGAAGTCGTAGCTGAGCCCGATGGCGCGATAGAGCGCCGCATGGCTGCGCGCTTCGCTGGTGCGCGCCTGCTCCGCGCTGTCGCGGGCGAGGGCCAGCCAATCGGCCAGCGGAGCGTCCTCGTCAGGGCTTTCCATGCCGCCAAGGTCGAGCGTGTCGAAATCCTCGACCGCCGGACCGTCCGCCCAGATCGGCGCGACCGGCGGCGCGGCGGGGCTGGAGAGCAGGGCGGCTTCCACCTCCCGGTCGATCTCCGCCGTGACGGCCTGGCTCGCCGCTTCCTTCCAGTTGATGACGCCGAAGACGAAGTCGATCGTCTCGTCATCGGAGGAGAAGGGCATCAAAATGCCGCGATAGAGGATTTCCGCGTCGCGCTGGTTGACGAAGCCCGCCTCGAACCCGATCGGCGCGGCATTGGCGATGATCTGGAGATAATGGTCGGTCAGCCGCGACAGTAGCGAGCGGGCGGGGACGTCGTTGATATACTGGATGGGCCCGTCGATCTCACACTCTTCGCGCAGCGCGGTGCCAAGATAGACGATGGCGGGATTCTCCAGCCCGGTGCTGAAGTCGAGCAGGACGCTGAAGGGGCCGAAATCTTCCAGATCCTGGGGCGCCAGATCCTCAATGGACGGCAGGCTGCGGTCGCCCAGCAGGGATGCCCAATAATTATAGGCACGCACCTGCATCCGGCGCTCATCGGCGCCGACAAGCGGCGGCGTCTCGATCGCTGCATCGTCGGCCGGGCCGAAATCGTCCTCGTCATCGGCGATTTCATGCCCCCGCAGAGTGTCCATCCCATCGGTCCTTGGTTCAGGTAAAAGCTTTTCCTTGAGAATCGACAGTGCCATTGGATGGTAAAGATGGCGTAAAGGCGGGGTGAAATGATGGTCCGAAGCGGTTTGACGCTGGATGGGCATGGCAAATCGTATTTGCCCGCTTGTCCTTCCCGCCAAGCGCTGTTATCTGCCCGCCCCAACGCCGCTTTAGCTCAGTCGGTAGAGCATCGCATTCGTAATGCGAGGGTCACGTGTTCGAGTCACGTAAGCGGCACCAGTTTTCAAGCACTTAGCAGCATTCCACGCCAGTCCGCTCAGGTGAACGGCCGTGGATAAGCACGCGATAAGCGCGGGGAGAAAACTCGCGCTACTGGGTCGAATCCTGTCCCATCAGTTGCTCTAGCCGCCGCGCAACCTCCTTCCACAGCGCCACGCCTTCCGCCTTCCCCTCTCTGGCAAGCTGGCCGATCTTTTCCGCCACCACGACCGGCGCACGGTCGCCATGCTGGCGCAGGACCATCGACGCCACGCCCCATAGCTCCTGATCGCGAGTCATCATCTGGGCAGGATAGAGGAAGGTCGCTAGGCACGATAGGTCCGCGCCACGGTGGCGCGAACCGGGCCGCAATTGAAACCTTGAAAGTTTTTCATGGCGCAGCTTGGCTTTGCTCGCCAAATCGGGCGAGCGGCTTGTTACGTCACGGCCTAGGATATCTCGACGGCGCGGCACCGCACCGCGACCGATCTCCGCAGTTCCGAAACAGCCCCCTTGTCCATCGCCAGCGACGCCACCTGCCGAGCTTGTGGAGGAACCAGTTGTGACGGACTTCTTGCCAAGCTCCGGATAGCCGAGCGGCAGGCGTGGAACCTGATCAAACTTCGGGAATGGGCAGCAGAGCAGGCGGCGGTGAAGGTGGAGCCGGAACCGGTCTCAGGGCTTGGCTCAGAGCTTAACCCTTGATATGCCGCCGCTTCTGTCCAAAGGGGGCGGAGGGCGGCTCCGTGGTGCGTGGCGTAGCATGGGGCCGCCCAACGGTTGCTCCGCCCCATAGGTTTGCGTGGCTGAAAGCCGGGGCGAGGCATCGCCAATACGCATGATGAATGGTAGAGTTCCGGAATGCGCTCTGGTTAGCGCGTCAATATCGTCTCAGCAAACAGCCTCTTGATTGCTTGCCAATGGGATCAGCATAGATGCCGATTAGCTGATGTTTATGGAGCAGGTATATCTACGCTAACATAAGTGGACTTTGGTCAGCCTTTGCGAAACACAAGGCGTCGTCTCGTTTTCAGTGATGATGCCGAGATTCCGCTTCCAGATCGACGATGGCATTGAGAACGATGAGGCTTGGCTGGATCTCCCAGACCTTGACGCTGCGCGGCTGGAGGCGGCCCGCTTCATGGGTGACATGGTGCGGGATAGCGCTGTGTCTCTCTGGCAGGCGGGCGTTTTGCAACTCACGGCCATGGATGAGAACGGCCTCTACCTTTTCGAGATAACGGTCATGTCCATGGACGCCCCCGCGTTGAACAGAACACGCCCGAGTTAGCGCCGGGATATGGCAGGTTGCTCCTCCAGCATGGCGTCGATCATGGCTTGCCAGTCTTCAATGACCTTGTCGTTGAACCCGAGGCCGCCCTCGCTATGCGCATATATCATGGCTTCGCTCGGATCACGCACCGCGAGAAACGCCGCGCGCGCTAAGCTGACATACCGCGTCCATGCAGGATGCGGCGGCTTGAATCCGAAACCCACATGGACATCGTCTTCGTCCGTCATCGTGTAATCTGGGTCGACCCCAAAATCGTGGCAAATGGCACGGGCGGCGCGTTCGAGCGGTGTCATAGGGGCATGGTTGCGCAGCAGACTTAGCCAGTCAATAGATGCCCCGTCCGCGCATGCGTCGCGAGGTGCGCGCGGCAGGGCACAGTCCGCTGCCGCGTCACAATCGCATTGACCGATCGGAAGTGCGAGTTCCCTATTTACCGCGCAGTCAGACCAGTGCCCTGTCTTTTCCAATCCTGTCATATCCTGCTCCTCCCCAGGGGTGTGTATTGAACGCACACCCTTTAATCATTGGATCGTGAATCCAGGCGGCGGCGGAGGGATCGAGAAGCCCGGAGGGGGTGGCGGAATAGATCCCGCGCCGACGCCCATATTCTCCTTCGCCAGCTTCCGGGCCGCCTTGACGATCTTGTTCACCGCCTCCTGCTGATCGTCACCCGGCATAGCCGCCCAATCGGGCGAACCGATCAGCCCGGCAATGTCATTGTAGCTGGTCGCGCCAGCCATCTCCCGGAAGCGACCATATTCTTCCGGCGTCATGTCCTTGCGGACGAAGGACGGCACGGTGACATCGGCATTCAGCAGGGCGTTGTTGACCGGATCGCCTTGGCGCGTCGAAAGCCAGACGGGCGACACAATGTCAGGCCCAACCCCGCCTTCGCTGGCGACAGGGCGGCCCCACACGTCCCGCTGCACCGGAAGGGATTGCGACAGGCCCGGCACGCGGCGGCGCACTGCATCAAGGATAGTATCCGCTTCCCGGAGCGTCGGATCAGCCGTCCGCGCCAACTGTGCGACACCGGCAGGAACGGCAAGCGATCCCGCCGTGCGCTTCAGCCAGCTATTAGCGTAGCGGCCGGGATCGTTCACCGCGTCCACCAGATCGCCCAGGCCGGAAAGCCAAGTTTTGCTGGAAAGGTTCTGCATAACGGAGGCCGTCACCAGCAGGGCCACGTCCTCGCGCTGCTTCTCGGTCATGTGATCCTGCAACTCGACCATCCCGGCCGCTACGCCGAGGGTGGAGGCGAAGGGATCGAGGCGCTGATAGCTCAGATATTCATCCCCGATCTTGATCGAATATGGTTGCCAGCCATCGGCCAGCATCAGGGCGCGGGCCTTCTCATCGGCTGGGCCGTTGCCGGTCACAAGCCCCTGCGAAGCCAGTTCCATCACCAGCGCGCCGACGCCCGATCCCACCATGGCGCGGGCCACAGCAAGATCGCGCTTCGCTCCGCCTGCCCGGAAGTCTCGCCGCCATTCCGACAGCAGCGGCGCAGCGGGCGAGCGCTCCAGCGAGAATTTCAGGAGATTGGTCGGCGTCCGCACGAACGGCAGAACCATCTTCATGACCGGGCTGGAATTGCTCAACATCGTGGCGGCCCTGCCCACCTTGCCCAGCGGGCGTTGGAAGGTCAGATAGCGGCCATAGTCGAAAGCCTGATCCAGCATTTCATCGGTAGGATTCGCGACCAGTTCAGCAGCCCGGCGCTTGCCCTCTTCGCCGCGCAGCCCTTCCGCAGCAGCCTTCCGGACAGCAAGCCCGTTCAACTCCATGCGCCGCGCCATCGCCTTGTACAGTTCGTCCGCCGAGGACAGAAGCCGCGTGGGCGTCCGGATGATCTTGCCTTTCACGCCGCTGATGGCGTCCTGATGCACGGTATCCACCTTGCCCGCGAAGTCCGACGCCTCGCCAGTTCGCAGGGTGCGCGCCGCCTGTCGCAATCCATCCTTCACGCCCTGGATCAGCCCGACCGATCGCGCCCCCAATTCGGAGAACAGCACGCGGTCAGCAACCTTGCCCCGCGCCGCCAGATTGCGGACGCCGCCGAAGGACGCTGCAATGGCATGCTCCGGTATCTGGGCGAGCGCCGTCATGGTATTGGACACGGCATTGACCACATGGGTTTGCGGCCCCGACAGAAGCGAGTTGATCCACAGTTCCTTGAACTTGTCGCCCCATCCCGGCTTGAGCGCATCGCGGGCTGCGCGGTTCACTGACCCCGGATCGATCTTGTCGCCTTCAAGGATCAGGTCGGCGGCTTCCTTCAGGCGATCCTTGCCCCCGCCGCCTTCCGACAGGGCATTGAGTACATTGCCGCGCACATTGCGGCCATCGGCAACCATGCGGAACTGCGCGAGGGTCCGCCCAGCTTCCGCCGTCGCCCCGGCAATCTGTTCCTGAATGGCGACGTGACGGACGAGCGCTTGCCGGAAGGCGGACAGCGCCTCTTCGCCCGGATCGTCCATGCGCTGGATACGCCGCGCCATGTTCACCAGTTCATTGCCCGACTTGGCGAGGATTTGACGGGCGGCCAGCGCTTCTTCTGCGTTGAACGCCTGCCCCTTGCGCCGGGACAATAGCTGATCGGGCGTCATGCCCAACTCATCGGCAAGGCTCTGCGTCTCTGCCTGGGTGATGCGACCGCGCCGGGCTGCGTCGAATCCACCCGTCATGCGGTCGACCTGGCTCAATGCGCGCTGGATCGATTGCGGGCTGTCCAGTTTCGACAGGCGGATATTGCCCGCGAAGTCCGGAGCCTGATCGCCCCATTCCTCATAGGCCGACAGCGGCGGCTGGTTCGCCTCCAGATCGTCCATGCTGACGGGCTGGCCGCGATCCTCCGCAAGAGGCGCCCCCCGATCCCGCGCCCGCTCGACTGCAAACCGCTGATCGCGGGCAGCGTTGAAGGCGTCGACCTCCGCCAGATCGTCAGGACGGAAAGACCGATTGACACCCCGGTTCGTGTTGTCGACGGCATCCAGAAATTCCCCGATGGTCGGGCGCTCCGCATGGTCGGGGAAATAGCCCGAACGCCATGCAAGGTCCGCCGCCTGATCGAGCGGCATGCCGTTCTCATTGTCCACCAGCCTGCCGAAGCGCTGTTCCCCGCGTGCAAAGTCCAGATCGCGCCCGGCGTTGTCCGTGATCCCCAGCGCCCGCAGTTCGCCGCCCTGATCGATCACACCGCCCTGACTGCGCAGGAAGGTGACAAGATCGGCTGGGCCGCGCTTCGACATCATCCGCTCCGGATCGTCGCCACGCGGCAACATGCGGCTTTCCAGCGCCGACGATTCATTAGGCGCCTTGATGGTCGGATATAGCCCGGCACCGATTGATGCGGCCTCTTCCTGGCTGGCAACCATATTCGACGGCAGCGGCAACAGATCAGCCGGGTTCACCCTATCTGCCATGGCGCGGCGCTGCATCTCGGATGCGGGGTCGAGCAACGGACGCGGACCCGCGTTCACGTCGATGCGATCCACCAGACGCGGGGAAGAGATGGACGGCGAGGGCATCGCCCCCTCATTCTCCATGGCGATCTGGAAACCGGGCGGAGGTGGCGGAATGTCTGCGTCAATGCCTTGGCTCGACATAGAGGAAGGCGGCACATCGAATGGTTCAGGCGATTGCATCCGCGAAGATGGAAGCGGCGGACGCCCGCCCATCCGACCCGCGAGCGAACCCGTCCCGAAGCCACCCACCAGCCCACCGGCCAGTTGCGCGCCCATCTGGGCGTAGGGATTGCCGGGCGCATAGTCGTCCGCGATCTGGCCAGCGAGGTTCGCGCCGATATTCCCGCCAGCTTCGCCAGCGATCAGCACGCCGGGGCGGGCGGCGGCCTCCATCGTTGCATTGCGCAGGGCTTGACGGACTGCTCCGGTTTCAAGGACTGACGGGAGAGCGGACGCGGCCATTCTGGTTCCTGCCGCCAGCGAACCACCCACCGGCAGCACCGCCTGACCCGTGCCCCGGAAGAAGGCCTGCGAATATCGCTCCGCATCTGAGCGCGGCGCGAATCCTTCATCGTACTGACCGACGCCCAGCTTGTGCAATTGGCCCTTGATCCAGTCCGAACCCATGATGGGCTGATCCGACATAGGCAATCCGGTCAGGCGAAGCCCCGTGTTCATCGCATCGACCGGGAAGCCGAAGACTTCGGCCAAGCCCTCGTTGAGAGAGCCTAGATTGCGCTCCACGATATTATGACGATCCGGAAGGACGGGAGCGCCCGTCACATCGGCCTGCTGGAAATAGGTGGCCGCCTTCGCGTGCGGGTTGCGCCGCATGAACGACAGAATATTCGCCGCGTTCGTGATTGCCTGCCCTTGGCCCTTCGCCCACCCCTCCAACTGCGCCGGGGTCGTCTTGGGGTTCAGCAGCATGGCGGTATATTGGGCCGCCTGCTGGGGCGTCATCGCGATCTTGCCGCGCTTCGGAGCGCCGTCCCCCTGCTTCCGGTACTCGGAGGGGTTCTGATAGGTTCCGGCATACGCCCCGCGCTCCGCCGCGATGGCTTCCCGTTGCGCGCCGATATAGTCAGCCTGTCGCGTCGGATCGCTCGCCAGATATTGCGGCGTCGGCAGTGCATTGCCGGAAAGGATCATGCCCCGCCCAGCATCAGCGCCGCCAGCAGACAGCGAAACCACCGGACGCCCGTAGGTGCTGGAGCCTGTCGGCGTCACGGTCGCGTCAGGGCGAAGATAGGGGATCAGTGCGGCGCGGGATTGCTGGCCGAGCGGGACAATCTGCCCGCCCTGCATGCCCTGCTGATCCAGCTCAAAAGCATCCGCGCCGAACAGCCGGCCATTCTGCCCCGTGTTCAGTCGGAACGTGTCACCGTCATGGGCTTCGCCAGTCGGCTCCAAGCTGAAACCGGGAGGTGGAGGCGGGATCGACGGCGCTACGTCCTTGCGCTTCCCTGCAAACATGCCGGGGCGCGGCGGAGGCGGAGCCAACTGAAAACCCGGAGGCGGCGGGGGAATGTCACCAGCCATCAGCGGACGGGCCTCCACGATTTGGACGCGGGATCATATTGGACCTTGTTCCCCTTGGCGTCGGTTGCGATGGGGTTGCCGCCGCCCGACGAGGACGGGCCAGTCCTCCCGCTGCGACCGCCCCGGCCATAGAGGCCAATCACCTGTTGCTCACCCGGCGTTAGGGTTTGCCCCGCCGCCATCTTGGCTAGGATCGGAGCGTAGACATTCCCGGTTGAACGCGGCGGCCCGCCATGTCCACCGCCGCCCGCAGCGGCAGGCCGAGGATGCAGATTGGAATAGGTCGGCATTCCCCGCAGCGCGGCACGGTTCTGCTGCCTAACGCCCTCCAACGAAACCCGGTTGCCCTGGCGGAGCGTTTCCATTTCCCGCCGCCCCGCCTGCGCGGTCGGTCCGTTGCCCCGCAATTGAAAGTCTTGCACCGCTTCGTTGTATTCGTCGGTCCCCGGCTCGAGGCCCAGCGTGGACGCATATTCCTCAAAGTCGGCTGGGCCGTCATAGATGACCCTCGCCATATCGGTGGCGGGATCATATTCCACCTGATCACGGCCCGACGCGAAATAGCGGGGCCGGTTTGCCTTCCAGTCACGATCTTCAACCGCCCATTGGCGATCCTGACGGCGCAGCGCGTCCTGCCGATCCCATTCCGCCTGTTGCTGGCGCTGATGAATTTTCATCGGCCAATATGCAGGCCGCCCGCCACCTGCTGCGGCAAGCGCATCGCCAATGGTGCCGATCACGTCCCATCCCGCACCGCCCTTGCCAAAGAACCCCGGCTTTTTGGGCGCAAGGCCGGGTAGCGGCGCCATGGGCACAAATTCCGGTCCCGGTTGGGCCTCAGGCATAATGGGTTTTTGCAGCGGCATATCGAGCGGCATCAACGAGATGGGGGAACCCTGAATGTTCGGGATGCCACCAGCAGGCGGGCCAAAGCCACCCACGGCAGGAGCGGGCAATGCGGGAAAGCCGCTGGCGGGGGATGAACCAGCAGGCGAATCCGCCCCGGCCTGCGCACCAAAACGCGGGACGCCAAAGAAGCCGAGGCCTTGGGGCATGCTATCGGATGCCGGGGTATTGCCACCCATAGGCAACTCATCGCCAATCCCCGGCGTCGAATAACGGGGAGGCAAGCCGAACAGGCCGGGCACGCGACCAACACCGTTGAATGCCATCGCCATTATGCGATCTCCTTAGCTTTTTGGAAAATGTGAGGGGCCACCGCTTGCGCGAGCAGGTTCAGCCCATTCGCAGCAACTTCATTTCCGTCCGATGCCAACCGGTCCAACAGTGCGGTCGCTTCGGCCAGCAGGTCATTTCCGTACACAGCCCCCAATTGGTCATAGCCCCAATATTCAGCCAGATAGGACAATGCGGATGCGAGAGTCAGAACGTCCTGATCCTCGCCGTGGCTGGCCGCGAGCCGCGCCCAGAACATCATTTCGATTGCGCAGCCATGAGCGATTGCAAAGGAACCCCGCCCAACGGCTTCCTTCATACCTTGCCAAGCGAGGAAGCATCCTTGACGCTGGGCGCTCAGGTCGCCTGATGCCGCGTCCCGGATTAGGGGCGACAAATCCCCCATGGCGGCGTTCGGATCGAAGCTGGCAATCATGCCGCATCCCTCACTTCCTTGCGCACCGCATGGCGCAGCAGTTCCGATAGCGTGACGCCTTCCCTCTTCGCCTTTGCAGAGGCGGCGGCGAGCAGCGCCGGGTTGATCCGAAAGGCGGTAAGCGATGTGTGTACCTGTTCCCGCATAACTGGCTCCTTTGACGGGTATCAGAATACCACTCATGTTATACAGGAGCAAAGAAAATCGCGGTTTTCTGCCTTGCCCACCGCTGCGACAAGGCAGGCACGGGCGCAGCGCAAATGTCATCCTTGCGCCAGATCGGGACAGCGCCGAGGCCGGACTTGTCAGCTTGCGGGAGTCATGGGAAATTGGGCGCTGGACGACAGGGGGCTAGAACATGAATTGGACAATCGGGGGTCTTCTATCGAGCGTTGCCAATGCTTGGTCCGGAGAACATTGGCTCTACACCCTCGCGTTCTGGATCATCGTCGGCCTAGCCACCTGGGCTTTGTCGCGATCATCAAAGGACCGGGACGAGCAGGACGGCGCATGAATTGGCGGAAAGGCTTTAGGCGCATCGGGCTTGTACTCTTCGCCCCTATCGCTCTGTTATTCGTCATCCTGACGATGGGTCAGTTGCTTGGCGGAGCCATATTCTTGTTGGCGCACTGGCTCGAACTGCTGCTGATATTCGTGCCGCTGATCACAATCATTATGATTGTCCGTTGGGTCGCGGCTGGCTTCAAAATGAGCAGTTAGGCGAATCCAGACCGATTAGGTGATCAGGCCCGCGATCCAGTGGCCCGCCGAAAAAATGCCGATGGCAATCGCCGCAAGAGACAGGCCGAGCAGTATGGCAAACTCAATCAGTGGCCACGGGCTTTCCCGGCGTCGGGTCACAAGATCATCATGCCGGTCTTTCCAGCGGTAGCGATAGCGGCTCATTATTTCCGTGTCTCCTCGCAAACCTTGATCCCGCCCAGCCCAGGGCGAGCTTCGCACTTATACCCGCACTCGTAGTCGCCCCCATCAGGATCGGGCAGCGATCTCAGGCGACCGATCGCGGCGCTCTGGCAAAGCTCGAACGTCTTGAATCCGGCGATCTCTTCATGCTTGGTCAAGTCGTTCGCATCGGGATATATGAAGGCATCCCACTGATCTGGCCTGCTTTCGCAACCGGAGAGGAGGCAGGATAAACCAAGCGCAGCTATTAGCCGGACTTGCTTCGAACGCATCACCGGCAGTCCGCCACCAGCCGCCCACCATTGTCCCAGGCTGGCTTGTAAACTGCCAGCCCGTTCCTCAGCATCTCGCATGCGACGTTCTTCCCACCGACATAGACCTGCGCCACGGTCCTGCCGTAGCGGTCGCGGGTGACAGGCGAGATCACCACGCCCGGCGCGATCAGTCTGGCGAGTTGGGCTTTGCTCTTCTCCGGATCACCCGGCGCGCAGACCCGTCCCTTGCGGCAGTGGCCAGCCATTTCCGGAGCGTCGATTCCCAACAGCCTTACCCGCCCGATCTCGGAACAGCGCAGCGTGTCGCCATCGATCGCGGTGCAGATCGTTGGAGGCTGGTAGATGCTGATGAAGAAGGCAAGGATCATAAGTGCGGGTTGCCAAGTGCTGACGGTCCAAGGCTGATGCGGCAGTTACGCGCGCGCACGCACGCGCACGCGTTATCTGTCCGGCGACCGTGCGCCCCATAGATGTCAACTGCACCACTCATCTCTCCACACCCGCGAACCTAACACCAGCGCCACCGGACAATGACGCTTCGCCATCAGCGATGAACACCACGCCAGCCGCCTCCAGTGCGCGTTGGATCGCGGCAAGGTTGTTCGGCACCGGCACATATTTCCCGGCCTCGTAATTCTTCACGGTGGATAGGCCAACGCTGGCCGACGCCGCCAACTCAGCCTGCGTCATTCCCAAAAGGCCGCGACCGGCGCGACATGTTGCTGGTGTGATCATCAGAGGACCATGGCATCTTTTTTGGATAACATCAACTAACCGGGTTGACTGTGTGCCGTTATGGGAAGATAACCATTTTAGCTAACGAAGTCCGCTAGCGACCGAGCGGCAAGGCTGCAACCGCGCCACCCGGTCTAACTCCAACCCTGCTTAGAAGGGATTGAAGCTATGCACGAACTACACAGTTCGCGGCGCACTGTCATGCGCGCTCTGATTATCGCACCGTCTCTAATTGCGACACCTGTTGCCAGCGCCGCTACCGGGCTGGTCTGCACCCCGACCACCACACAAGACCCGGCGTGGCTGGGGCTGCTGGACGATGAGCGCGAAGCCTCCTCTGCCTACAACATGGCGCTGGAGGCGGAGGATCAGGCTTACGATCGCTATTTCGCGGCGTCGAAAGCTGCGGAGGCGAAATGGCAGGCCGCATGGGACGAGAAAGCCGGGAAGCCGCATGAATTCATCGACGCCCGGCCAGCCCACGAAACCGGCGATCTGCGCGTGACCAATGGCATTGCTGACCACAATGCATTTTGCGCCCGGATGCGCGCCGAGCGCGATACCTTGGAGGAATCTTGCGACCGGGAGAGCGGCCTTCCCGCTGCTAAAGAAGAGTGTCGGGCGGCAGGGCAGCGCCAAGGAGCAGCTATCCGGGCGATTGTTGCCTATCCTTCCCGCGATCCTGACATCATCGCCCACAAGCTGCGGCTGCTGATTGGCGAGTACGGGGATGACGAAGGCGACCTTACGCCCCTGCTGACCTCCATCGTCGGGGAGGCCTGAGCCATGCACATCGCGAACATTCATCAGGGGGCTTCGGCCCCCACCGATGGCGCACGCCCCTTTGACCCCGCCGAATGGCTGGCCCGCTATGTCGAGCTTGGCGGCGGCTACACGGTCAGCCCCGCATCCGTCTGCCTGCACTGGTCGCTGCGGATCACCGCACAGGAACGGGACGCCCTTGCCCAGCATGAGCGACCGTTGCGGCGCGACCTCACGAAGCGGGAGGCCGTCAAATCCCTCCTGCTTGCCTCCAGCCCAAAGGAGGCAATGCCATGCTGATCTATCGGCAGAACTATTCCGCCCTGGCCCATGATCGCGGTCCCGTTGCGCCGGACCCTGACATCGCATGGATTGACCAGCGCTTGAGGGAGAAGCGCGACCGGAAAACGGATGCCCCCAAGCTGGTTCCCGTCGCGCCTGCGCAGCCCGAACAGCCGCCCGTCACGCTACAGAAGCCCAAGCCGCGCCCAGCCAGATCGCAGCGAAACTATGCCGCGCCGATCCTGATGGAAATTGAGCGCTGGTTGAAGAAAGCAGGAATGCCCGCAAGCAAGTTCGGGCGCGAAGCCGTGGGGGATAGCCACCTTTTGCGCGACCTTCGCAGGGGCCGCGATCCATCCTCCCGCGTCGTCGCTCGCGTCCGGGCCTACATGAAGAAGGAGGACGAGGCGCAACAGCACAAGCCAAGACCGAAGGGTAAGGCGGTCTGTGCGCTCGACCTCATCCCCCGCATCGAAAAGGCCATAGCGGAGCGGGAGATGCTGCCAAGCCGCTTCGGGCGGAATGTCGCCAATGCACCAGACCTTATCGACAGGATCAAGTCAGGGGCAGGCATTCGGCAAGAGACGCGGGAGAAGATCGTCGCCTATCTCGCCAAGCTGGAATGGAGGCCCTGACCATGGCGAGCAAAGCACCACGCGCCAGAGCCTACCAGCCGCGCAGGAACCCCGCCACACGTCGACGCAGGGACAAGCGCCAGCCTCAACCCGTTCCGACGCTGGCGGCCCTCCTGACGGTCATTCCGAGCCTGTCCCGCCCAGAGCTTGGGCGACTGGTTCAACGGATGATCGACCACATGGACGACATGGACAGCGATCCCGATCTTGAAGATGGAGACGTGGATTATTGCCTTGCAGGAGATGACGGATGCGGGGCGGTCGTGATCGATGGTCGCACCTATTGGGGATCGAGCGTCGAGGCGATCAACGACCTCTAGCGATTGCCATCATGGCAACACCTCCGCCCCGGTTCGGAAGGATCGGGGCGTTTCCCGTTCATCGACTGAGCGATTCAATCCGAACGCACTGATTCGAATTGTCAATTTCCGCTCAGGTCACGCCGACAGGATAATCTCCCCATGCGGTACAGCCTTATCATTTTCGCCCTCGCGCTGGGCATCCTTGGCGTCGTCACTGTCGATGCCATGTTCAGCGCCGCCACCAGCATCATGCAGAGCGCGGCGGCGCAGCCGTGATAGCAGACACCCCTGACACAGCCCCGTCTATTCCATCCAATCCGAATCGATGCGGCGGGGGTAAGTGAAAGATGCGACCCGGAGGCTTACAGCCTTCTCCTTGGCCCGGCGGGAAACTGCCGGGCTTTTTTCGTGGGCAAAAGCAAAACCCCGCCTCCGGGGTAGGAGACGGGGCAGCAGGAGCAGAATGACTATAGCAGCGGGCGGGGGCCACATCGATATGGCGCACGATGTATGCCGGTCGGGCCGCCTGCAATTCCGGATTATGTCCTTCGCTGAATGGTAGAATCGGGCGGGGTGGGACATGATGCTCCTCCCTCCCCCTTGGAGGGTCCCGTAGCCCCGCATCGACCCCCTTCATGATGCGGGGCTAATCGTATTTCCACCTCTATTTTAGACGGGCACGGCTAATTTTTGCTACTTTAGCAAAGCGGCGACCGCTCTTTGATAACGGATGATTGTTTTTCACCCGTTATTTTATTCAGCGCGCACCATCGGCAATATCTCCGCTTCCGGCAGCACGCCCACCAATTCGATGCGTGTCACCAGGCCGTCTGGCTTTTGCTGCTCGCGTGCAGCCGCCTCGCTTTTCGTCAGCGTCGGCCCGCCCACAATCTCGATGATGTACGGCCCGGCATCCGCTCCCGACACAGCCTCCAAGGCGCTGATCCGCTTTTCGATATTCCCCACTTCACCCTCCTATCTGCATCGCGTGATCCACAATCTTGCGAATGATCAGCCTATCGGTTGGTGCGATCCGATCACGGCCATAGACATCTAGCGCCTCGTCTTCCGTCTGGTCGGGCTGTTGGATGATCCGCCGCCATATCGCTGGGCCAATCGGGCTTGCCTTTTCCAGCGCAGCCAACCGGCTTTTAATATTCGACATGACACCCGCCTATTTCAGACGGCAGACCCCTTGAGCGCCCATCGACCGCACCAAGAATATAATCCCATACCGCGCCCCGGTCCGCTGGGTTGCCGCTGTCGGACAGCAGCCAAGCGGAAATGTCAGCCTCTCCCGCAAACACGGCGTCCACCCGCTGCGGATCGCTATAGCCAGCCTCCAGTGCAGAGAGCCGCTTATCGAAGTTCGCCATACTCACCTCCTATTTCGCCCTGGCTTCCAATGCCGCGATCCGGGCCTCGTGATCGCCAGCCTCAACTATGGATTTGTGCGCCGTCAGCAGCGCCATGACGCGCCCCGCCTCATCCGGGGTAATCTCGCCCGCCGCGACGGACGCGAGAATGGCCGCCGACGCTTCAACAGCATCAGCAGCAGAGCGAACGGCAGGCAGTGCGATTGAGACGGGCGCGTCCTTCCGGGGAGGGGCCAGCCTGTCCAGGCACAGGCGAAGCGCAACCATGTCACCCTCCAGTGCCTTTTCGATGGCCTTGCGGGTAAGCGCCTCATGATCTTTGTCCAGCAAAGCTTCGATTGCCCGCGTGATCTTGTGGCGTGCGCCGGGGGTTTTGCCGCCGAGCGAATTGCCCTCCGCAAAAGTGCCGTCCGTATTTCGCCCGATATTTTTCGGCTGCTTTGCCATTATACCCCCAACTCCCACACCGGCACGAACTGCTGCGCCAAACAGTTCTCAAGATAGCCCCGCGCAAACCGGCTCGTCCGATCCGAGAAGGGCCAGCGATAGGTTGCGCAACTGTCATCCATGGCAACGATCCGCCCGCCATCGAGACGCCGGACCAACCCTGCGACAATGCCGCCCGCTGGATCGAAGCCGAATAGATCGATGGTCGACCAGCCCATAGCCGCCGCGCCCCTGCCGAAGTCCGCAATCAGGTTGTCGCAGTCGCGGACGATCCGCCGCCAGTGGTCAGGATCATAGCCGCCCAACGGCCTGTCAGGATCGAGGGAGGCAACGCCGCGCTCCCATTCTTCCAGCAGGAACACAGGACCATGCTTCATTTTTGGGTGTTCTTGGTGTTCTTTGTGTTCCTCTTTGTTTTTCAATGCTTTGCGTTCTTCGATTGGTGTTCCATTCCGTGTTCCAAGGTGTTCCGACTGGTGTTCCGGAACACCTGGAACACCTCGCGAAAAAGAAGGTGTTCCAGCGAAACCCACGGTTTTCTGCGGCGGAACACCGGGAACACCCGGAACACGCATATCTGGTAGGGAGTCGAGCCATTCGACCTTCATCATTCTTCTCCGAAGATGGCAGGGAGGACGATGTAGAAGCGCGATTTGCCGATGCCGGGGACAGTGACCGGGACCGAATACTTGCCCGCGCCATCGACGCCGAGGAAGCCGCGAGCAGCCAGCACGCGGGCCACCGATCCGGGGTCCATGCCTTGGCAGACTTCCCCTTTCCATGTCGCGGCCGGGATCAGATATTCCCGCCGCTCCATCGCATCGGCACGCCAGAAGCCTGCCCGGTTATAGATCGGCGCGGACGTGTCATCATGGACCGGCTGGAAGCGGGACATGCCATGCGAGATGAGAAAGGCGCGGACCTGATCGGTTGCCGCCTCATCCTCCGCCGCGCCGACGCCGCCGCGAGCAGCGAGCCAAGCGGTGAATACCTTTTTCGCCGCATCGATCGACACGCCTTCACCCCATGGCAGCACGCCAAGGCGGGCGGCGGTTTCGCCAGCAGCAGCAATCAGGCCGAAGCGGCGACAGGCCCGCGACACTTGGCCGTTGCCGCCCTTCGGCATATTGTCGGCCACGAATGCATCAATGCCTTGGCGCACACCCTGCGCGACCACATCAAGCCGACCAATGAGGCGCTCGACAAAGGCCGGTCCCGCCACCCCATAGGATTCGGCTGCACCCGCCTTGATGATCCGGGACAGGGCTTCGCCCGACGCTGCCCCATGCAGTGTTTCAAACAGGCCCAACCCTTCGCCCGCGTCCGCCTCGATGTCGAGAATGCGGACCTCCTGCCCGGCAGCGGATCGGCGGCCCCGGCCATCCGACTTTGCATGATCGCTCAGGCTGATCTCACCCGATGACAGGAAGAATGCCCGCCAGCGCTTCGCGGCCTTCGCCTCACCCGATTGCGAGGCGCGGGACTTGCCGGTCCCGTTCGCCAGCAGATAGGCCACGCTGCCCGCTTCCTTCGCGTCTAGCTGGGCCAGTTCATCCAAGATCAGCAGGGTTTCATTCGCCTGCTCGGCCAGCCCTTCCAGCCCGTTCTGGGTTGCGCGCCACTGGCGGACAAAGGAGGGCGGACCCCATACCGACGCCGCCGCAAGGAGCGTGGTGGATTTGCCGATGGATGATGGACCCCGGAAATGGACGCCGCCACCTTCCTCCCCGATAGCGGCCAGCAGCGGCCCGACGAAGGCGGAGGCGAGCGCCACGGCAATGCGGCTGTTGCCGACGCCATAGACGGCAACGGACTTCTGCCACTGACCTAGATCCCCGCTCACCCGATATTCGTGGTCGAGCGCCGCCGTGCCCTGATAGACCACAAGATGCCCATCTTCCCCGATGGTGCGATCCGGCAGAGCAAAAGCGCCATCGGTCCATCCTACCCGCGTTACGGCACGGGCGCGGTCTTCGACCCGGATCGACGCAAGGAAGGTTTGTAGCGCATTGCGGTGGCTGGTTCTGGGGCTGACATAAAGCCCGCCGTCCAGTAGGGCGGAACGGACCTCGCGACCATCGCCGGCCATCAGCGAACGGGGCAGCGACCATTGATGCTCCACCCCGTCATCGTCGCGCCAGCGCAGGAGCAGGCCCCATGCCTGACTGTTGCGGTCGCGGGTCTGCGCCACCACGCGCACCGGCCCCGCGATCTTCTCCGGACCTTCGCCGCCGTCGAAATAGAGGCCATCAGGCTTGATATGATAGCCGCTGGGGAGTTTCGGCTCCCGCTTCGACCCGATGTTGATGGCGTCGGCCAGCGCCGCGTCATCCTTCATGTCCGCCATGTCCATGGCAGTTGCGACCTTAGCCATTATTGCTGTCCTCCCGAACCGGAAGCGCCACACGTCCACCAACTGCCTGAGCAGCGGCGCGGGCAGCCTCCAGCCCCACATTTGCCTTGATTGTCGGATGGTCGATCAGGTGCGCGTCATCGTCCGCGAGGATCACCAAATCGCAGTCAGGATATGCGGCCTGCATCTCCAGTGCGGTTGCCGTCAGGTTCTTCGCGGAGAAGCCGACCGCCACCGCATGCCCCGTTGCCCGGCGTGCTGCGGCACAGGTGGCGAAGCCTTCCCCGACCATCAACACCGCGTCAGGATGCCCGATCAGGGAGAACAGGCCCGCTTGCCTGCCGCCCTTGGCAAAGCGCTTCGAACCATCGGGCGCGATGGCTTGGAGGTTCCACAGCACCCCGCCAGCATCGAACATCGGCACCAGCAGGCGCTTGCCTTCCTGACGCAGCCCTTCACCCGATACCCGCTTGCGGATCAGATAGGGGTGGTTGGGATCGGCGCTTTTCGCATTGGCCCATCGGCCCCGGCATTGCTCCGCCGCCTCGCCCTGTTCGGCCAGCTTGGCGGCATCCCGCTTCGCCTTCTCTGCGCAGTAACGAGCGGCACGCTCCCGGCGCTCCTGTGGCGTCAGGCGCTCGACTGTACCAGCGCGCCACCGTTCCGATATTTGCAGCCGATAATTGCCGAACGCCCCGGCTGGGGTGGCATCCATATGCAGGATCGCCCAGCCATTGCGCTTGCCCTTGCCGTCACCGTCGCAAGCGAAGCGGATCAGGTCAGAGCCAAGGCGATCCGCGATAGGTTCGGCGGGACGCATCCCTGCCGCTTCCATGGCCGATAGGAAGGCCGCGACCGTATCTTGTTCCATTGGGGCGGAACGATAACGACGCGGCTCGCCGTGGGAAAATGCCCCCGTCATTCCACACCTCCCGCGATATGGGCCAGGATCGCATCAGGGATATAAACCTCTGCTTTCCCGTCCAATTCCTCGCGGTTCAGCCGGTGGGCGGCGCCTATGGCCGCCTCCGCGCTATCGAAGGTTGCGAAATATCCCCAGCTATTCCCGGAGCGGCTTTCGTGCCCGATCTCGAAATGCTGGGGGTTCCCCATCCAGATATGAATGGTTCCGCCCGCCGCAGGATCTTGCGCTGCATCGGGACGGAAGAAGGCGACGACATCACCCATGGGCCGCCTCCATCTTCGGAGCCAATTCTCGGATCACCCAGACCACCGCCCTCTTGCGGCTGGAGGGATTCACCCGACGCTTGCCGCTATCGGCAATCAGGCCCTTCGCCTTCAGTTCCGAAAAGCGGGGCTGGACGGACACGCGACTTTCGGCAAGCAAATCCGCCGCCTCTTCCGGGGTCAGCCCATTAGTGCCACGGCCCTTCACCGCATCGAACACTCGACGCTGTAGGCCGCCCAGCCTTCCATTGATCGCTTCAGCGGCTTCCCGGCCCGTTTCCGCCGATCCCTTGAAGCCAGCATTGTTCGGATAGACATGGCCGGGAGAGGAATAGCCGCCTGCACGGCTTGCATGGAATTCACGGTCGAACAGATCAGACATTTTCATCTCCCGCGACAGGAGGAAGCCCGGCCCGGTCCAGCAGCTTGGCAAGCCATTCAGCCTGCTTTCTCGACAGCGGGGTATGATCAACGACGCATTGCCCCAAGAAGGAACCGGAACGGCGACTGAATCGCCCGTCACTGTTCAGGAGAGCCAACGCGGCTGCGCTATGGTCTATGAAGGGTGCCATTATTCCGCTCCCCCTTCCGCCGTCTGGTCGATGACAGGCCAGCCATGGGCGGCGTGCCGGGCATCGGCACAGCGCTTGGCTTCGCCGTGCTGACGAAACTCAAGGCTGGGCCAGGAAACCATGCGCGGCTCAAAGCTGACGATGAAGCGGCCACCGATGGCGGCCTTGGCGATGACGATACGGTCAGGCATTGTCAGCGCCTCTTTCACCGCGAAGGAATGACCCAGCGGCGGCCGATGCTTCCCGTTCACGCTTCGCCATAACAACGAGCATGCCGCCGATACCGGCCAGCATGGCAGCATCCTCAAGGCCGATCTTGCCGCGATGATCGGCAAGGAACTGCGCAAGTTGCTGGGCGGAATTGAGCCAGAAGCCCGACACATCCCAACCATCCGGAAGGACAATTTCATGCAGCATGATCGACAGCATTTCCGCTGCTTCGGGCGTGACCAATATGGGATTAGGCATGACGACCCTCCCCGAAATGGAGGGACAGGATCAGGTCGCCAACGCTGGGCGAAACGTGGTGGCGCTGCATCAGCAGTTGCGCCCGCCAGTCTGAACCCTTATCCTTGCTGCTGTCGTGGTTGACGAAATTTGCGGGGCTGGGAATGTGGCGTTCCCGGCCCCTTTTCTTTCCGGCGCTATCGGCGCGCCGTGCCGTCACCAGCGGCATTCAGGCAGCGGCCTGCGAAGTGGATTCCAGAACATGCTGGCTGGCCCACGCGTCCAGGTCCTTGACCGCATAGGTGACGATCTTGGAACCGAGGCGACGGAATGCTGGCCCGGTGCCCTCAATGCGCTTCCGTTCCAGGGTGCTTTTGCCGATGCCAAGATACTTCGCGGCATCAGGCGTGCGAAGATATGCCTGCGTCATAATCGATCCTTCGCCCAGATCATGACCAGCGAAATTGCGTGGTTACGTCTGAGGTCGGATGACGATCTGCTGCCAGAATTTCGGGCTGCGGAGAGGGTAACGGGGTAACCCCCAGGCCACTGGGTTATGCCAAATTGGGGGTTACCCCTATGTCAAACCCGCAGAAAACCGTTGATTGAGGGGTTACCCTCCCTTCATGCTTTGGTCGGAAATTTCCCGGATGAAGGTCGCCATCACCCCATGGGCGGTTTCACCTAAAGCGGTCAGCCCTTTGTCGGGTCGCCACGCTGCTTTCTCCGCCTTCCTATTAGGATCACCGGCATAGGGGTTGCATTGCAGGCCGAAGCGCGGGGCAATCTCCTCTATGGCGCGTTCAACTTCGATTTTCTTCGGCTGGGGGCGCTGTCTGAGTCTGTCGCCAAACTGCTCGATCACCGCCAGCATGAGTTTCATGTAGGGCGATAGGTGCAGCCCTTCGGCCGTCGATGGAACGGCAATTTCTGGTTCGCGGATCAGCGCCAGCCTCGCCATCAGTTCATCGCGGCCTATGAAAAGGAAGTAGCCGCCAATCTGGCCCGCCGAGAATGCAGCGTCGTGCGCGGCCTTTCCGAACCAATGGCCCTGCTCCACCTTCAGCATTCGCCCGGACTTAAGTGTGAACGCAGCAACCCGACTATTACGTAACTCATCTCCGAACCATTCGATTGCGGCACTCACGCGCTTATGAGCATTCCAATTCCCTTGCCATTTTTTAGCCTCACGGTCCCAAAAGGCGTCATCTTCTTTCACCGGACTGCGGGCTTCGGCCCGCACCATCCCGGGCGGCCTTTGTGGCACCAACGCGAGAAGATCATAAAACGACCATTCATCACCATGGAGCGCTTTACCCACCTCTATTAGCGCCTGCCAGCAATAGAGATATTCGTCAGATGCTACCGGCCATGACGAGGCGTCCGACGATATTGGGATATTTAGCAGGCGCCCGCCATAGCAGGACCGAGTAGGGTCTTGCGGAGGCGTGATGCTAACCCCCCTCATGCTTGCCGCCTCGCCAGGTCAATGACATTCGCCGGGCTGGCCTGTCGTGCTGCCAGTGTTTTCACCAGCTTACCCCACGCGGTAAGCGCCTCCGCCTTTTCGTCTTGGAAGCGGTAGACCTGATAGACGCCGACGATCCCGTCGCGGGTGCCGGATCGGTGATTCAGAATTTCCTCTGTGACTTCGACCGGAACGCCGAGCTTCTGACAGCCCACGGCGAGCGTTCGGCGCAAGTCGTGGAAGCGCCAGTCCTTTAACTGCACCTTCTCGACATCGCTCCCGGCCACCCGGGCGACTTCCTGCATCTGCGCTAATATGGTTGCGTCCAACTTGGCCTTTGGTTTCGAGAAGGCGGTTAGGGCCGTTCCACTCGATGACGGGAACACAAGGTCATGGTCATTCTTGATCTTCGGCAGATCGGTTATGATTGCCAAGGCTTCGGGGCTTAGTGGGACAAGAGTTGTCTGGCCGTTCTTTGTCCGCTCGCCAGGGATGAGCCACGTCGCGGCTTTCAGGTCCAGTTCCTTCCATTCCATATGTGCCACTTCGCGGAGGCGCTGGCCTGTCAGGATCAGGAGGCGAATGATCGGGAGGAACGGCCAGCCCATACCGCCCGCAGCCTGCCACACCCCTGCAAGTTCATCGTCCGCAAGATGGCGCTCGCGCTTCGCGACCGTGCCGGGGCGCTGCACATCGGACAGCGGCGATTGCGCGGCCTTATAATGCCTCTTCTCCTTTTCCAGCGCATAGACGTCGATAGCCCGCAGGACATTGTATGCGCGCAGGGCGGTGGACGATCCGCGCTCTCCGATCTGGTCCAGCAGATCGGAAATGTCCGCCGATGCGATGGAGGGGAGGGGGGTAGAACCAAAAGCCGGTTTCAGGTCGCGGGCGATCACGCCCTCATACTCTTTCCAGCGCTTGATGTTCTTCTTCGCATAGCCGCTGATGAAATTGTCCGCGATGGTATCGAAGGCGAGGCGGCTCAACACGACTTTCTGCGCCGCCCTACTCTCCTTCTCTGCCTTCGCTGTTTCGACCTTCTCCCGCTCAGTGTCGAAGGGATCGACCTTGCGTCGTACCTGTTCCAGCAATTCGGAGGCCCGGTTGCGTGCCGTCTCCGGCGTCCATGGCGATCCATGCTTCCCGATGGTCACGCGGCGGGTAGGATTGCCGCGTCCGCCGATCCGATATTGCAGGATATAGGACCGTGCGCCCTTGTCCGTCACCATCAGGCCGAAGCCCTTTAGGCTGTCGTCCCATAGGTGGCTGCGCTTGCCGGTCGCGGGCACCGGCACCGCATCGACAGCCCTTTTCGTGATCTTCCCTGTTGCCATGGGCTTATCTCCATCTGGATAAGCACAGGAATATCACGCTGGCGGTTGCATGTGAATACGTCTGAGGACGAATGACGAAACACTACGGGAACACCTAAGAAACAGAAGCGATACGCGATGGCGTATGATTGCGCTTGACTATACCGAACCTCTTATTCGTAATGCGAGGGTCACGTGTTCGAGTCACGTAAGCGGCACCAGAGCCTCTAAAAGGCCTGGAATTCTCAGGAAAACACGGATTTCTGCGGTTTCTTTGCCCGCCAAGGTACATGGCGTAGGTACAAGGAAACTGCTATGGGCTTGCTCGTGAAGCACATCCAGGAACATCGTGGAGGCAGAAAATCCTTCCGCCGTCAATACCCACCGCATCTCCGTCCTTACCTCTCAGGCACTCAGTTGAGGGTCTCACTGGGCCATGCTGATTCGCCTGACTTTCACGAGCGTTACGCTAAAGCCGCCCGCCAGTGGGACGATGATGTCGCTCTTGCCCAAAGGAAGCACGCGGGGGCCTTTGATGTGCTCGATGCCCCCATGCTGGCGTTCCTGGGGAAGCTGTTCGAGGTCGAGTGGCTCCAGAGTGAAGATGCCGCTCGCAAGGAAGGCCGTGCCGACTGGGCAAGCCGCGTAGAGGGTGGATGGGAAGCCCACCTAGACGACTTCCGCCGCTGGTACGCCGAGGCAGACGCTGAAGCGGCTGAGGAGTTCTGGGGAAACAGCGCCCGTAAGCTTCTGGACGCTCAAGGGCTCGTCCTGGACAAGACGGACGATGATCAATTCGGTAGACTCTGTCTGGAGTTGAACGAGGCAGCGCTCAGGGTCAGCGAAGTGTCCCTTGCCCGCCTGCGGGGTACGCCTCCAAGGCAGGCTCGACGATCGACGGCGTCCTCGCGCTCGCCAACGGGGACGCGACGGCCGACAACATTGCGGCGGCAAGCGCCTACGCAGACAATCCGTATGTGAGCGGCCAGATCGACGCGGTAAACCGGGATGTCGGTAGGTCCCTTGCTGAAGTGACCCTTCCAGGCATCGACAGGTCCGCATCGGGCACCGGCAACCTCAATAGCTCACGGGCAGCTCATCACATATGTCTTGAGCGCCCGCAGGTCGCGGGTGATCCACTTGGCGTCGCGCGCGAAATCCTCGTCGGTCATGCCGGGCTGACGAAACAGCGTCAGCATGACTTCCGCGCCCTCGCCATTGGCGATAACCCGCAGCGGAATATGGACCTCCTGTCCGTCCCCCGTCTCGACGAAATGGTCCATCACCCCATGGTCGTTATGGGGCGTGAAGCGGATCTTGACCGGACCTTCGGGACCATCGGCAAGCCATCCGGTCCCGCTCCGGCGAAGATCGGACTCGGTGAGGCCCGACGCCCATTTGGGGAATATCTCCGGTCGCCAGATCGCTTCATAGAGCGCCTGCCAGTTGCGATCGATCGATATGCTGTAGGCGCGCGCGGGAAGCATGATGCCATCTCCTTTATGGAACGGGCGCTGTAGCCCCTCAGTCGATTTCTGTCATCGGCGGCAGGCCGAGCCCGCGCGGCAAATGCCGATCCATTTGCCGGGTGAACCAACTCGCGACTCGATGACCAGGTTGGGCCGCCTTCGGCCGATTCGAGCGGGCGCATTCGCAAAGCTCATGCGAAGATCGGACGCACGCCCGATGGGCGTAGTGTAATGCACCCCACGCACGCGTGCTGCGGCAATTAATGACGCAATACCAATATGTTATGTGGTATGACCGGTCATACCGCGACCCCGCTTTGCGTCATACCGGAGTGACGCCGACCGAGAATAATCGGCATAATCCATTGATATAAAGCGAGATTGTTCGGTCATACCGGTCATATTCGGCGAGATTTTTGGTCGCTTGGATGGCGGTCGCGGTTGGCACAGACCAATCATCAGCGCGCCATGCCAAGCGGCATATATGTGCCGATTTCGGCGCACGAATGCCGATGGCGGCACGTCAGTGCCCTGGCCGATGCGCAGCTTTCCAGCTTGAGTTACAGCCGTCCATGGCGGGCAGACCATCAAGGATGGAATGCCTATATGCGAACCCTCTCCATCAAGATCGACGATGCGCTGCATCGACGGCTCAGCATTCGCGCCCTTGGCGCCAATCTCACCATGTCGGAATTCGTGCGGCCCCTGATCGAGGAGGCCGCCTATCCCGGAAACCGCTATGTGCACAGCAGCCAGGATGAACTGCTCAGCATCGCCATCCAGACCTTTGCCCTCCTCGCCGCGCTCGCCACGGAAAGCTCGCCGCAGGTCGCAGACCGGGGGATGGCCGATGCCCGCAATCTCCTCCGGGAGAGGGGCCTGCTCGATCCTGCCAAGGACCCGATGGCGCCAGCCGGCCGGGTCGATGTCGATCGGGAGGACGAGCAATGAGCATCTTCCGCAACGACACCCTTGGCTCCTGGACAAGGGGCGGTCAGGCCATTGTCCATAATGTGCGGATGACCACCCAGGTCTTCTTCCAGACGGTGATGGCGGGACTGGTCATCTGGATGATCGGAATCGTCTGGTATGTCCTCGAGGCACTGGGCGATTATGAGCGCTATGTGCTGCTCAAGATCGCCGAGGCGACCCTGCGCGGCAATGTGCCGGGCGATGCCCCGATCCTGTTCAGGACAGCGGAGGGGCGTTCCTACTGGACCAGCGGCGACGCGCTGATGGGGTCGGGCATCGCGCACAAGGCGCTCGCGGCGCTGGAGCATCATGCCGTCTGGGGGGCGATTGTCTCGGGCGGCTTTACCCTGTTTATGCTGCTGATCGCCTGGTTCGTCTTCACCCGGACCGGGCGCGGCCTTGGCTCCAACGAATATCTGCGCGGGGCGCGGATCGCCGGGCAGAGTGACCTGCGCCGGGAGCTGTTCTGGAAGCGGAAGGGGCCACTGCGGATCGGCAAGGTTAGGGTTCCCGCTGCCTTCGAGGCCGAGCATATATTGGTGAGCGGCGCCCCCGGTACGGGCAAGACCAATATCCTCAACCGGATGCTGATGGGTATTCGCGCGGAGGGAAAGCGGGCGATTGTCTATGACACTGCCGGCACCTTCGTCGAGCGCTTCTATCGGCCCGGCAAGGATATCATCCTCAATCCGCTCGATGAGCGATCCTATGCCTGGACCCCCTGGGCCGACACCCCGCGCGACTATCATTATGACCAGATGGCGGAGTCCACCATCCCCGATCAGGGCAAGGATCCGTTCTGGGCGCGGGCGGCGCGGGGGACCATGGTCGCGGTCATGCGCAAGCTGGTCGCGCAGAAGCGGATGCTGGTCTCCGCCATGCTCGATATCCTCGTGCGCTCGGATCTCAAGACCCTCGCAAACTTCGTCGCGGGGACCAATGGCGCGGCCTTCGTGTCGGTCGAGGGCGAGCGGACGTCGGCCGGCATCCAGGCCGAACTCGCCTCGGTGCTGCGCAGCTTCGCCTATCTCGATGATGTCGAAAAGGGGCTGTCGATCCGCGACTGGGTGATGGACGAGAAGGATGATGGCTGGCTGTTCATCACCGTAAAGACCGATCAGTTGCCGACGCTGCGGCCCCTGATCACGGTCTGGCTCGACATCGCCATTTCCGCGATCATGAGCATGGCGCCGGATCGCAAACGGCGGCTCTATTGCGTCATCGACGAACTGCCCTCGCTCCAGAAGCTGCCGTCGCTTGGCGACTTCCTCGCCCGTGCCCGCAAATATGGTGGCTGCGGCATATTGGGGTTCCAGAGCTATCCCCAGCTGGAGGCCACCTATGGGGCGCAGGAGGCGGCGGCCATCACTGGCTATTGCTCCACCTGGGTGGCATTGCGGGCCAATGACCGGGGGACCGCACGGCTGGTCTCCGAGAATCTGGGTCAGGTCGAGCAGATCGAGGCCAATGAGGGCATGTCCTATGGGGTCAATGACATGCGCGACGGGGTCAATCTCTCGCGGGTACAGGTGACCCGGCCGCTGGTCATGCCGACCGAAGTCATGAACCTTCCCAACCTCACCGGCTATCTGCGGTTCGGGCGCGATCTGCCCGTCATCCGGTTCAGGGATCGATACCTCAAGGAGGAAGCGGTCGAGGTCGCCTTTGTCGAGCGTCGGGCGCCGCCGGTCAGGTTCGGTGAACAGAGGGCGGTCAACGCAGACAACAAAGAGGTGCCCAGCGACGCTCCGACCATGGGCGCGGTCGATCGCGATGCCGACAGCGCCGCGACAAATCCCGCAACCAATCCCGAGTCCGGCCAAAGCGACGCGCGGCGAAGCGCTTTGCCCCTGATGGGATACAGCATCCAATCTGTCAGCAGACCCAATGGCCCGAGCCGGTTGGCCAATCCCGCCTGACATTTCCAGCATCGAGGAAGAGCAACATGGTTCATGTGATCAAGACGCGGCGCGGTTCGATACACAATACCGCGGAGGAGCCGCAGGCCGTTGACATCCCGCAGCCCGATCCGCTCACCGTGCGCATTCCGGCGGCGATCAGAATGACCGGCATCGGACGGTCGAAGCTTTATGAACTGATCCAGTCCGGCGACATCGAGATCGTGAAGATCGGAGCGGCGACGCTCATTCCCGTCGACAGCCTGCGTCAGTTGATCAATCGGAACAGGAGGTGATTGGCCATCGTCTCGGAGAACGGCATCGCCGGATCTGTTTTTTGGTTTGGGACAAATGCGGCGTGGCCGTTTTCCGGCAATGGGACATTCGCGACTGTCGGGTTCGGAACCCCACAGCGTCGAATCCGGCCATCGAACGGGAGCGGGCGGACGTCCGTTCGCGCCGCCAAAGCAGCCGTCGCGAGGGGCGTTTGATGGGAGGAAGACGGCAGCCGCGGTTGGCGCAGACGCCGCTTGCAAGCGGCCCGATATTGATGATTAGATCAGACCATGCTGATCAAAAAAATCACAATCGAGAACGTTCGCAGCTTCCTGGACCGCCGCCAAATGTCGTTCGACGGGCCAATTTCTATCATCATCGGCCCAAATGGGGGCGGGAAAACCAACCTTCTTGATGTCGTGAATACGATGCTCAGACGGTATTTGTTTGCGACGCGGTACTTCACTCAGACGCATGATGCTGAGCAGCAGGTCCAATGGGAGTTGCGCTACAATGACCAGTTGAACCAGATGCGGCTTGAAAGGCACAGCTCAGGCCGTTCGCTCCCGCAGTTCGTCGCCATCGAAATCGAGGTGTCCCAGAACGATCTCGACAATATGCGCCTCATCCAAAATGACGCCGAGGAGCTGAGAGGGGCATCGAAAAAGCGTTTTGTACATAACCCGTGGGACGGCGTGGCCGCCTGGCAAATCGACGACATTCCCGCTGGTCAGAGGCTCACGTATGTCTGGCAAGATGGAGCTTTTCAGGCTCCGGCCACACAGCAGGCGAGTCATTTTCTCCAGTATCTGCAAGTGTTTGAACTCGATAACGACGTGCGCGCCGAACTTGGGAAAGACACGCTCAAACTTTCAATGATTTATTTGCCAGTGAACCGATCAGCCAGCGGATTTCAGGGGTCTATCGGTCTGGCAGGATACAATGATTACGAGCAAAAGCGATCTCTGGATGCGATAAGCTCCCGCAACGCGGGCAACATCATATCACTTGCGATCGGGCGTCTGGCCAGAAAATACCGCCTGCTTCAGGAGGATGACAACACCAGCGCAAAGGAAAAATTCCGTTCCGATGAAAATTTGAAGGAGCTTTCAAAGGCGCTGAAGGAAATAGGTTATGATTGGGAGCTGACTTGCACAGATGCCATGAACAACACCTATGATATCACTCTTAAGAAGCAGGGCACATCCTTTCTTGTAAGTGCAGCATCTTCAGGCGAGAAGGAGCTTCTAACTTATCTTTTTGCAATATATGCCCTGAATGTTCGTGATGCCCTGATAATCGTGGATGAACCTGAACTTCATTTGCATCCTCGCTGGCAAAATACGCTTTTTGGATTGTTTGAGCGTCTGGCGAAAAGCACCGGCAACCAGTTTGTTCTCGCCACCCATTCTCCGACCTTCATATCACCAGCGTCGATCCAATATGTATCACGCGTTTATATAGAGGATCAGAAGAGTAACATTCTCCGCTTGAATTCCTCGGGCCTACCTAACGCAAAACATCTTTTCAATGTCGTAAACAGTCAGAACAACGAGCGCATATTCTTCACAGATAAAGTTGTTCTCGTTGAGGGACTTTCCGATCAGATTTTTTTCGAGAAAGTTCTCAATATCGTCGCGAATAAGGCGGGCATTATTCGGGATTCCTCCCTTGAAATTGTCAGCGTCGGAGGAAAGGGACTATTTCCGGCTTACAGGCAGCTTCTGGGCGCATGCCATGTGGGTTCCGCAATTGTTGCCGACCTAGACTATGTTGAACATGACCTGACCCCCTGATTTCCACCAGCGCGGATTAGAGGCTGGCAGCTTTGTTGCGCATGAGCGCGGGTTGAGCAATGGCCTGCGCAGCGGAGCCCGTAGGGCGTAGCGAAGCAGGCCATTGCTTATGCAGTTCAGCGGCGAAGGCCGCAGGGGTTTCGTATCCAAGGGATGAGTGCGGCCTCTCCTGGTTGTAATCCTCTGCCCAAGCGGCGATCACCACCCGGGCATGGTCCAGGCTCAGGAACAGGGTCTCGTTGAGCAGCTCGTCGCGCATCCGACCGTTGAAGCTCTCGACGTAACCATTCTGCATCGGCTTGCCCGGGGCGATATAGTGCCACTCCACCCCGACTTCCCCGCACCAGGCGAGGACGGCGTTCGAGGTCAGCTCGGTGCCATTGTCGCTGACAATCATCCCAGGTTTGCCGCGTTCGGCGATCAGCTCGCTGAGCTCGCGCACCACCCGACGCCCCGAGATCGAAGTGTCCGGCACCGCGCGCAGGCACTCGCGGGTTACATCATCGACGATGTTGAGCACCCGGAACCGGCGTCCCGTAGCCAGCTGATCATGGACGAAGTCCAGGCTCCATCGCTGGTTGGGTAGCGCCAGAACCGGAGCCGGTGCCCGTGCGCCGATGGCACGACGCC
>NZ_JAINEZ010000004.1:0-146351 GCF_019873065.1 Sphingobium sp. PNB
ATCTAACCCGGCACCATGAACCCGCCGCGACAATCTGTTCTCATCCTGATAGTCGCTGACCTCTCACCCAGATCGTCGCGCTATACGCGAAAACGAAATCGGATAGTGCCCGCGTTTCCGTCAAGGGTCGCAAACTCGCGACCGACTGTCCACGTGCCGCCGAGATCCCATTGGTTGCGCGCCAATTGCGAAGCCGCCGAGTATCGACTGGCTTCGTCACGCCTGATGCCGCCGGGAGACATGAAACTCGTAGCCTTGGCATAGCCCAGATAGGCCTCGGGCGAGCCCAGATTGCGCCAGTCGGCCTGCACTTCGATGCCCTTCGCCGGGATCGGCGCTACCGGGATGTCGGCCGGATCATGCCCCGCCTCGGCCAGCAGTTTGCGAAGAAGTTGCTCGGATTCGGCATAATTGCCCTCCCCGACGCGGTACCCGCGGATTCGCCCCTTCGCGTCGATGAAATAGAATCCCGGCCAACCCTCATTGTTGAAGTTGCGCCAGATCGCGAAATCATTGTCCTGAACATTGGGATACGCAACGCCGAGGTTTTTGCTCGCAAGGCGGACATTCGCCGCATTTTTCTCGAACTCGAACTCCGGCGCGTGCACGCCTACGACGACGAGCCCCTTGCTGGCGTAGCGCGCGCTCCACGCGCGCAGATAGGGCAGCGCGCGAAGGGAGTTGATGCAGGAGTAAGTCCAGAAGTTGACAATCACGACCTTGCCGCGAAGCGATTCCGGGCCGTTTGGAAGGGCGGTAAGCCAGGGCTTTGCGTTCTGGAGCACGTCTACAGGCCTCGTGGAGGCGCCAAAGGGCGCGGATGCGATCGCTTCGGGTTCCGATGTGGCGGATTTCGCAGCCACACTCAGCGCGTCGCCGAAGCAAACAGCGGTGGTGGTGCCTGCCGCGACGAGGGCGGCGGCAATAAAACCAATCGAGCGGGTGCTTATCATTGTGAACCTCGAGCTGCGACCAATCCGCATTGATCTTTCGCTGGAGATTTAGTGACGGCTCCAGGCGCCGCACGTTAGCCGTCGATGACGCTCGTTAGTTCCTGAAAGGACCGCTTCTGGCCACGGGCGTCAGCGTGTCTCGCGCGACGCCGCGCATGGCAGCCCTCCGAGAGGGATTGCGCGCCCTAACAGACTATCACCTGACATAACGGGCGCATCGCTCCGGTTCCTCTATCTTGCCGCGACCAGTCCAGGTCGGGGTATGAGGAGACAAGAAGTGCCGAAGTTTCTTGCGGTGTCGCGACGCCAGTTTGTGGTCGGAACCGCCTTGGCCGGCGCCGCCGGTGCCGTTCCGTCGATCGCGCTTGCGCAGGGCACCGGCAGTGCCATTCGCCCTTTCAAGGTCGCTATTCCGGCGAGCGACATTCTCGCGATGAAGCGGCGGATCGCCGCCACGCGCTGGGCCGATACCGAGCCGGCCACCGACGATAGCCAGGGCGTTCGTCGCCAGACCCTCGAGCGGCTGATGCGCTACTGGGCCGATGGCTATGACTGGCGAAAGGTAGAAGCCAAGCTCAACACGCTGCCGATGTTCATGACCGAGATCGACGGGCTCGACATCCACTTCATCCACGTCCGGTCACGGCACGAAAATGCGATGCCGATGATCCTGACTCACGGCTGGCCGGGCTCGATCCTGGAATTCCTGAAGGTGATCGAGCCGCTCACCAACCCGACCGCGCATGGCGGCAAGGCCGAAGACGCCTTTCACGTCGTCATCCCGTCAATTCCGGGCTTCGGCTTCTCGGCGAAGCCCACCAAGGTCGGCTGGGGCTCGGACCATATCGGTCGCGCCTGGTCCGTGCTGATGCGGCGTCTGGGTTACGATCGCTTTGTCAGCCAGGGTGGCGACTGCGGCTCGGTGATCTCGCAGCGTATGGCTCTGCAACACGTCCCCGGTCTGCTGGGCATCCACCTCAACATGCCGGCCGTCGTACCGGCGGATATCGCGAAGATTCTGGCCGCCGGCGATCCGGCTCCTGCCACCTTGTCGAGCAAGGAGCGCGGGGCCTTCGACCAGCTCAAAGCCTTCTACCGTGACAACGCCGGCTACGCGGCCATGATGAACACGCGGCCGCAGACGATCGGCTATTCCCTGGTCGATTCGCCCGTCGGCATGGCCGCCTGGATGTACGAGAAGATCTCGCAATGGGTTTACGGCAACGGCGATCCCGAGCGCGTCCTGACACGCGACGAGATACTCGACGACATCTCGCTCTATTGGCTCACCGGCACCGGCGCTTCTGCGGCGCGCATCTACTGGGAAGATCACAGCAACAACTTCAATGCGCGCGGCATCATCGACATGCCGGTCGCCGTCAGCGTCTTCCCGGGGGAGATTTTCCGGGCTCCCAAGAGCTGGGCCGAACGCTGCTACAAGAACCTCTTCTACTTCAACGAGGCCTCGAATGGTGGCCATTTCGCCGCCTGGGAGCAGCCCCAGATATTCGCTGAAGAGGTGCGCGCAGCCTTCCGTTCGCTGCGCTGACTGCTCTGACCTCTCCCAATTCACAGAAGGAAGAATTCGATGTCCGATACCAAGACCCTGTACACCGCCAACGTCCACGTCACCGGAGGCCGCGACGGTGCCGCCAAGAGCTCGGATGGCCGGCTCGACGTCAAGCTGACCAGCCCCGGCGCGGTCGGCGAGGGGACGAACCCCGAGCAGCTCTTCGCCGCCGGTTGGTCCGCCTGCTTCCAGGGCGCGATGGCGATCGCCGCAAAGTCCAAGGGCGTGACCTTGCCTACGGACCTCGCGATCGACGCAGAGATCGACCTGCGTCTGGGTGATGACGGCTTCAATCTGGCCGCCCGGCTGAAAGTCAGCGTTCCGGGCGTCGATCCCGACAAGGCCCGCGAGATTATCGAGGCGGCGCACCGGACCTGCCCGTACTCGAAGGCGATCAAGGGCAATATCGACGCCGTCGTGACGCTGGTCTGAGCGGCTATTCGAAAGGAGGCCGGCATGAACTTTATGCCGGCGAAAACGAGGTTCCGACAGTCCGCGCCCATGCGACGACCATGGCGAGCCTGATCGGACGGGCAACAGCCCGATAAGGTGTAGCGCCGGCACCCCCCGCCCCCCCCCTCAGTGTGCCGGCGCACACGCCCACGATCGGCCTCGCTATCGCGTCGCCGATCGTGGGCCCCTATCTAGAAAAGCTCGAATTTCATTGGGGATCGCGATGAAGACCGCCGCCGCGCTGCGCCATGTCGCCTTTGAAGATCTCGGCAGCTTTGAACTGCCACTGCGCGAAGCTGGCTATGACATCCGCTATCACGATGTCGGCACCGATGCCTGGCACCCCGAAGCGTTGCTCGACGCATCATTGCTCATTGCGCTCGGCGGGCCGATCGGCGTCTACGAAAGTCCCGAATACCCATTTCTTGCAGATGAGCTCGCGCTCGTCGGAAAGCGGCTCGCATCCAAGGCGCCGATCCTGGGCATTTGCCTTGGCGCCCAGATCATCGCATCGGCACTTGGCGCGCGCGTCGCCGCGACTGGCCGGAAGGAAATCGGCTTCGCACCGATCACGCTGTCCGAGGCTGGTCAGGTAAGCCCTTTGCGTCATCTTGCAGCTGTGCCTGTGCTGCACTGGCATGGCGACATGTTCGAAATTCCAGAAGGCGCCACGTTACTCGCGGCGACCGAGATCTGCCCGCATCAGGCGTTTGCGATCGAGAGCCATGTACTCGGTCTTCAGTTCCATCCGGAAGTTGATGCGACGACCGGGTTCGAGCGATGGTTGGTCGGGCACGCGGCCGAGCTGGCATCAGCCGGCGTCGATCCGTGCCGCCTTCGATCCGATGCGCAGGCTTATGGGACAGCGCTGCGGTACCAGGGCCAGGCCATGTTCCGCGACTGGCTCGCCGCACTCTAGCCCAGCGCTTACGGATCGGTGCCGCTCGGCTCCCCGCACAGATCGAGCATGGGCGCAAGCCTATCGTGAATAGGGCGCGAACACGAAGTCGTCCGCCTTGTCGAGCTTTGCGTGACACGCAAAGCACGTGCGTACCAACGCTTCGTCGTGGTTCGGCAGGCCTTGCTCGAACTGGCCGTAGCCCCATCCGCCACTGTCAGCGTAGCGCTTCGAATCCTTCACGCTGACCTGAACATTGGTCGGCTCGCCGGCAACGAAGGACTGCGGCGCGGGAAACACCGCATCGTTCCTGGCGGACGATTTGTACCGCCACGCCAGACGGACGATGACGGTGCCATCGGGAAATGGCCGCTTTCCACTCCGGAAAGCCTTTATCGCGATGTCGTTTCCCAGAACGGCGCGGATGTCGTTGTTCTTCCCTGCCTCATGCGCGACCGTGATAAGCTTCCAGTCGCGATAGCCCGCCGGCAGCGTGACCCCGTAGACCGGAGATGCTGCGGACGGCCGAGCTTGATCCCTGGCTTCGGCCGCGACCTTGAACAGCGCGACCGAAGCAAAGAGAGCGACGCTGAACCCGAAGCCTACCGACCGCAGGTGCGGGGTCACGCGCAAGAACTTCACCCGAGCCGCGCCACGTCGAGCACTGCTTTCGCGAATGCCTGGGGCGCCTCTTGCGGAAGGTTGTGACCGATCCCACCCGAAATCAGGCGATGCTCATAGGGCCCGGCAAATTTGCTGCGATATGCCTCCGCCGGCGGGTGCGGCGCACCGTTCGCATCGCCCTCCATGGTAATCGACGGCACCTTCACGGGCGGCCCGGCGGCGAGCCTGGCCTCGACATCGTCGTATTTTTTCTCGCCGTCCACCAGACCAAGGCGCCAGCGGTAGTTGTGGATCACGATCGCGACATGGTCCGGATTGACGAACGAAGCGGCCGACCGATTGTACGTCGCATCGTCAAATTGCCATTTGGGTGACGCCGTCTCCCAGATCAGTCGATTGAAGGCATCGGTGTTCGCTGCGTAGCCCGCTCGGCCGCGCTCGGTGGCGAAGTAGAATTGATACCACCATTGTAGCTCGGCCTTAGGTGGCAATGGCTTCGCGTTGGCGGCCTGGCTGCCGATCAGATAGCCGCTGACCGACACTAACGCGGTGCAGCGCTGAGGCCAGAGTACCGCCATGATGTCGGCGGTGCGGGCGCCCCAGTCGAAGCCCGCCACAATCGCCTGCTTGATGCCGAGGGCATCCATGAAGGCGATGCCATCCGCCGCCAAGGCAGCCTGTTGCCCGTTGCGCACAGCTTCGCTGGAACGAAGGACGGTCGTCCCGTACCCGCGCAAATGGGGGACGAGGACGCGATACCCCTGGGCGGCGAGCAATAGCCCGACTTCCGCAAAGGCATGGATGTCATAAGGCCAGCCATGGAGAAGCAGGACCGGTCGTCCAGTGCGCGGCCCCAGATCGACATAACCGATATTGAGGTCCCCGGCATCGACCTGTTTCACCGCATCGAAGCGCGTCGCCGGCGGCAGCACGCGGGGCCGCACGCCCGGCGCCACTTGCGCGTGCGCTGCTGCACCGAGCAGGGTGGCTGCGGTACCGACCGCCCCACACATGAACGTACGGCGATCCGTTCCGATCGTCTCGAGTGGTGGCCTCGTCATCAGCAAATCCTTCTCAGACGGCTTGGGTGTGCCATTGAATACGCTCATTGCGCGGCCGACGCCCGTTAATCGCTATGATGTCCTGTGAGACGGGAGACTCTTCCCAGCGATCGGGACCACTCCCGCTTCATCCACGCCATCACTCTGAGGAACTAACAGAGACTAACTGGCCTGCGCGTATCCGGCGGTATCTATGGGGAAAAGTGCTCTCATCGGACCGATTCCGAAGTCGGATACGAGTCGGAGCCATTCGGTCCGGTCAAAATGGAAGCGCAGATGCCTCGATTCGATATGGCGACGCAGCAGTTTGTCCGTGAGGCCGAGCGCGCGTGGAATATTCGCGATATCAACGCGATCGTGCTCAGCAATGCGATCGATTGCCTCTGGCGCAACCGCGTGCATTTCCTTTGGGGTCGCGAGCAGATCAGGGCGTTCATCGAGCGCTCCGCCCGGCGCGAGCTCGACTATCGGATCATCTACGAACCCTGGGCGAAGAGCGACCGTCGCCTCTCCCTCCGGTTCGCCGCCGAATTTCATGACGATAGCGGAACCTGGTTTCGGACCTACGGGAGTGAGGAAATCGAGCTCGACGATGCTGGGCTGGTAAAGCGACGGCTGACCGCGGCCAATGAGCACCCGATCCAGGAGCATGAACGCGCGCTGCGCTGGTCCGCGGGCGCACGTCCCTCAGACCATCCCACACTCACCGAACTCGGCTATTGAACACCCTAGCCGGAAATCGGGGCAGACGATGTTACTTTACCCCGGTGCTGCCATCGTCCCCAATTCGCTTCCGCGCGTCTCCGGAAGCAGGACGGTCGCAAGCAGGACAAGGGCATAGGCGACGGTGACATAGAGTCCGATCGAATGCGCAATGCCCATCGACCCGATGCTGCTTCCGACCGCCAGGGGCCCGACGCCGGCCAGACCACGCCCCAAATTATAGCAGAAGCCCAGGCCCGAACCGCTTAGCTGTCGTGGGAAAAGTTCTATCAGGACCGCGCCTACCGAACTGTAGATTCCAAGTGCAAACAGGCCAAGGCATGCGCTCAGGATCAGAAACGCTACAGGCGAAAGCGGCAGAAGCGTCGTAGCCAAAACCGTCGCCACACCGCCCGACGCGAAGGTAGCGAGCGTGACTCGCCTGCCATATCGATCGCTCACCCAACCGGAGAGATAGTAGCCGACGAAAGAGCCACCCACGAGCGCTGCAAAATAGACCGTGCTTTGACCGAGTGACATCTTTCGCTCGATACGAAGCATGGCCGGCCACCAAGTCGCCAAGGCCCAGTACCCGCCATGCGTCCCGGTGGCGAGCAGCGTACCTCGCACGGTTCGCCCGATCATCGGGCGAGCGAATATTCCATGCCAACTCGCAACCCGCGCCGAGCGGCCATGATCAACAGCTTCGTGCAGGCGCATCCGCAGGCAGAAAATCCAGATTGCAGGCAGAAGGCCAATGAAGAACACAGCCCGCCACCCGAGATTTGCTGGCAATAGCCAGAGAGCCAGAGAGGTGGTTGCCGCCGCGAACAGCCACCCTGTCGCCCAGGCGCTCTGAACCGCGCCGATCGTGCGGCCGCGCGCGGCAGGCGCCGCAACCTCCCCGAGAAATACTGCTCCTACGGCCCACTCTGCGCCGAAGCCGACGCCCTGGATGATCCGCGCGATCAGGAATTCGTTGTAGGAGTTGGCGAGCCCGCAAAAGGCGGTCGAGACAGCAAGCCACGCTATCGTGACCCGGAGGATCCGCACCCGCCCGATCCTGTCCGACAATGAACCGGCAGCCCACCCGCCCACGGCACCGGCAAGGAGGGCCGCCGCCGCAAGCGTGCTGGCCCGCGATCCTGACAACCCCCACAAACCAAGCAGCGTAGGCAGGATGAACGCATAGAGTTGGACACCCATGGCATCGAGCGTAAACCCGCCATACGCGCTCCACACGGCGCGCCTGCCATTGGCGTCAAGCCCGCTATACCATGAAGGTCCCTTCACCGTCCTGCCGCCCCTATAGTGCCGTTCGAGTCAGGCTTTTACGAAAGACCGTAAGCTTGATCGCGTTAGGTTATGTCATATTCGCGGCAATCTGACGCAAGCGCGTCGATCAGGTTGCGGCGAACCACCTGATCGACGCACTCATCAGCCAGTCTTAACGCCTTGATATCGGACGATTTATCGGAATTCCGCGCTGTCGGCTGCGGGCAAGCCCGTAAAGCCGCTGGCGATCCCGCCGCCATTCAGCTCCCGCGTCTTGGTATAGAAGGCGCGCGCGATCAGCGCCGCGCGCTGGGCGCTCACGTTCGAGATTGCACGCGAGCTACATTGGGATTGTTCGAGCAAGGTACCGGTCGCTGACAAGTCACGACAGATCTTGGTGGCAGCCCACGCGATCCGCCGGTCAAGCCGCTTGCGATCCGCTGGCTCGGTCAAATCAAGATCGTCGGTCGAGATCACCTCCGTGCCCTGCGGATAGTCGGCACTCGGCGATGAGGCGGCGACACCGACTGGCGACGCGAGCGGTGCACCGGCCACCAGCAATGCGAAAAACAACGTCATGAATCTGCTCCTTTTTAACGCCCTCTCCTTTCGGGGCGAGGAGCCTCATCCATTCACCAAGTTACTGAATTTGCGAGACAATGGGTTGTTGGGTTTCGGTTGAAACCTCAGGGCGTCCCGCGTGCGGCGGCTCGCCGCTCGCGCGCTGTTTCATTTGTAAGGCGTCAGGCGTCGCGCCGCTTTGAGTGCGAAGCTAGATCGATAAGGCAGCGAGAGCGGACAGCTGCAACAAGATCGCCGCCGCAACACTCCCGCATAGAAAGGCTTCATGACCGGAACGCTTGTTGGCGCAATCGAGCTCGACCGATTGTCACACCCGTGTCCATCAGCGTTCCAAACTCAATCAATCAACGCGTGGCCATAAAGACAAAATCTCAGCCGCGCCTGATCGGGAACCGGTGCTGCACGTTCGCAGTGATCAGCACGCACCCTCCCGCTATTTGGCCGTCAGTCCCCCGCAGCGACGGTGCCCCCGAGCACCGCCGCTAACAAGAAGCGTACGGCGGTCACATGGACATCCCAGAAATAGCGGCGCGGAGCAGCGGCGGTCATGCCGCCGAATTACCTGAGCAAAGCAATGGTCACCTGCTGGTCCGCGCTGCTCGATGACGAAGGACTTTGAAATGAACGATGATTTCGCGAATCGCGTACGCAGCGTCGTCGCCCTGCATCTCGATGTTGAGCCGGAGAAGGTATTGGACCACTCCAGCTTCATCGATGACCTCGACGCGGACAGTCTCGACGTCGTCGAGCTTGTCATGGCTTTCGAAGAAGAGTTCCGGATCGAGATCCCCGACCAGGTGGCCGAGCGGATCCTGACGGTCGAAGATGCCATCAATCATATTCGCTCGGTCAAGACGGGAGGCGACCGCGTCGTCCAAGTCGGACGGTAGATCGCCTCATCAATCACGGTTCGACCATCACGCTTCCAGTCACGCCGCGGTGTCGAAAAGAAGCGCGACTTGTCGGTCGATGTCGGACCAGCATGCGCGCCGGCAATCCCTGAGGCGACTTTTTAGGAAGAATGATATGACGGTTTCGCGAGAAGGTGCGGAGGAATCCGCACGCCAGCTTATCGGCATGTGGAGTGCTCTGGTCGAAGACTATGGGAGCGCCGTAAGGCGCGGTGAGCCTGTAACGCACATCTGGGCCAATACCAATTTCGGCTTCTACAATGCGCTGACTTTTTCGGACAGCGAGGTCGGCGTCACCGCGCTGAAGGAGCGTTTCGAACATTCCGCGTCCTTCATGCGCGATAATGAGCATTTCGGCTTCCTCTGGATTTTCGAGGAACTGCTGTCTGACCAGACTCGAGAGCAACTCGACGCGCTTGCGGTGGCTGCCGGCCTGACCAGGGGCACGACCTGTCACGGCATGGCGGGCGACGTTCTTCCATTTCCCGAACCATCGCACCCCCAGCTGCGCTTCGAGCGGGTGCGGACTCAGGAACATTTGGACATCTATGCCAGCCTGAATGCCAGGGCCTACGATCTCGATGTACCGACCGCTCAGGAGGCGCTTCACGGATCCCGGCTGTGGCGGGAAATCATCCACGCCTATATCGGCTATTTCAAAGATCTGCCGGTATGCTGCGCCGGCTGTTACCCGGTGGAAGGACGGCTCTTCGTGGTGCTCGTCGCAGCGGATCCCGCATATCAACGGCTCGGCTTCGGCGAGGCCGTAACGCGCAAGGCAATCTATGAGGCGGGCAAGGCTACCGGCCTGACCCGGGTAACGCTTCAGGCGACCGACGCCGGGCGCCCGGTTTACGAGCGGATTGGGCTACAGACCACTTCCCGGGTCGGCCTGTTCTCTTTGTAAGCGTGGCTCGTCCGATCCAGCCGAGCAGCGGGCGCAGAGCTCCGCTGCCCGGCGAGATCCCTTGCGTTCGCTTGGCCGCCCTACATCCCAAGGCGCTGGAGCATCGAGCGCCCCGAGGCGGTCGGAACCCGACCGCCTCAGCCCGATCTGCGCCGCGAGAAAGACCCTCAACCAACTGAAAGCGGCACATCGCCAAGTGGCTGATCCCTGGCGGTGATCAGCGCGATCAGGCTCAGCAGCGCTGCCGCACTACCATAGAGCCCGACGAGCATCAGGCCGCCATGCGTCGACAATGCCGTCGCCACGATCGGCGTCAGGCCCCCGCCCAGCACGCCTGCGATGTTGAAGGCGAGCGATACACCGGTATAGCGCACAAAAGCGGGGAACAGCGTCGGCAGCCAGCCGCTCAGCGGCCCGTAGACCATGCCCATCAGGAAAAGTGCGAGGCAGAGATACGCCAGTATGAGCGGCAGCGACCCGCTTTCCATCATCGGCGCCATCAGAGCGCCGGCGACAATGACCCCGCCGCTTCCCCAGGCAAGCATGCGACGCTCGGCCAGTCCCCGGTCCGCCAGCCATGCCGCAACGATGATACCGGCCGCGAGGAAGGGGACGGCCAAGAGTTGGACGCCGAGCAGCCGCTGCATCGGATACCCCAGGGATTTGGTCGCGTAACTGAGCGTGAAGGCCGTGGCGACGTAAAACAGGACAAAACAACCAATCGTGCCCAACGTCCCGGTGATGAGTGGCCGCCAGTGCCGCGATACGACTTCCGCCAACGGGATCCCGGCCCTGCCATTCCTCTTGAGTGACCGAGTGAAGGCAGGCGTCTCCACGAGCTTCAGCCGAACCCACAAGCCTAGGATCACGAGAAGCGCACTGAGTGCGAAAGGAATCCTCCAGCCCCAGGCCAGGAATGCGTCATGGTTCAACCACCCTCCCAGGAGGAGGAAGGTTCCATTCGCCGCAAGGAGGCCAGCCGGCGCACCAAGCTGCGGGAACATGCCGTAACGCGCGCGCCAGCCCGGCGGCGCACTCTCAACCGCGAGGAGAGCCGCACCTCCCCATTCTCCGCCCAGCCCCAATCCCTGACCGAAACGAAGAACACACAGCGCCAGCGGTGCCCAGATGCCAGCTTGGGCAAAGCTGGGCAGAAAGGCGATGAACGTCGTGGAAAGTCCCATCGTCAGGAGCGATGCCACCAAGGTGGACTTGCGGCCCAGTCGATCTCCGAAGTGCCCGAAAATCGCCGCGCCAAAAGGGCGGGCAACGAAGGCTACGGCAATTGTGGCGAACGATGCGATCTGTTGAACGCTCGATGAAGTCGACGGAAAGAAAATACCGCCGAACACAAGGCTCGCAGCCGTTGCATAAATATAGAAATCATAGAACTCAATGCTCGTTCCTACGAAACTGGCAAGAAGTATCCGGGCAGCATTGGGGGAAGAAATCTGTGGCATGGCGCGAACATAATGCCGAGACTGGCGGCGCGCTGGCAATGGCAACTTTCTATATATGACAGCTGTAACGCGCTATTTGTTCATGCGACGCCACCCTGCCGCTAGGCCGTTGTCAATCGAGCGTTTTTAGCCAGGGGTCGCATCTTGTCGAAGCCATTTCCGGACCAAGTCGTGATTGTCGGCGGAGGCGTCGCTGGGCTCGCCCTCGCGCGCCGGCTGCAAGGCCTCGACATTCCCTATAGTCTGTTCGAGCGCCGCAGAATGTCCGCCGACGGCGGGCTGGCGGTCAATCTCCCGGGCAACGCGATCCAGGCACTGGCAACGCTGGGCCTGCGGAACAGAATCGAGGCGATCGGCCACCCGATCCGCCGCCGGCAGTACCGAACTGCCAGGGACAAGCTCCTCTTCGAGATCGACGAGGATGCATTCTGGGGCGCGGCCAACCGGCCGCGCAGCGTGCGGCGTGCCGAACTCCTCGCCATGCTGGCAGACGATCTCCCTCAAGATCGCCATTGGCATGGAGTTGAATCTCGATCTCTCGCCATGTCCGCCACCGGCGGCGCGCTGAAGCTCAGCGACGGAAGGATCGTCAACGGTGCTCTCATCGTTGGCGCGGACGGGGTGCGTTCGACAGTGCGTCGCGAAGTCTTCGGGGCTGCAGCCGGAGCCGGACACGCCCTCCTTGCCGAAGATAGCTGGCGCTTCATGGCCCCTAATCCCGGCATAGATTGCTGGACGGTCTGGGCCAGTGCCGAAGGCATGATCCTGCTGATGCCGGTATCGGACGGCGAGGTCTATGGTTGGGCGGCAATCACCAAATCACGAGGAGGCACCCAAAGCAGCATAAGCGCGCTAATCGAAATGTCCTTCCTATTTCCCCGCCGGGTCCGGGACACGATCGCCCATGTGGCAGCCCGTCCGACCAGGCTCTACCATTCGCCTCTCGAAGAGGTCCGTATGGATCGATGGCACACACAGCGGGCGGTTCTTATCGGAGATGCAGCGCACGCGACGGCACCCGTCTGGGCCGAGGGTGTCGCCCTTGGTCTGGAAGACGCTATCGTGCTGGGACGCTGCCTTGAACAGACCTCCGATATCCCTGCAGCGCTCGCCGGCTATGAAGCGATGCGGCGCGCTCGTGTCGCGCATGTGCAGCATCAGACCGATGCCATGTCAAAGGCCGCGAAGCTTCCTGCCACGCTCAGGAACCTCCTCCTCCCTGTCGTCGGTCCGAAAAAGTACCGCCAGACCTACGCCCGGTTGAAGGAAGCCGTCTGAGCAGGCGCCGACGACGGCCCCTACGCAGGTCGCCTGCGCCGCGGCGCAAGGCGTCAGCTCCCAATCCTCTGAAACCCTCTGCAAGCGAAGGACCGTCTCATGTTGGAAATCCAGGTGAAAGCCGTCGATCCGATCGAGCGCCTGGCTGGAAAAGTGGCCCTGGTGACCGGCGGTGGTCGCGGCATCGGTGCGGCAATTGCGACGGAACTCGCGCTGCAGGGCGCAAGCGTCGTGATCGGCTACAACGCGTCACACAAGGAAGCGGAGGACCTCGCCGCCGCGCTCCGCGATAAGGGCCTGAAAGCCGCGACCATCGCTCTCAACACGGGATCTTCCGAGCAGATCAGAAGCGGGTTTACCGCGATTGCCGCAGAATGGGGCGGCCTAGACATATTGATCAACAACGCCGGAATTTCCCGCGTTGCGCACATCGAGGAGATGTCGGAAGAACTGCTCGACGACATGCTGGCGGTGAACGTCAAAGGCGTATTCCTCGCCATCAAGGAGGCGTTGACATACATTCGCGCCGGCGGCCGGATCATCAATATCGGCAGCATCAGCAGCGACTATATGCCCTATCGCGGGAATTCTGCGTACGTCATGACCAAGAGCGCGGTAGCGGGGTTGACCAGAGGGCTGGCGCGCGAACTTGCGAGCCGCCAGATTACCATCAACAATGTGCAGCCCGGCCGGGTCGAGACCGAGTTGCTGCGCTACACGCTGGGCGGAGAGTTTGAGCGCGCCCGCAGCCAGACCCCGCTAGGTCGGTTCGGCGAAGCCTCCGAGGTCGCCCATATGGTCGCCTTTCTTTGTGGCGAGGAGGCAGGTTATGTGACCGGCGCCAATCTGCGCGTCGATGGCGGCGTGTCGGTCTAGCAATGGGACTCTCGGCCCAGTCCTGATCGACCACCCCGCGCACGCATGGCGCGCTACGTTGGCGATAAGGCAACGACACCAGGCCGCTCGCAATCAACGATACGCGATCAGCGCAGCCGAACTCCCCTCAAGCTCGATGCGCTCCGTCCGCGCAAACCCTGCACCGAGGGTCCAGTTTGTGAACTGGGCGAACGAGAAGTTGTACCCGCCCGGAGTTTCGATGAGCATGTTGAGCGACATGAGCAGGCCCTGCGCGTTCTCGCGGCGGGCATCATCGATGACATCTTCGATGACGACGAGCGCGCCCGCGTCGGGGAGGGCCTCGAATGCCTTCCCGATCAACGACAGCTTGGTCTCGAAATCCCAGTCGTGCAGCACGTTGCCCATCAGGATCACCTCGGCAACTGGCAGCGCCTGCCGGCTGAAGTCGCCGGCAACCGCCCTCACGCGATCGGAGCAATTCTCTGCCGCAATTCTCTTCGTCGCGATCTCTGTGACCGCCGGAAGGTCGAAGCTCGTACAGCGCAAATGCGGCCACCGGCGTGCGATCGCGATCGAGAGGGAGGCATCCGCGCCGCCAACGTCGCACACGGATCGGTAGGGGCTGAAGTCAAACCGATCGGCGAACAGCTCGAAGTTCCGACGCTGGACCGACCGCATGGCGTCCATGAATTCCTGCTGACCTTCCAGGTCCGCATAAAGCTTCGCAAAGGCGTCCGACGCCCCATCCGAACCCATGTTGCCGTTTCTCAGTTTCTCGGTGAGCGCGGCCCAGTCGCGGTACAGGCGCCGGCCCGCCATCTTGAGGATGCCGCCCCTGAATTCCGGGCTGCTGGAGACGAGGAACAGAGCTGATTCCGCAGTATTTGCGTAAACGGCCCCGGGTCCGTCGCCCTGTCGGTCGAGCAATCCGAGCGATACAAGCGCGTCGAGAAAATCTGCCGCTGAACGGGGATGCAAGCCCAGGCGATGCTGCAGATCGGTCAGGGAGAGCGGGCACTCCGCAAGGCTGGAGAACACGTCCAGTTCGACAGCGCTCAAAAGCACGCGCGAGCCAAAAAAGCCCGTCCCCAATTGCATGATCTTCGCCGGGCTGAGATCGGTCACCACACACTCCCGTCTGACGCACGAAACGTAAAAGGCGCCGGTTGCCAAAACGCGCCGGCTCCTATGCTCCTTGATGGCCGCAACCATGTCAGCATCGCTCGATGCCGCAACGTTGAACGCGTTTCAGTCGTAACTTTCGGGTTTTGGAATAATCGTTCTTTAACTAACTTCGCGCTACTTCCGCCACAGGAGGTACTTATGACTATCGGACTTGATTCTGCGCAAAACCAGTCGGTTAGCTCGCGCTTCGCGGCTGCGGGCTATACCTTCACGCCACAGAACAAAGATCGGGACGGCGACGGCAAGGTATCCCGCCAGGAGTTCAAAATGCCCACGCTACCGGGCACCACGCAGGCAAGCATAACGCCCGCCGATTTCAGCGCGGCGCCCTCGCTCGACCAGACCTTCGATGCGTACGATCGCAACAAGGATGGCTTTATCGATACGAACGAGGAGAAGTCCGGGCCGATGTTCTCGCAGCATTATGGCAATACCGACCGGTTCAGCAACAACTGGGCGGACTCGATGACGACCCAGCAGGCGCTCGCCTATTTCAACAGAGTCGATGCCGACAACGCGGCAGTGCTGAAGCAGTGGGGCATCAGTCTCTAAGGTCTTTGCCGGGCAGATTGACGCGCCACGCTCGAAGCTCGCCTTTGAAACGGGAGCGTCGAGCCAATGGTCGTTATCGTTCTGGAGTGCCGCTCTTCAGGGCTCGAGACCGAGTGCCCTCGCGACACCCGCGCCATAGGCCGGGTCGCAGCGCGCGCAGTTTTGGATGTGGCGCTCTTTGATGAACGCTGGCGCATCGCCCAGCGCTGCGGCCGTATTCTCGAACAGGACCTGTTGCTGCTCGGCGCTCATCAGACCAAACAGCCGGCGGGGCTGCGTGAAATAGTCGTCGTCGTCGTTGCGAAAATTCCAGAAGGCGGCCTCGCCCGAGATCCGCAACGGCGGTTCGCGGAACCGCGGCTGGTCCTGCCACTGGCCCAAACTGTTGGGATGATAGTGCGGGGTACCGCCATAATTGCCGTCGACCCGGCCCTGGCCGTCGCGATGGTTTGACGAGACCGGGCACCGAGCCGCATTGACCGGGATCTGGTGATGATTGACGCCGAGCCGGTAGCGCTGCGCGTCGCTATAGGCGAACAGCCGTGCCTGCAGCATCTTGTCCGGCGACACCCCGATCCCCGGCACGAGATTGGACGGCGCGAACGCGCTTTGCTCGACGTCCTGGAAGAAATTGTCGGGGTTGCGATTCAATTCGAACTCGCCGACCTCGATCAGCGGGTAATCTTCCTTGTACCAGACCTTGGTGAGATCGAACGGGTGGAAGCGATAGGTTTCCGCTTCCTGCTCCGGCATCACCTGGATGAACATCTTCCAGCGCGGATAATCGCCCCGCTCGATCGCTCCGTAAAGATCGCGGTGATGGCTCTCGCGATCGCCCGCGATGATCGCGTCCGCCGCGGCATTGCTGAGGTTCTCGATGCCTTGCTGGGTACGGAAATGGAACTTCACCCAGAACCGTTCGCCGGCCGCATTATAGAAGCTGTATGTATGGCTGCCGAAGCCGTGCATGTGCCGATAGCTGCTCGGAATGCCCCTTTCCGACATGACGATCGTCACCTGGTGTAGCGCCTCGGGCAACAGCGTCCAGAAGTCCCAATTGTTGGTCGCTGAGCGCATGTTGGTGCGGGGATCGCGCTTCACCGCCTTGTTGAGGTCGGCGAACTTGCGAGGATCGCGGACGAAGAAGACCGGCGTATTGTTGCCGACCATGTCCCAATTGCCTTCCTCGGTGTAGAATTTGAGCGCGAATCCGCGAATGTCACGCTCGGCGTCAGCGGCGCCGCGCTCTCCTGCCACCGTCGTGAAGCGGGCGAACATGTCGGTCTGCTTGCCCAGTTCGCCGAAGATCGCGGCCCGTGTGTACCGCGTGATATCGTTCGTGACGGTGAAGGTTCCAAACGCACCGGAGCCCTTCGCGTGCATCCGGCGTTCCGGGATAATCTCGCGGTTGAGATTGGCGAGCTTCTCGATCAGCCATACGTCCTGCATCAGGAGGGGCCCGCGCGGACCCGCCGTCATGCTGTTCTCGTTATCGACCACCGGCACCCCAAATGCCGTTGTCAGCTGCGAAAAGGGGCAATCGGAACCTCGTTCTGGAGCTTCGGTCATCGTCTTTCCTTTCCTCAATCGTGAGAGGCCAGGATAAGCGAGCCCTGCATTAGCGCGGGTTAGGCGGTGACAGCGGCGTGAGAGATACCGTGAGACGTTACGCAACCGAAGCGAACAGCGGCTGCTCAGACCGCCAGTTCGCGAGAATGGGCAGCGATTGCCTCCGCCAGGGCATATGAAACTTGCTCTACCTGGATCGGGTGCTTCAGAAGAAGCAGGGGACCCGGGCGCTCCGATCCAGGCCAGTCCGGCAACGCTGCCAATAGGACCCTTCCCTTGAGCTGCGGCACGATGGAGGCGACCGCAGTCTCAACCAGTGCGAAGCGCGAAGCCGCCATCAGGACTGCGTCACACGTCGATACGACATCCTGAAGGGCCTCTCGCTCTACTGGCAGGGCGAGCCCGATGGGCTCGTAGCCAAGCTCCGCAAGCAAATCTTCGTGCTCGGCAAGGCCTTCAGGCTCGGTGATCAACAGGATGCGGTTGCCGTCGCCAATCGGATTGACCGCACCGCCGTCTTCTATTTCCGGAAGCCAGATCGAAAACCGCCCTCCGCCGTCCGGTCCGATCCCCACGTCGATGGTCCCGCCATGATCCTGCACGATCTCCCAGGCGGTCGATAAGCCAAGCCCTGTTCCGCCATGCTTGGTCGTGAAAAACGGTTCGAACAGGCGAGGAAAAGCACCGGCCGGGACGCCGGGGCCGCTGTCCGTGACCGTTACGACAACATAACTACCCGCCTCGAGGCTGCCGTGACTAAGCTCCATGTCCATCGGCACCTGCCGGCGGATCAGCGAAATCGTGACCGGCCGATCATCGCTCACGAACAGCGCGTTGTTGCAGATATTGATGATCGCCTGCTGGAGGTCGCTGGTCGCCCCAAGAACCGGATAGGCCATTTCCGATGACACCAGGTCGAAGGCCTTCTCGTCGCGCGCAGAAGCCGACAACAGCCGAACCGCCTGCGTCAGCACGTTCAACAGATTGATCGGCCGCTTGAGCGATCGACCACGCCGCGCGAACCCCAGGATATCATCGACAAGATCGCGCGCGCGGATGACCGCAGCGCGGATTTCGTCAAAACTGTTGCGCGAGGCGGAACCGGGTCGAGTCCGCTCCTGGCCCATCTCGGCAAAGCCCCCAATGGCTCCGATGATATTGTTGAAATTGTGCGCAACACCGCTCGCCATGGCGCCTATCGTCTCCATCCGCCGCGCGCGCGCGAGTGTCCGCTCCAGGCGATCGCGCTCGAGTAGCAAGGCCTCGCGGCGAGCCCCATGAGCAATTGTCACTATCGCGGAGCCGAGGCCGGCGACATAATCGCGCCGCTGAGCGACTGCGAGGCTGGCCGGCTCGAAACCGACCACCACCCCGAAAGGCCGATCGGTTCGCAGCAAGACGAGATCCCTGATGTCAGCGTCCCGCATCGCCCGGTCGAGCGCAGGGTGGGCGACACCCTTGCCGCGCGAAGCAATAACGCGACAGCCCGACCATGCGTTGTCACCGTCGGCCGCGTCCATGAATCTTGCCAGCCAGCTTGGATCGAGAGTCTCGTCGGGCCACGAAAATGGCGCAAAGTGCGCCATGCCGGGAATGACGAGCTGAAGCTGCTTCGCTTCGATATGCAGGGCGAGCATGCGCACCGCGTCCTGAACCTGAGCTCGGTACGTCGCCTCCCCGGTGCCGATCAGCGGCGTGGCGATCGCCCCGCTGAGCCGCTCGTTAGCGGCTTGCGCCTCGAGTTCGCGTGTCCGCGCGCGCTGTACAAGCACCAGAGACACAGCCGAGACGATCAGGAGCAGGATCGTACCGACGAGGGAAACCTGGAGATTGCAGACCAATGTCGCGCGTTGCCGCGATTCCACCGAGAGAACCGTTTGCAGCTGATCGATGCGGCCTTCGGTTTTCAGGGCACGGATCGCACGCAGATGGTCGTCGATCTCGGGCAGCACGGAGACCAGCAGACGAGCGTGCGCGAGGAATTGCGAACCGGATGTTCCCTCGGCCGCGGCGGGCATGCGGGCGAGCGCTTCGCGCGCCTCCTTGACCGTCTGGGGGCTCGTATCGAGCGTCAGCGCCAGGATTCTTGCTGAAAGAACGTTATGGGCGCCGAGCTCCGACGCGCCATTGGCCCTGAAGCGCGCGAGGGAGTTCTGCAGAAGCGCATTTGCGCTCTTGAACTGTTCTACCAACCCCTCCTGATATCGATCTGTCGCGATCAGCCTGCCAAGAATGCGCCTCGCCGCCGGCTGCATCTGCAGGTTTTCGAGGTCGGCGAGATTCTCCTGCCCCGCGGCGAGATCCGCATTCACCGGATCGTAGTTGCGCAGCAATCCGGCGCGGGCGTTGAGCAAATCGAGCTGCAGCGTGCGCTCTGCCAGCGCGTAATCCATGATGGAATTGCTCGCGGCATTGACCCACCGTCGGCTGTCATTCATCGCCCGCAGCGTGACGACGCCAAGCGCGATGCTCGTCACGAACAGGATCGCGGTCGCGATGCGCAGACCCGGCAACCAGATCATTTCTTCCAATCTGGCGCGGCGCGCACCGTATGACCTTGATAGGTGCCGGTCAGGGATCCGAGGAACGCCGTCACATCGGCGAGGTCCCGATCCCCGATCGTCAGATCGAGTTGCGCGCGCGCCATACGCCGAATGGCGTCCGGCAACGTGCCGACGCTGCCGTCATGAAAATACGGCGCCGTCGTTGCCACGTTGCGCAGGCTCGGGACCCGCAAATATCGCGGGTTCGGGTCTCCCAATGGGTGGAAGATGCCCCGGCGCTGAAAGATATTGGCGCCGACATTGATACCCTGGTGGCAGCTTGCGCACCCCAGCTGTTGAAAGCGGTCATAACCGCGCACCTGCTGCTTCGTGAGCGCCGTCCTGTCGCCCCGAAGCCACCGATCGAACGGCGCATCGGGCGTCACCAGCGTCGCCATGAAGACGGACAAGGCGTCGGCGATCCGGTCCTCGCTCGGCACCCCACCATAGACGGCCCGGAAGCGAGACGTCATCCTGGGGTCTGCCGCGAGGCGCCGCGCGGCCAGGCCATTCCCGCCCATCAGGTGATCGGTCCCGAGCGTCCCCATCGCAAAATCACGAAGACTGCGAGTCTTGCCTTCCCAACCAAGCCGGAAGCTGTACGCGGTGTTGAAGACGGTCGGCGTGTTGTAGGCCAAGCGCCGGCCCGCGTCGCTGCGGTCCGCCGCGACCGAGCTTGCGCCGTTGGTCGACAGGTCATGACAGGACTGGCAGCTCAGCGTCATCGACCGTGACAGGCGGCGATCGTAAAACAGATCTCGCCCCAGCATGGCCTTGGCCGTAGCCTCGGATCGACCGATCGGAAGCGGCATTAGCGGCGCGCGCGAGGGTTCCTCTGCGCGTAGTTCCGCTCTCAGCACGCTAAATCCCAGTATGATGAGCGATAGGGCAAAGGCGAGCGTAGCGGGTCTCACACGACCTCCACGCCGACATCGAATTTGTAGCCGATCCCCCGTTCCGTACGGATGAACCGGGGAGCGCGCGGATCGTCCTCAAGCTTGCGGCGCAAGCGCAGGATCTGAACGTCGATGCTGCGATCGAACACGTTCTCATGAACGCGTGTCGCCTGCAGCAAATGCTCGCGTGACAACGTCCGCCGGGGCGCATGCACGAACGCGCTCAGCAAAGCGTATTCGCCCTTGGTCAGCGGCACCGTCTCCCCCGCCGGCGATGTCAGTTCCCGCTGCCGCTGATCAAAAGACCAGTCGGCAAATCGAAACGTTGCCTCGCGCTGCTTCGCGGGACTCAGGCGGTCCATCGTGCGGCGCCGCAGCGTCGCCCGAACGCGCGCGAGCAGTTCGCGCATTCCGAACGGCTTCGTCAAATAATCGTCCGCCCCCAGCTCTAGACCCACGACCCGATCGATTTCCTCCAGCCGATTGCCGGTGATCAGGATGACGGGAACGACGCTTTTGCCGCGCAGCTCCCGCAGGATTTCAAGCCCGTCATCCTCGCCCAGATGGAGATCAAGGATGACAAGGTCGGGCTCGCGCACGGCGAGCGCGTGCATCAGTCCCTTCCGACCGCTTACCGCCGATGCTCTGAGATTGTGATCGGTTAGATAACCGACAATCATCCGCTGCATCGCAGGATCATCGTCGACAATCAGAATCCGCGCGGCCTTCACTTCAGTCGTGAATTCTGCCGCATCGATCATTGCCACCGGAAAACTCCTCGCTACGCGTCCACATCCGGACCATCGCCACACAATGCCATAGTTGAACGATCGATCCAGAATAGGACCTAGTGCGACCCTGACATTTCCTGTTAGCCGCCGTGATCGAACACCCCGACCAATCGGCCATGCCCGTGAAGCGTCGACCGATTCACAACGGCCATCCGACCTCCATCGCGCCGCAAAGCCGATGAGCCGGTCCACGTCGATGATGGTCGGTCGCATCTCATTCCCCGTCCTGGCCTCTTCCGGACCTAACGGCTGCTCACGCAATATCACTTCAGAAATTGCTACACCTGTAACCCGCTCGTCGTAGATAAATCGAAACCATCCATTAGATGAAGTGCGAACGGAGACCATGAAGATGGTCATTCGAAAGTATAGTGGAGACTTGCATCCCCCGCAAGTCATCCATTGTTTTGCATCGAATGCATATTTCAATCTCTTGGGAAGAGTGACTTGAAGAGCATCCTTATCACTCCGGTCGTTACTAAGAATGAACGAAAGACTTTCATCGACTTTCCGTTTGACCTGTACAAGGACGACCACGCTTGGGTTCCGCCGCTGAAGGGCGAGGCGCTCGGGTTGATTACGCCCGAGAAGAACGGCTGGTTCTCTCATGCCAAGGCGCAGCTCTTCCTCGCGCATGAGGACGGCCGGGTGGTCGGCCGCATTGCCGCACATATCGACACACTCGGACTGACGATGCCGGCCGAACAGGGCTTCGGCCCTGGCGTTGGCCAATGGGGCCTGATGGAGGCGGAGCGTGAAGAGATATTCCGAGCCCTGCTGGCCGACGCGGAAGCCTGGCTGCGTAGCCAGGGAATGAAGCAAGCGCTCGGCCCGATCAGCATGTCGATCTGGGAGGAGCCGGGCCTGCTGACCCAGGGTTTCGATCACTCGCCGACCATCATGATGGGACACGCCCGGCCGGACTATCGTGGCTGGATCGAGCGAGCCGGATACCACAAGGCCAAGCAACTGCTGACCTTTGATCTCGATATCACCCGCGAATTCCCGAAGATCGTGCAACGGATCGTCAAATCCGGCGAGGCCAATCCGCGCATCAGGATCCGCAAGGTCGACAAGCGCCGTTTCGACGAGGAAGCGGCGATCATCCTCGAAATTCTCAACGATGCCTGGTCGGACAATTGGGGTTTCATTCCCCTTACGCCGCCGGAGATCCGCGACGTCGGCGTGAAGCTCAAGCCGATCGTCTTCAACGACCTGATCCGCATCGCCGAGCTGGACGGAAAGCCCGTCGCGTTCATGATCACGCTCCCCGATCTCAACGAGGTGATCAAGCCGTTCAACGGCAACCTCCTGCCCTTCAACTGGGCAAAGCTCCTCTGGTGGCTGCGCGCGCCCAAGGCGGAAACGATGCGCGTCCCCCTGATGGGCGTCGTCAAGGAACTGCAGGCGTCGCGCATGGCGAGCCAGCTCGCTTTCATGATGATTGAATATATCCGTCGCGCAGCCGTCGCGAACTACGGGGCCTGGCGCGCCGAGATCGGCTGGATCCTTGAGGACAATCAGGGAATGCTCTCGATCGCCGAGGCGATCGAGGGCCGCGTGAACAAGACCTACCAGATTTACCGCAAGTCTCTGTGACACCGCCCAGGCGCGGTGACCTCAGTAGCGTACAGAGGAGTCTAATGTCGTGGCACTGATCGGCTTTGTGGATGATAGCGTCTATGTGGAGCGGCTTGGATCGCCGCAGGTCGCCAATCTGCTTCGAGTCCTGTTTCATTCGCCCGATTGGGCAGAGGCCTTTATCAGGCTGGCGGGCGCGCAAATGAACGTGCTGGCCCTTCCGGCCCGAGACCGTGAGCTCGTGATCCTCCAGACCGGCTATATGCTGAAAGCACCGTATGTCGTGGCGCAGCATGAAGGCATTTCGGAGGTGCTCGGTATCACCGAAGCACAACGAGAAGCGTTGCGCGGTTGGGGAAAGCCCGGAAATCTGTTTGGCGGCGGCAAGCCGAGCGCTGATCGATGTCCCACCGACCTGTTCGACGATCGCGAAGCGGCGCTGCTTCGGTTGGTCACGTCCCTCGTCCAACGGACCTACCCGAATGACAAGGCACTCGAGGATGCAAGAGCCTTCTTCAGTGAGGCCGAGCTGGTCGAGATCGTTGGGGTTCAGGGGTTCGCCGCCACCGTTGCCGGCATTACGCTCACCTTTCAGGTCGATGTCGATCCCATAGCCGGCGACGATCTCCTACGCTTCGCAAACGCCGTCGGGGACGCCTGATCTTTCGCCCGTTGCCCTGCACGGCCGGCGGTGCGCTAACGCCGAAGCTGACGCGAGCTAGCGCTCGATAACATGCCGGCATCGCGACCAACTCGTAGAAGGACGCTTGTTCAGCGGCTTCATCTGTTGCGTTGGCGCAGCGGCCAAAAGCCCTTGTTTCCACGGTAACTTGGCAACGGCGCACTGCAGCATGAATGAAACCGGGGACCAGCATCCCCGGGGCTCAACAATCACCGTCCGGCATGAAGTCGCTCCGCCACGCGGAGTCGCCCGTTTGCCCCGGAAAAGAAGCGGAGACCTCGCCTTGCGCTACCTTGCGGCATCCCTCTTGTTGGCCAGCGCGGCCATCCCTGCGGCCGGACAATCGGGCGCGCCATCCCCTGAAATCGTGACCGAAGCCGGCAAGGTCGTGGCGATAACGCACGTTACGGTGGTGGACGGTACCGGCGCGGCCGCACGCTCCGACCAGACGGTCATCCTCGACCACTCGCGCATCGTCGCGTCCGGGGCCGCCGATCGCGTCAAGATTCCCGACGACGCCCAGCTGATCGACGGTCGCGGCAAGAGCCTCATTCCTGGTCTCGTGGGGATGCACGAGCATATGTTCTATGCCTCGCCGGTCGCCGGGCCGCCGATCGCAATCGAGCAGTTCGTGACCGCACCCCGCCTCTATCTGGCGAGCGGCGTCACGACGGCGCGGACGGCCGGCAGCATGGACCCTTATGGCGACTTGGAACTGAAGCGCGGCATCGAGGCCAAGCGGTTCGTCGGCCCCGATCTGGAGCTGTCGACTCCGTATCTTGAGGGCAGCCCGCCCGCGGTCCCAACGATGCACGGCCTGACAAACTCCGACGACGCACGCCGGCTGGTTCGCTATTGGCGCGATTTAGGCTTCACCTCGGTCAAGGCCTATGCCGACATAACGACCGACGAGCTCGCCGCCGGTATCGACGAGGCGCATCGCCTCGGCATGAAGGTCACCGGCCATCTCTGCTCGGTCGGCTACCAGCAGGCGATGGCGCTCGGGATCGACAATTTCGAACACGGCCCCTTTGTCTCCCCCGATGGCGATCTGGACTCAGCGCGCAAGCCCGATCTTTGTCGCCGGTCGGAGGGTCCGCAAACCGGGCGCGCCGTCCTTGGGCAGATCGCCACGAACGTCTCGCCGGATGCGGCCGAGGTCCGGGCCCTCGTGCAGACAATGGTGCGCCGGCGCGTCGCCCTGACATCGACGCTGGCGGTGCTCGAAGGCGGTACCGGCATGTCGGCTTCGCGCCGGGCAAGGCTCCAGGGCCTCCTGCATCCGGCAGTATGGGATTATCTCAATCAGGCATCGCCTGAGCGGGCTGCCCGCGGCGCGCTCTTTTCCCAAGCCATGCGCAAGGAAATGGCGTTCGAGCGGGCCTTCGTCAAAGCGGGCGGGCTGTTGATGGCGGGCTGTGACCCCACCGGAGACGGCTTTACCGTCGCCGGCCTGGGCGACCAGCGCAACGTCGAGCTTCTCGTCGATGCCGGTTTCTCGGTCCCGGCGGCAATCCGGATCGCGACGCTCAACGGCGCAATCTTCGAGGGCAAGGCGACCAACCTCGGCAGTATCGAGGTCGGCAAGCAAGCAGACCTGGTACTTTTAAACGGCGACATCTCGCGCGACGTGACGGCAATCGAAACGCCGCGGACCGTGTTCAAAGCCGGCGTCGGCTTCGATTCCGCTGCCCTCTACAAGAGCGTGGCCGGACAGGTCGGTCTGCACTGATGCGCGCCCCATGCTGTGACGGCCGCGCCGCCCGCTCAACAAAAAGGTAATTGCGATGCCAGTCCTGGCGCATTTTCTTGAGATCGCCCTGGCGCGGCCGGGCAGCGTCGCTTTCTTCTGGGGCGACAAAAGATGGACCAATGGCGACCTGCTCGCCGAGATTGACGCATTGGTCGATGCGCTGGTTGATGCAGGCGCGCAAACCGGCGACCGCATCTCGATCAGCATGCCGAATTCGCCCAACCTGGCGATCAGCCTGCTCGCCTGTCTGCGCGGTGGCTTTGTCGCCGCCCCGATCAATACCCGGTTCAAGGCAGAAGAAACCCGCGCCGTAGTCGATCTCATCGCACCGGCACTGCATCTTGGGTCCGCCGGCGCATCGGCCGATCTTTCCGGCGTTTGCGCGGATACTCTCCCGTCGGACGCGCGTGTCGTACTGGCAGATGAAGGCGGCGCCGCCGAAGCAGTTCGTGGGGGGCACTGCAGAAGGGGCGACTCGACGCGATCAAGCGCCCCTGGCGTCGCCGAGCCGGCCATCCTCATGGCAACGTCGGGCACAACCGGCGCCCCGAAAATTGTCACCCACACGCTCGGCACGCTCGATGCGATCACTGCGCGTTACGACGCTCTGGGACTGCGGCCGGACGATATCATGCTGAACGTCGGCCCGATGGTTCATGCCGGCGGCCTGTTCAATTTCCTTGCCAGCCTCGTTCGTCCGAGCGCGATGGTCATGGTCGGCCCGTTCGAGCCAGGCGCGGTGCTCGACGCGATCGCACGGCACCGGTGCACCTGGATGAAGGCGCTGCCCTTCATTTTCGCCGAGCTGATCGATGCCCAACGGCTGCACCCCAGAGACATTAGCTCGCTCCGCTTCTGCGTCGCCAGCGGCGATGCCGCACCAACACGGCTCAAGCAGGGTTTTGCCTCGACGTTCCGGCTCCCCTTGCACGCCGGATGGGCATCGACCGAGGCTGCCACCAGCCTGGTACATTGCGCCGCCGAGGGCTCCGGATACCCGATACGCACCGGCACCGGGGTCACCTTGCGGAGCATCGAAGGCGATGCCGCCGACGTGCACGATACCGGCGAGCTACTGGTTTGCGGCCCCCATGTTTCGCCCGGCTATTGGTCGAATGGCGCGGTTCAACCCGGCCCCGACTATTTCGAAACGGGCGATGTCTTCCAACGTCTCGCGGATGGAACCCTGGCGTTCGTCGAGCGCCGAAAGAATCTCATCATCAGAGGTGGTTCGAACATCTCGCCGCTCGAGGTCGAGGAAGCGCTTCGAGCGTATCCCGACGTGTCCGATGCCGCCGTCTTCGGGATTCCCGATGATCGCCTCGGGGAACGGATCGCCGCGCTGATCGAGCTGGCGCCGTCAGCTAGTGCAAGCGTCGCGGAGATCCTGCGTCGGCTGCGCGAGCGGTTGAGCGACTACAAGATCCCGGAATTCGCCCGGGTCGTGTCGCGGCTCCCGAGGAACGGCAACGGCAAGGTCGATCGCGCCGCACTTCCCCGCCTTCTCTCCGAACAGCCGGCGCTTGCGACGGCCGGCACCTAGCCGGTCATCCACGGCCGAGAGGCAACTCACCAAGGTTCAGATCGAAAATCTTATCAGGAGCGTATCTCATGAGTGGCGTACAAGATTGGCTGACGCAGGACTATGACGTCATTGTCTGCGGCTCCGGATCTGCAGGCTCGGTCGTTGCGCGGCGTCTTTCGGATAACCCCGACCTGAAGGTTCTGCTGGTCGAGGCCGGCGGCGATGACCATCGGCCCAGTATCGTAGAGCCCGGACGCTGGCCGGAGAATCTCGGCAGTGATGTCGACTGGGGATTCATGGCCGAGCCCGGCGCCCATATCGACAATCGCTCGATTCCCATGTCCATGGGCAAGGTGTTCGGCGGCGGGTCGAGCATCAACGTCATGATCTGGGCGCGCGGACACCGACGCGACTGGGATCATTATGCCAAGGTTTCCGGCGATCCGGGATGGAGCTATGAGTCGGTCCTGGGCATCTATCGCCGGATCGAGGATTATCGCGGTCCGATGGATTTCCAGCGGCGCGGGGCCGGCGGGCTCGTGACTGTCACGCAGTCGTCGGACCCGCATCCGGTCGCCAGCGCGCTCGTCGGCGCTGCAGCCGATGTCGGCATCCCGACCTTCGAAAGCCCCAATGGAGAAATGATGGAATCGCCTGCCGGCGCGGCGCTTTCCGACGTCCGGCTTAACGATGGTCGGCGCCTCTCGGTGTTCGCTTCCTATATCCGCCCGGTGCTCGACCGAGCGAACCTCGCGGTCGTGAAAGGCGTTCGCGTGCGTCGCGTCCTGTTCGACGGCGTCCGCGCGACGGGGATCGAGGTAGACGTCGGAGGCAGCGTGCACGCCCTTCGGGCGACCTCGCAGGTCGTTCTATCGACCGGCGCAATCAATACGCCCAAAATCCTGATGCTATCCGGGATCGGCGACCGCGCAACGCTCGCCAGCCACGGCATCACCACCCTTCGGCACCTTCCCGGCGTCGGCCAGGGTCTGCAGGACCACACCAATTTCCCGATGGTCTGGGCTCATCCGGAAGCAATCCACCCCCGCGCGAACGGAAGTGAGGCGACGATCTATGCGAACACGGCAGCCGCGTCCGAAGGCCCGAACGTCGTGATGTGCCAGGCCGAATTCCCGCTGTGCAGTCCGGAGCTCGCGCAGCGCGGCGCGCCCGAACACGGATGGTCGCTCGTCGCCGGGCTGTCGCAACCCAAAAGCCGAGGGCGCGTCCTCCTCTCCAGCGCCGACCCCGACGCCGCGCCCATTATTCATCTCGACGCGCTCTCCGACCCGGAAGATCGCGCGGTCGCTCGGGCAATGGTCGGACTCGCCGAACAGATCGGCGCCGCACAGCCGCTCGCACGGATCGGTGCCCGGGAAGCCGTTTCGCCGCGCGCCCTCGGGCTGAGTGTGGACGCATTCATCCAGCAGAGCGCGCTCCCGTTCTGGCACCAGAGCTGCACTGCGCGCATGGGTGTGGATGCCAATTCCGTCGTCGGCGGCGATCTGAAGGTCCACGGCGTCGAGAACCTCACGATCGCCGACGCCTCGATCCTGCCGCGGATCCCGGCTGGCAATACCATGGCGCCCTGCGTGATCATCGGCGAACGCGCCGGCGAGATCCTGAGCGGGGAGCTCGGATGATGCCGAATAATGTCAAACCGCCGGTTCGCGGCGCCCAATTGGGCAGATACGCAGGCTATCTCTTGTCGGCCGTCGTCATGCTGATCCTTGTCGCGGACGGCCTGGTCGATCTGTTCGCCCCCCAGCTCATCCAGGCGCAGATGACCGAAACCGGCTTCCCTGCGTCGCTCGCCATGCCGCTCGGGTGCATCATCCTGCTTTGTGCGGCACTCTACGTCGTCCCCGCCACCGCCGTTGTGGGGGCGATCTTCATTACCGGGTTCGCAGGCGGGGCGATTTGCGCGCATTTCCGGATCGCAGAGATCGGCTCACCCCCCGAACTCTTTTCGCTGATGCTCGGCGCGCTCCCCTGGGGAGGCCTCTACCTGCGGCACGACCGACTTCGACCGCTCCTTCCCCTAAGGTCGAGCGACTCTTCGTGATCTCACCGCAGCGATCCTTCCCGGCCATCATGCGGCGATCGCCGACGTCGTGGCGGTGTTGTCGGATGCAGCGCCACGCGCCGAGCAGCTTTTCCACGTTCAATTTCTTGACTGATCATTCTGGAACCCCATATGGCCTGGCGATGGGTAGGCCCAAGGAATTTGACGCGGAACGCGCGCTGGACTCTGCGATGCAGGTGTTCCGTGAGCATGGCTATGAGGGCACGTCGGCGGCGATGCTCGTCGACGCCATGAATATCGGCCGCCAAAGCCTCTACGACACCTTCGGTGACAAATGGCAGCTCTACCTTTCAGCGATCCGGCGCTACGGCATCCTGGAAGCGAGCGCCCATTTTGCCGCGCTTCAGGGTGAACCACGCGCGATCGACGGGATCCGTGCGGCGATGGAGCGCGTGGTGAGCGTCGCGCGCACCAGCTGTCTCGGAGTGAATTCCATCTGCGAGTTCGGCGACAGCAAGCCTGATCTGGCCGAACTCCTGACCACGCTTGATCGGTCGCTACGCGCCGCCTTTATCGAGCGCATCCAGGAGGCACAGGGACTCGGCGATCTGGCTGACGACCTCGACCCCGATCTTGTGATGGACTTCCTGGTCGCGAGCTTCTCGGGAATTCGCGTCGCTGCCCGCGGTGGAGCGACCGACAAACAACTTCAAGATCTCGGTCGGCTTGCCTTGCGCGCATTGCGCTGAACAATTTTTTGTCGAGTTCTGGAACGAACATTCAGAAAAAAGGAGAATTATGATGAAGGTTATTTCAATGACCGCCCCCGGCGGCCCCGAGGTGCTCCAGTATGTCGACCAAGCCGAGCCCCAGCCCGGCGCCGGCGAGGTGCTGATCGACGTCGCCGCGGCGGGCGTCAATTTCATGGACGTCGGCAAGCGCCAGGGCATGGCGACCGGCGGGTATGAACCCGAGATCCTCGGTGTCGAGGGCGCGGGCCGCGTCGCAGCGCTCGGCGGGGGCGTGACCGAGTTCGAGGTCGGCGACCGCGTTGCCTGGGTCTTCGTCCCCAACAGCTATGCCGAGCGGGTCGTGGCGCCCGTCGGGTCGCTGGTGAAGGTCCCCGATGAGATCGACGATCAGACCGCGGCCGGCGTGATGATGCAAGGCCTCACCGCCAGCCATTTCACCACCGACTTCTACCCCGTGCAGGAAGGCGACGTCGCCTTTGTCCACGCAGCGGCTGGCGGCCTTGGCCTTCTGATGACCCAGATCATCAAGATGCGCGGCGGTACCGTGATCGGACGCGTCTCGCATCCGGACAAGGTCGCGATCGCCAAGGCCGCCGGCGCCGACCATGTCATTGTCGACGCCGACGGCAATTTTGCCGAGGACGCGGTGCGCCTGTCCGGCGGTGAAGGCGTTCATGTCGTCTACGATGGCTCGGGCCCGAAGACGTTCCACGGCTCGCTCGATGTCCTTCGTCGCAGTGGCACCTTCTGCTGGTACGGTCCGGTCCTTGGCGGCCCGGGAGACCTCGACATCATGAGCCTGCCGAAGAGCATCAAGCTTGGCTACGCCGTCTTCATGGATCACATCCACACACCGGAACTGTTCCAGGCCCATGCCAAGCGGCTGTTCGACTGGATTGCCAGTGGCAAGCTCAAGGTCAATGTCGGCGGCACCTACCCGCTTGCCGATGCCGCCCAGGCGCATGCTGCAATGGAAAAGCGGGTGAGCACCGGCAAGCTGCTCCTCATCCCCTGATCGACGACAGACGGGCCGCGCCAACGCGCGGCCCGTCTGTCGGGTAACCGATAGCTCCGCTCGGCGGACCAAGATCAGGCATATCGCCTGACAAGCAAGGAGAATACGCGTGGCAAAAACTTGGCTGGTGACGGGCGCTGCGGGAGGGCTTGGCCGCGCGGTCGCTGAGGCGATCCTCGGCCACGGCGACAATCTTGTGGCAGGCGCCAGAGATCCTGCCCGCCTTGAAGACCTCCACCGCCACTACGGGAACTCGATCCTCCCGATCGCCATGGATGTGGCCAATCCCGACGATGTACGGGCCGCCGTCGATGCCGGCCTTGCCAAATTCGGGTCGATCGATGTTCTCGTGAACAATGCCGGCTACGGGATCGCCGCTGCGTTCGAACAGACCAGCGCGGAAGCGTTCGAGGCGCAGATCGCCACCAACCTCTTCGGCACCGCTCATGGGATGCGCGCCGTTCTCCCCCATATGCGGCGTCAACGCTCCGGCACCGTCATCAACGTATCTTCGGCCGGAGGTCGGCGCGCCGTACCCGGCTTCAGCGCCTATTGTGCCGCCAAGTTTGCCGTTGGCGGTCTTAGTGAGGTCGTCGCTCAGGAAGCCGCACCGTTCGGCGTCCGCGTCGTGGCGGTCGAGCCAGGCAGCATGCGTAGCAACTTCGCCAATGTCGCGCTCGCGACCGCCCCTCTCCCCGATCAGGACTATGAGGCCAGCGTCGGCACTTTCCTCGCGGCATTTCGCGACGTTAACGGGCATGAGGCAGCCGATCTGTCGAAGGTCGCCGCCGTCATCCTCAGCCTTCCCGACCACCCGACTCTGCCGGCGCATCTCGTGCTCGGCAGCGATGCCTTCACGCTCGTGCGAGCCGCAAACGAACAGTCGGACGCGTCAATGCTCGCATGGGAGAAGGTTAGTCGCTCCACCGACGCGGACGACGCAGACCTTTCCTGGCTCAAGGATTTCTAGCGTCGCCGGCGTGGCTCCGGGCTCTCCGCTCGCGCGCGGCGCGACCTGACCTTCACCGGGCCACGCCGCCGGCCGTGACCGGACCCGGCTCCCTTGCCTCGGCCCGGCCGTAACCGCCCACCTAGGCATGCAGTCCCGCTACCTGAACGAGCTCGAGTCCCAGAATCACGAAGATGCCGCCCGTCACGCGATCGACCGTGCGCATTACCCCGGGCCGCCGCAGCCAGGGGCGGATCTTCTCCGACAGCGTGGAAAGCAGCCAGAACCATATGAGCACGATCCCGACATGCAGCGATGCCAGCATTAGCGCGGGACCGCTGCCACGCGCACTCGCCGGAATGAACTGGGGCAATAACGTCATGTAAAACAATCCGACCTTTGGATTTAGCAGGTTGGTGACCAGCCCGCCGCGCAAAGTGATTCCGAGACCGCCAGCAGGCCTCGGTTCGGTTTCGGTCGCGAGCGCGCAGCGCGGTCTGAACAGAAACTGCAACCCCAGCCAGGCGAGATAGATCGCCCCCGCCCACTTCAGTCCAGCAAAGATGCTCGGCCAAGCGCGTAGCAGGGCCGCAAGACCGAAAGCTGCAGCGCTTCCCCAGCACAGGCAGCCGACCGCGATGCCGATGGCCGTCGCAATGCCGTATCGTGCGCCGTGCAGGGTCGCAGAGCGAAGGACCATCGCGGTGTCCAGTCCCGGAACCATTGTCAGCACCGTTGCAGTGACAAGAAACGCGACGAGGTTTTCGACAGCCATTCTTCTCTCACACAGATTTTCCGGCGGCATTCAGTCGCTCGCCAACACCGCGATCTGGGGAAGCGGGATTTCAGTCGCGCTTCAGGCGCTGCGCGATCCATTTCGGTTGAAACGCTGCCGATGTGTCAGATGAAACCGCGCCGTCGCCGCCGGAAACCGTGGTGAAACCGAACAGCCCCGATTTTAAAGGCTCGTTGGGCGCCCCGCGTCGTCACCGAAGCAGGCTATTCAATGCGTATCATCATCGCCGCGACACCGGCAGCCGACTTTGTCGAGCCTCTCCTTGGGCTCGCCAGGCTATTTTGTCGCTATGGACATGAAGCCGTCATTCTCACCGGTCCGGAATTTGTCGATCGCGTTCGGGAAACCGGCACGGCGTTCGCTGCTCTCCCGGTGGAAGCTGGCGTCCGTATCCCCACCCTTAATGAGAGAGCGCTGCCCCGCCTCGATCCGGCAGCAAACGATATCAGCCTGCGCCTGATCGCGGCGCTGCCAGGGCAATATCACGCGCTGGCGGCCTTGATCGCTGCGTTTCAGCCCGATTGCATCGTCACCGACCAGATGTTTCTGGGCGCGGTCCCGATCATGCTTTCACCGCCGGCGAACCGGCCGTTCGTTGCCGCCTGCGGTATGACGCTTCTCACCTGGCCCGGGGAAAGCGCTCGTTCGGGTGACGTATACCGCCAGCCGTCGGAAGGGGTTGCGCGGTTCAACCGACCCACCCCGGCACGCGGCGCTCGATTGAGATCAGCCCAGCTGGAATTCGACAGACAATTGCGCGCGTTGGGCGTCGAACCTCAGGGTTCGCCGCTAACCGTGGCGGCGCGCTGTGCCGACATCTATTGGCAGGCCGGATTGCCCGAGTTCGATCACGCATCCACGCGCTTGCCCGATCATATCCGGCACATCGGACTCTGGCCTGCCCTCCCGACGAGACTGGAACTACCTGCCTGGGCGGAACGGCTTCAGGACGGCAGGCGGCTCGTGCTAGTAACGCCGGGCAGCGGCGCGAGCGACCATGTCCGCCAATTGCTGTTGCCGACGATGCGCGCGCTTGCGCACCGCAAGGATCTGGTCGTCATCGGCAGCACCGGAGGTCAGGATCTCTCCGGGACCCAGCTACCCGACAATGCCCGGATTGCGGACGATTTGCCCGTCCAGTGGATCCTGCCGCATACCCATGCGCTCGTTACCAGCGACGAATATGGAGCGACGCTCCGGGCGCTTGCCTGCGGCGTGCCGACGGTGATCGCCGGCAGCGACGGTGCTCATCCCACCGTCGCTACAGCCGTCGCACGCGCGGGTGCCGGAATCGATCTTCGCACACCGTTTCCGAGCCAAGCGGAACTTCGCGCCGCTCTCGACGCGCTTCTGGCGGCTGGATCACCACAGCGGCGCGCGGCGCACGCAATAGCCTCGCGCTTTACGCGCTATGATGCGTGCGAGATCATTCTCACTGGTTTGGAAGAACAGCACCAAAAGCTGTGCCGCGCTGCCTGACGACCGGCGGTTTCAATGACTTGCATGTTTCAATTGTAACGCGCCACCCTCTTGCCGACACGGCCCGGTAGCGTGATCTTATCATTCAGATCGCACCGAGCGGTGAATTTCCATCGCCGGCAGCTTTTCACTTGCCGTGCTCTTTCAAGGACAGCCGTTGATCGGACGCCCTTTTTAGAGCCGGCGAGGTCAGTATTTCGGGAATTCCATATGTCTGGCCTGCACCCCCTCGCACCCGGGTCTCACCTCGTCACAGTCGAGAACGTGCCGCAAGCCTATCACGTCGCCGGACGAGGCCCGATCTGCATCGCTCACCCGGGCGGCCCGGGCGCTGATTGGGGTTACATGCGCATGCCGCTGCTCGAGGAGCGGATGACGATGGTGTATCTCGAGCCGATCGGTACGGGCGCATCGGGCACCCTGCCCGAACATCCCAAAGGGTACACTATCGACCGGTACAGCCTGCAGCTGCACGGCCTGCTGACCACGCTGGACCTCTCCAACGTCTTCCTTCTCGGACATTCGCATGGCGGTTTCGTTGCGCAGGAGTACGCGCTCGCCCATCCCGAACGCCTTGCCGGTCTCATCCTCTACGCGACAGCGGCGGTGACCGGCCCCGAATTCATGCAAGCTGCCGACGTTGCCATTCGCCGGTCCGTGGCGAACGATCACGACGCCGTACGCGGGGCAGCGGTTCTGAACGCCTGGCAAGCCGTCCCGGCGACGAGCGACGACGCGAGCTATACGGACACGATGCGCGGTCTGTTGCCGGCCTATTTCGCCGATCCTGATCGTGCCGCCGGCCCCATGAAAAGTCTGAGCGAAGCGCTTCGTTTCTCCTTCGTACAGGGCGATGCCAGACCATTCGATGTGCGCGAGGCATTGTCCACGCTCACCGTGCCGACACTAATCATGGTCGGTGAGCACGATTTCATTTGCGGACCGCGATGCGCCGAACCCCTGCGCGACGCTTTGCCGGACGCCACGCTCGCGCGCTTTCCGGGCAGCGGGCATTTCATTCATATCGAGCAAGCGGCCGAGTTTGCGGGGGCGGTGTACAGCTTTGTCGAGCAGCACGGTCATCTGCCGGCCTTCGCAGAGGGCTCGATCAACGCTGGCCGGTGACCATATGGGATGGGCATGGCCATTCGCGTCGGACCCAGCAGCCTCGGTTCAGATCCGTCATGACCGCATTGGCCGATATTGCCGGCGAGATACCGTCCCAACTCGGCGATGTCGTTCCTGAGATCGGTGATGCCGATAGCGACATGCACGCCCTTGGCGTGAGTATTTGAGCGGTTCAACGACCCGAAAATCCGTTTCCAGACCTATCGCTACGTACCAGCGTCGCCACGCACAATTTCGCCGCGCAGACTGATCGCAGCCGCTTGGGCCGAGCTCGTGGGTTCCGCCGTGAACCGACATCCCCCTCCAGCATCGAAACGCCTTAAGCTGGTCGGACGCAGCCATATGACTTCCCTCAGACACGGATGCCCCTTTGATTTTCTGCGATAGGTTGGACGGATATCAGCAAACTAGCGGACTGGAACCGGCTCAGGTGAAGGCTGCACACCGGATCGCATGTCGCGCCAGCGACGATACTGCGCGATCTTGGCCCCATCCGAATCCTCCCGATCCTGCAGCCAGAAAGAGAACCAGTCAAGATTACGCTCATAGACGGCACGCCGGTGGATCGGCTGCCATTTCACGTGGAATTCGTCGGGATAGACATACATCTCCACTGGCTTGTTCTGCTCGTGCAGGGCGCCGAAGGCTTCGAGCGCGAGCCGGAACTCATTGTCGGCGAGTTGCAGGAGCAGCGGGGTATCGATCCGGGCAGCGTTTCGGGCCAGCGACATGTCGCGCCAAAAGTCGGGATTGTCTCGGGTCGCTGGCGGATAGCCCATCCCGCGCAGCCATTCGGCCCAGGCGATGCCGCCATAGGTCGCGGTGGTGTTGGGTTCCATGCAACAGGTGCTGAGCGCCGCGGCTACGAAGGCTTTCGAATTGATCAAGGCGAAGGCAACGTTCGAGGCGCCGTCACTCAGACCCGTGATGCCCACGCGCGCGGGATCGATGTCACTACGATCAACTGCCGTGCGCACGCCGGTGAGGACCGATGACAGCAGGCTGCGGCGTTCACCCCAATCCTTCTGGTTGGCGGCATTGATCTCGTACCAGGTCTTGAGCTGGGGAAAGGCTGCGGCGAAGAAATTGGGCCGCTCGGTACTGAGCACGGCGATCCCGCGCTGGGCGAGCAGGAAGATCGGATAATCGTCGCCGGTGCCACCGCGCAGGAAGCCGTCGCTATGATATTGTACGACAACCATCGGCAATTTCTCTCCGGGCTTGTGCCCTGGTGGCAGGACAAGGTCACCCCATGCTTCCAGCCCAAGATTGTTGCGCCATCTGAGCCGAGTGACGGAACCCAGGCGAATGCCGGAAAATTCGGGATTGGGATCGAAAATGGTCCGCATCCGGCCGTTCGCGGTGTCGATGGCAACCACCTTGCGCGGCATGCTGCTGTCCTCGCGGGTGCAGACCAGTTCCGTCCGAGCCATCACGCAGCCGTGCAGCACGTCGGTTGTGCGTAATAACGCGGTGGGAGGGGTAGCGCCGGGTCGCCAGCGATAGAGCGCCATCGCTTCCTTGGCCCAGCCTTCCCGGCGCAGAATGAGCACCGATGCGCCTTGCCACCAAAGGGAGACGATACCGCCGGCACAGGCCTCGGCATCGCAGCGCCGACTGCTGTCGCCGTTCGTGACGATGAGCCTCGCGGGCGTCAGCGGCGAAGTATTCGAACGCTCGAGATGCGCTTTGCGGCCGTCATCACTGATGGCTTCCGGATCGACCGGCATGTCGGCGGGTGCGGCGCGTTCCACCGCCGATTGCTCTGCGGCATCTGCAGGCACGGCTGCGCCGGTACGCAAATCGATGGCACTGACGTCCAGCATCTCGGTGGCCGGGGTGAGCGGCCGCGCGGAAATCTCTGGCGAGACCCTGCGGTCGTACAGCCACCCTGACTGGCCTTCGCGATCCAATTCCGCCTGCACGGCCGCCGCTCCCTTGCGCGTGCCATAGAGCAGCCGGGTCCCATCTTTGCTCCAGGCCACGGCTTCGACATCGACGTCAGAGCGCGTGACCGCGTGTGCGCCGCCGCCGTCCGCCTGTGCCACCCACGCCTGCGTGACGCCATGATCGCGCCGCAGATAGGCGATCCTGCGCCCGTCAGGTGTCCAGGACGGAACGATGGTGCGCGCGGCGCCGCTCGGCAGGTAGAAGCCGCGCTGCACGTCCATGATCTTGATGAGTTCGCCGCCCCGATCGACAATATCTGGTGAGCGGACACCCGTCAGTCCGCTGACGACCAGTGCGCGGCAATAGCTGTTCGTCGCGAGATCGGCGCGGTTGATGATATAGGCGATGCGGGTGCCATCGGGCGAGACCGCGAACGGGCTCGGGCCATTGAAGACCGCGGAATCGGGATCGCCGATCTCGCGCAGCTGGATGAGGTCCGCTGCGGCAAGGTCGCGCTTCACGGTACTCGATGCTTCATGCGCGGGCAGCACCTCTTCGCAGTTCGCCCACGTCGTGGTGGGAAACAGCAGGCACAAGACCCCAAGGCCGAGGCAGCCTCTGATATTGGCGCTCACCATTGCCGGGTGATCCCGAAGGCGATCATCCGGCCGACAGGTGAATAATTGGTCGAGTCGTAAGGCGTGTCGTAGGGTATCGAAGTCGCGATCGGATCGGGCTTGTCGTTGAAGAGGTTCTGGACTGACAGGCTGAACTCGAGCCCTCCGAGCGGAGCCTCGGAATCGACCCGGTAGCGCGCGGTGAGATCGAGCGTGGTCATTGCCTTGATACGCACGGCTGGCGTCGAGCGCGTGTCGCTGACACCGCCGGTGTAATTGCCGTTGGCCGCCAGAGTGAGATTGCCGCCAGTCCATGCGACCGCAGCCTGCCCGCGCCAATGGGGCGGGTTGAAGATGGTGCCGGCAAGGTCATAGGTGGGCTGACCGGCGCTGAGCTGCTGGTCGCTCTCGAGATAGGCGATGTCGAGCGACAGGCGCAGTTGCTGGTCTGGCGCAATCGCGGCATTGTAGCTCGCCAGCACATCGACGCCCCTCGCGCGCTGCCGACCGGCATTGAGATTGGCATTGTCGACAATCGCGACGACGTTCGCCGGATCATAGGGCACGCCGGTGATGTTGAGGAAGGTGCCCGCACTGGCGATGGCGGCCGCCTGTTGAGTAGCGGTCGGGTTGAAGATGATCTGTTCCCGGTAGATGGGATTGCTCAAGGCCTGGGCCAGCAAGGTGATCGGGGATACGATCCGGTTGCGATAGCGGACGCTGAAATAGCTGACCTCGAGGCTCGCGCCCGGCAATGCGCGCGGATGCACGGCAAGCGTGGCCGACCACGTCGTCGCCTTTTCCGGCTTGAGATCAGGATTGCCCCCGAGGATGAGAATGGCGCCCGCGCTCGCCGATGTCCCGGTCGCACCCAGCGCTGCGGGAGGAAACAGGTAGACCGCGCGCGGCTGATATTGCTGATAGAGCGTTGGCGCCCGGAAGGATTTGCCCCAGCTTCCCTTCAGGCTGATATCGAGCGTCATCGCCCATGACAGACCGAGCTTGGGCGTGGCGACTTCGCCGATGCCGGGGTAGCGCTCATAGCGCAGGGCGGCACTGGCATCGACCTTGGTCATGAGCGGCAGATTCTGATCCGGGCCGATCAGGGGGAGGCTCAATTCCCCGAAAGCGAACAGATTGTCCTGGGCGGCGACGGTGTTGACCGCGCTTCCCGTCCCAACGAACCGCTGGAAGCCGATATCGCGATAGCCGCCGCCAACGGCGATCTTGGCGATGCCACCGGGCAGGCGGAAGAGGTCGCCATTGGCATTGATTTCGATCGATTTGGCCGTGTTGCGATAGAAGCTGGGGCCGGAATCGCTGCAGACCCCCGAGGCACATTCGACCTGATGATAGTCGACCCGTTCCCTGCCGTAGGTCCCGCCAAGCGCAATCTGCCAGCCACCGGACAGATCGAGCGTAAGGGTCGGCGCGACACCGAAGGATTTGTCGACCGACGAGAAGGTCGCCTTGCCCTCGTCGAGATCGCCACCTGCCACCGTTGGAAATGTCAGGTCGCTCCAGCGGATATTATAAAGCCCGTCGATCGAGAAGGTCAGGCCGCCGCCCAGGTCCTGATGTCCGCTGGCAACGACGCTGTGATGGCGCAGCGCCGGGTAAAGATCGAGCCCCGGGGAGCGTGTCGCAGCGTAGGACCGCTGGCTCGCACGGATCGCAGTGTTGCTGCCATATTCATAGGCGGCGAACAGTCCGCCCGATGCCCATGTGCGACCCGCCAACGCGCCATATTGCTGCTGGAAATCGCCGCCGTCCGTCGTACCGGCAAGACGCGCGCTGGTTTCGAGGCCATCATAGTCCCGGCGCAGGATGACGTTGGCGACGCCGGCGACCGCGTCCGAGCCGTAGATCGCCGAGGCGCCATCTGGGACGACTTCGATGCGATCGACCGCCGACACCGGGATGCCCGAAACATCGACGCTCTGCCGGACAGCCGTATAGGCAAGACGCCGGCCGTTGAGCAGCGTGAGCGTCGCATCGCTTCCAAGACCGCGCAGATTGATGGACGATCCCCCACCCACGTCGACGCCGCTGGCGTCGGGGACATTCATGCCGATCCCGGGATTTTGCCCGCCTCCGAAGCTTTGCGGGATACGGCGGACGACATCGCCAAGGCCAGCCTGGCCGGAATCGCGAATTTCTTCCTGACCTATCCGGACGACCGGCGATGCAATCGCGGCCCCACGCAGCCGGCTCCCCGTGACGACGATATCCTGCCCGTCATTTGTCGAACTGCCGTCACGGCTCGCGCGGGCCGGCCGCACGGCAAAGCCGCCATCGACAGGCGTGTAGGCCAGCCCGGATCGGTCGAGCAGGATGCGCAGCGCTTCCTCGACCGTGTAGGAACCGTGAAGCGCCGGGGCCTGCTTGCCCGTCACGATCTTGCTGTCGACCAGCACGGTGATGCCGGATTGAAGTGCCAGCGCCTTAAGCGACGCGCCCAGATCTTGCGCCGGCACTTCAAAGGAATGGCGCTTTACGTCCTGGCCTCGCGCGACCGAAGGGCCCGCCACCAGCGCCACGGCAGCGATGCTGTTGAACAGATATCTTGCGTCAAATCGAACCATTACCCTGTGTCTCCCCCTGGCCACATCGTGGCTGGTTGGCGGGGAGACGCCGGGTTCTGAAAACCCACGACAGATTTTTTCAGCGAAGGATCAAAACGTCCTAAGGAGCGCGGCGAAGAAGGATCACGCCCGGATCGGTTTGGTCGATACCGAGCCCGAATGTCGCCGCCACGGCCCGGGCAAAGGCGTCCGGATTGCGCACCTGGAAGGCGCCGGTAACCGACAGGCGGGCCAGCCCAGGCTCGGCAAGGCGTATCTGGATGCGGTTGTAGCGGTTGACGGCGGCGACGGCATCGCCAAGCAGGCCGCCGTCCAGCGACAACATGCCGGACACCCATTGGGTTTCGCCCGCCTGCGTAGGACGGGGCGTCTCAGCATTGTCCAGGTTTGCGGTCTGCCCCGCGGCAAGCGTTCGAGCAGTACGGGAGGTCACGTCACTTGTGCTGGTGAGATCGACCCGCCCCTCGATCACCGCCACCACGGGACTTCCGCTTTCCACGCTGACGTCGACTAGCGTGCTTTGTGCAACGACAGTGCCGCCGGGAACCGTAACGGTGAAGGGGCGATTGCCGTCCGGCGCAACGCGAAAGCGCGCGCGGCCTCGTTCCAGCGAGACCTTCCGTTCGTTGGCGGTAAGGGTGACGTGCACGCGCGTGGCGGTGTCGAGCGTGAGCTGCGATCCGTCCGCCAGCGATATGGTCCTGATTTCGCCCAGCGCGGTCTCATAGGTCGCGGCTTGCGCGGGAGAAACCAGCTCGAGAGGCGATCCATAGCGCAGCAAGCCGACACTGCCGATCCCGAGCAGGACGACGACACTGAGGCTGGCAGCCGCAACATGGGTACTGTGCCGCATCAGGAAGGGTGCGCGAACCAGCTTCCGCGTGCGGCCCACCTCGCTGTCGGCCAGCAAGCGGCTCTCCCGCCAGTGACGCTCCGCCTGTTCATAAGCGATCCGATGACGCGGATCGGCATTCACCCAGACGGCAAAGGCCCGCTCGACATCTGGTCGAGCAGGTTCCTGCCGGCGCGCCAGCCAGTCCCCGGCGGCATCCCGGATAGCGCGCGGAATGGCACGGACTTCGTCAGCCATGATCGCTGAGGTGCCGCCCCAGTTGCTTGATGGCCCGGCTCATCTGCTTTTCCACGCCTCGCACGCTCAATCCCGTCTGTTTCGCGATTTCGGCGTAACTATAGCCATCAAGGCGGCAAGCGAGAAATATTTGCCGGGTGAGCGGCTTGAGGCGCAGGACGGCCTGTTCGATACGCGCAAGGCGGTCGCGCGCCTCCAACGCGGCGACAGGATCCCCGCTTCCAATTTCGACATCGTCGATCGGCACATGCTGGAACTGGTGACTGCGGGCGGCGGCGCGGGCGTGATCACGCAGGAGATTGTGCGCGGCCTCGCGCAGATAGGCTCCGGGCGCATGGATCGCGACGGCATCGGTCTGCGCGCGCGCGACAAGACGGGTGAAGACCTGCTGGACGATCTCCTCGGCGCGGTCGTCCGGGGCGCGACGATCGAGGAAGCGCAGGAGCCGTGGCCTTTCAGCTCGGTACAATTCATCGATGGTCGGCGCCATCGATGGCACGCGATCATGCGTCGGCGGCAGCGGCTCGCCTTCGTCGAGCGGCAAGCGGGCCGCCCCTAGCGCAGGCCGCATGGCTTGCGGCGCAGTGCGCCGATCCTGGCTGTGGATCGCATCGATCACATCTCCTCGCTCTGGCGAGGCGATGCCGGCGAAAGCCGGGTGTTGAGAACATGCACGAGCACATGCGCCAACGCCTTTGGCCGCGAACGGCTTGGACATGCGCGTCGGCCACCCGGCCGCACGATGGCGGATCCATTTCATCTCGCACGAGGTTCTCACGCCTCGGCGCCATGCATCGATGGCGCGCCTTCAGCTTATCGCAGGTCATCCAAGACGCAAGCCCGGCTCTGCGGAACAAGGCGATTTAAGGCGCTGAACAGGCATAATATCCTTCAAATCGAGCGGCGTCATTGCCGATGAAACATTCTTGTCGGGTACTTCTGAATCCAAGCGTCATGGAATGATGGCGAAACGGCTTTGGGCTGCGGCCCGGCAGCCTCCGGCGTCCTCATGCATGTGGCTTTGGAGTGAAAGACTGTCCGATGGATATGCCCACCACGCCGTTGGTCCCTGCATTGCTGTCCCGTACCGAACTTCAGGCGCTGGTCTGGGCCGAACCTCTCCGCCACCTCGCAAGACGCTTCGGCATCTCGGATCAAAGTCTCGCCAAACTCTGCGATCGTTTCGATATCCCGCGTCCTCGGCCTGGGCACTGGAACAAGGTCGCGGCCGGCAGGGAGATCGCCGTGCCGGCCTTGCCGCCCGCAAAAGCCGGCATGGACGAGAAGATAGAAATTACCCCGCACCCGGATGGTGGTGCGTCGTCAACTGCGCACGCCCCCCTTGCCGCGGCCCGCCAGAATGGCAAAGCGGTGCGCGTGGCGGAGCGGCTCTCGGATCCCCACCCCATCATTGCCGGCTGGCTTGCAAATCGCAGGGAGGCGATCGCCAGGGGCCGGCTGGTCTATGATATCTGGCCCAACCGGCCGGTCCGGGCCGCGCCCTTCACGCCGATCGAACGGCGTCGCCTCAGGATATTGGACACCCTGTTCAAAGCCTTGGAGGCAGATAAGATCGTCATTGCCGAGACAGACCGGCATGGTCCCGTTGCGCGGAGCGGACAGGACGAGATCGCGTTTCAACTCAGGCCCCGGCTCAAGGAAGTGCGCCAGCTCCTCCCTGCCGAAGAGAGACGGTGGCATGGCTCTGGCAGGCAATACAGGCGAGAACTGGTCGAGACGGATGTGCTGGTCTTCGAGATCAAGCGTTGGTTGCCCGGCGATTTGCCACGCATCTGGCAGGACGGCCCGAAGGGCATGATCGAGAACAAGGTGGGCGACATACTGGCGGCCGTGCTTGCGGCATTCCCGATGATGGCCGCAGCCCGGGAAATGGCCGAAGAGCGGCAACGACTGCGGGAGACAGAGAAACGGAAGCGCCAGATGTTGGCGCAGCAGCTCATGCTCGATCGCGACCGCTTCCGATGCTTCCTCGAGCAGGCCGGCAGATGGCGCGAAGCGGGACTGGCGCGGGATTTCCTCATGGCGCTGCGTGCCGCGATGCCGGACTCTTCATTGGAAATCGGCGGTAGGACGGCCGCCGAGTGGCTGGAATGGGCGCAAGGGCATGTGCAGGCCCATGATCCCCTCACACAGGGTTCGTCCGCTGTCTTCCGGTCGATCGCTGAAGTGACGGAGAGGACTTACCTTGATCGCTAGGTTGGGAGCCTCAGGCGCGTCGGAAATTGGGCTTCAGAACTCTTGCGCCGTCGCGCATCTCGTCGAGCTGATCCGACCAGTACTGCATCATCTTCACGCGCTCGTCCCAATATTCGCCGCGCGTGTAGGCACGCCGGATGGCGTTGGTCTCCATATGGGCGAGTTGGCGCTCGATGGCGTCCGGATTGAACTTGCCCGTTTCGTTGAGCAGCGTCGCTGCCATCGCCCGGAAGCCGTGCGCCGTCATCTCCTCCTGGCCGAACCCGAGCGCGCGAAGGGCCGCGTTGACCGTATTCTCGGACATCGGTCGACGCGGCGAGCGGAAAGAGGGAAAGCAATATCGTCCTGTGCCCGTCAGCTCCCAGAGCTGCTCGAAAAGCGCGGTCACCTGCGTGGACAGCGGCACGCGGTGCGGCCGTCGCATCTTCATCTTCTGCTCGGGGATGTTCCAGACCGAGCGGTCGAAGTCGAATTCGCTCCACTCGGCCTGACGCAGTTCGCCGGGGCGGACGAACAGATGGGCCGACAACCTGAGCCCGAACAGGGTGATGGCGTGGCCGGTATAGCCCTCGATCGCGCGCATGAGTTCACCGGCGCCCTTGGGCGTGGTGATGGCTGCGAGATGCTTTGCCTTGGGTACGGTCAGCGCGCCGCGCAGGTCACGGGCCGGATCAATTTCGGCCCGCGTGGTGGCAATCGCATAGCGGAACACGCGGCTGAGAACGCTGCGCATCCGCCGCGCGCTTTCATATCGGCCGGTTGCCTCGATCGAACGGAGCACGGCAAGCACTTCCTGGGCGGTGATCTTGGCGACGGGGCGGTTGCCGATCCTGGGATAAGCCTTGGCAAGCAGCCAGCGGATCTTGCTGAGGGTGATCTCCGCCATCCCTTCGCGTTCCTGCTTGCCAACCCATTCCTCGGCGACCAGCTTGAAGCTGTTTTCCTCGGACAGCATCGCGCGCGCTTCGGCAAGCTTGGCTTCGTGCGAGGGATCGAGGCCGGCGGCGATCAGCTTGCGGGCTTCGTCGCGCCGCTCGCGTGCATCGGCGAGACCGACGTCAGGCCACGCGCCGAAGGAGAGCGTGCGCTGCTTGCCGAGATAGGCGTAGTTGAGACGCCAGAGCTTCCTGCCGTTAGGCTTGACGAGGAGATAGAGGCCGGCGCCGTCGGTGAGCTTGTATTCGCGCTCCCTCGGCCTGGCGCTGGTGACGGTGGTCGCGAAGAGTTTTCCCATGGTATCGGCCCGTCCATAAGGGGCCTTCGATACCATGCAGGATACCATATTTGTTCCCGATTGGTGCCGGATCAGCCCGGATTTGACCGGACGGTCTTAGCACAAAAAACGGCTGAAATCAGCCACTTTCGGGACGTCCCCGGACGCTGCCGGAAGAACAAATGGTGCCCAGAAGAGGACTCGAACCTCCACGACCTTGCGATCGCCAGCACCTGAAGCTGGTGCGTCTACCAATTCCGCCATCTGGGCACGGGGTAGGAGCGCGCAACTAGCCGCTGGCCGGGGGGCTGTCAATCACGGCAGGCGCATTATTTTTTATTTTTCTGGTTTCCAGGCCAAGAGCTTTTTACGGGGCTTTTTCAGGCCCCTGCCATTGAACCGGAGAAATAGCATGGATCGTCCCGACGTCGCGCCGCCCGCCTTTCACCCTCGGCCGGACGGGTTGCGGCTGGCCTGTCGGCACCGGCCCGGCACCGGCCCCACGATCGTCTTCCTGCCCGGCTACATGTCCGACATGGAAGGGGGCAAGGCGGTTGCGCTGGACGGTTGGGCGCAGGATCAGGGCCGGGCGATGCTGCGGCTCGATTATGCCGGCAATGGCGCGAGCGAGGGACGGTTCGAGGATGGCACGCTGGCGAGTTGGCGCGACGATGCGCTGCTGCTGATCGATTCCCTGACCCAGGGGCCGGTGGTGCTGGTGGGATCTTCCATGGGCGGCTGGCTGGCGCTGCTGATCGCGCTGGCCCGGCCGGAGCGGGTGGCGGGGCTGGTCGGCATCGCGGCGGCGCCGGATTTCACCGAATGGGGCTTTACCGACGCGGACAAGGCCCTGCTGGCGACGGAAGGACGGATCGTCGAACCGACCCCTTATGGCGATAACCCCTATGTCACCACCTTGGCCTTCTGGGAATCGGGCCAGTCGCTGCGGCTGCTGGAGGGGGAGATCGCGATCGATTGCCCGGTGCGGCTGTTGCAGGGGCAGGCCGACCCCGACGTGCCCTGGCGAACGGCGTTGCGGATCGCGGAGCGGCTGCGTTCATCCGATGTGCAGACGCTGCTGATTAAGGATGGCGACCATCGCCTTTCCCGCGACCCGGACATCGCACTGCTGATCCGGACCGTCTCCAGCCTGTTGGACAGCCTCTGATGCCCTTCCTCTTCCTCCCGCTGCTGCTGCTCGCCCCGCAGGCCTATGATCCGGAGGTCGAGGCGGTGATGAACCGCAAGAGGAAGGAAAAGGCGGAAGCGGCGGCTTCTGCGTCGGCCGCTCCGGCGCGGTCAGGAGCAGGAGCGAGTGAGGGCCGCATTCCGGTGCCGGACAAATATGCGGCGAAATTCCAGGCCTGCCTGGACCAGGCGGTGGAGGCGCCGGACAAGGGCGTCGCCTTCGCTCAGCAATGGCGGATCGACGGCGGTAGCTTCTATGCGCGCAACTGCATGGGCTTTGCCTATGCCCGCGCCGAACGCTGGGCGCCCGCCATCGTCGCCTTCGAACAGGGGGCGGACGAAGCCGAACGCAATGGCGAAATGGTGCAGAGCGGCCGGCTCTGGGCGCAGGCCGGCAATGCCGCGCTGGCTGGTGGCGACGCCGCCAAGGCGCGGGACGATTTCGACGCGGCGCTGGCGCGTGGGTTGCCGGACGGTATGGAGAAGGGCGAGGTCCATCTGGACCGCGCCCGCGCGCTGGTGGCGCTGAACGATGTGAAGGGCGCCCGCGCTTCGCTCGATGCGGCGCTGGATCAGGTGCCGCGGGACCCGCTGGCCTGGCTGCTTTCGGCCACGCTGGCCCGGCGATCGGGGGAAATGAAGCTGGCGCAGGCGCATATCGCGCGGGCGGTGCAGCTTTCGCCCGACGATGCCTCCGTCGCGCTGGAGGAAGGCAATATCGCCATCCTCACCGATCATGAGGATGTGGCCCGTTCCGCCTGGCAGCGGGCGGTGAAGCTGGCGGCGGAAGCGCCGGCGGGAAAGGCGGCCGCCGACAATCTTTCCCGCCTGCCGCCAAAGCCCGCCCGCTGAAGGGCGACGAGGGAACCTCCGCCCGCCATTCTCCGTTGGCCCGCCAGGCGGGACGCGAAGGGATAAGGAACATGAGGATGCCGGATCGTCATGGAAGGTTCGCGGCGCTGGGCCTGCTGGCGGCGGGCGCGCTGGCGCTGACCGCCTGTTCGCATGGCGCGACGCGCGGCGGGCTGATCGGCGGCGCGGGCGGCGCCGTGGTGGGCTCCGCCACCGGCCTTGGCACGGTGGAGGGCGCTGTGATCGGCGGCGCTGCCGGTGCGATCATCGGCGACGACAAGGATTGATGGCTATTTGAGGTAAAAGTCGACGGTCGTGACGACGCGCACCTTCTTATAGGGTGTGTCGCTCGACCCGTCGGCTTCGCCATCACGCGGTTCGATCGAGAAATAGCCTTGCGTCGCGCTCTTGATGCCGCCGACGCTGGCGCCGCTGTCGCGGGCGAACTGCTCGGCGGCGGCGCGGGCATCCCTGGTTGCGGCGGCGACCATCCGGGGCTTCACGTCGTTGAGCCTTGTGAAACTGTAGCGCATGCCCGACCCCTCCTGCAGCGTGACGCCCCGCCGGACCAGGTCGAATTGCTGCGCCACGGCGCGCTGGGCGCGGGGAATGTCGGTGGTGCGCAGCAACATCCGCTGGGTGATGGTGATCGTGTTGACGCCATTGTTGATATATTGGTTGACCCCGGCGCCGGTGGCGGTCAGCGCATCCGGCCTGAAGCCGAGGCCGGCGAAATAGGCGCGCAGTTCGCGGGTGTTATTGTCGATCTCCGCCCGGACAGCGGGCAGGGCGAAACCGGTGGCGGAATAGCTGATCGACCAGGTGGCGAGGTCCGCGGTCACATCCCTTTCCGCGAGTCCGCGCACGGTGACGGATCGGTCCGCCGCCTTCGCCCGCTTGAGCCCGTCGCCCAGCAGATAGCCGCCGCCGACCATGCCAAGCGCCAGAACGGCCGCGCATCCCATGAAAAGCTTGTCATGATAAGTTAAGGCCATGCCTGCCTCCCTCTTCCGTCGAAGCCCGACGCATCTTATCTTGGAAGCGTCTTAGGTCTTCAGAGATGAACCGTTGCTTTATGGCGACGAATGGAGTGATTTCTTGCCCAAATATCTGCACACGATGATCCGCGTGACCGACATCGACCGCACCGTCGACTTCTTCCGCCTGCTTGGCCTGGAGGAGCAGAAGCGCATCGACAATGCGCAGGGGCGGTTCACGCTGGTCTTCCTCGCCGCGCCCGGCGATGAAGAGGCGCAGGTCGAACTGACCTACAACTGGCCCGCGGAGGACGGGACGCCGCCGGAGGTCTATGGCGGCGGACGCAATTTCGGGCATCTCGCCTATCGGGTCGAGAATATCTACGAAACCTGCCAGCGGCTGATGGACGCGGGCGTCACCATCAACCGGCCGCCGCGCGACGGTCACATGGCCTTCGTGCGGACGCCGGACAATATCTCCATCGAACTGTTGCAGGACGGACATCTTGATCCGGCCGAACCCTGGGCATCGATGCCCAATGTGGGAGCCTGGTAGGCCATGCTGGAGGTCGTCCGCATACCCGTTCTCAGCGACAATTATGTCTGGCTGCTGCATGACGACGCCAGCGGGGAGACTGTGGCCGTCGATCCCGCCGTGGCGGAGCCGGTGCTGGAAGCGGCCCGGCAGAGGGGTTGGACCATCGGCCAGATCTGGAACACCCACTGGCATGGCGACCATGTCGGCGGCAATGCGGCGATCAAGGCGGCGACGGGCTGCATCATCACCGGCCCGGCGGCGGAGGCGGAGAAGATCGGCACGCTGGACCGCACGGTGCGGGAGGGCGACAGCGTCCGCATCGGCGCCCATCAGGCCACCGTGCTGGAGGTGCCAGCCCATACCGCCGGGCATATCGCCTATCATCTGGCCGACGACCGCCTGATCTTCGTCGGGGACACGCTGTTCGCCATGGGTTGCGGCCGGCTGTTCGAGGGAACGGCGGCGCAGATGTTCGCCAATATGCAGCGCTTCGCCGCCCTGCCCGACGATACGGCCGTCTATTGCGCGCATGAATATACGCAGTCGAACGGCCGCTTCGCCCTGACGGTGGAGCCGGACAACGCCGCCTTGCGCGCCCGCATGGGGGATGTCGACGCGGCGCGTTCGCGGGGAGAGGCCACGGTGCCGACCAGCATCGGGCAGGAACGCGCAACCAATGTCTTCATGCGCGCCCGCGATGTCGCGCAACTGGCCGAACGGCGCGCGGCAAAGGATGCGGCGTGACGGTTTTCGCGCTGCTTTGTCGTCCTGAAAGCGGGACGATTGAGGAGAGATGCCATGCGTCCATGGATGTTGCGTTCCAGCCTGTGCCTGGCCCCGCTGCTGCTGGCCGGATGTTCGGACAGCTATGAGCCGCCCAGGCTGACCGAAAAACAGACGAGCGAGCTGGAACGGGCCCTGGCGGGCAAGGTGCCGGGCGAAAGGACGAGCTGCGTCAATCGGGAATCCCAGTCCAATCTGACGGCCATCAGCAACAGCGTCCTGCTCTACCGGGTCAGCCGGCGGCTGGTCTACCGCAACGACCTGATCGGCAGTTGTTCCGGGCTGTCGCGCGGCGACACGCTGATCATCAGGACCTGGGGATCGCAATATTGCCGGGGGGACCAGTTGACCAGCGCCGACCTGATGACCGGCATGGTGACGGGAAATTGCGCGCTGGGTGACTTCATCCCCTATCGCGCGCCGTCGAAATAGGGTTGCTTCCTTATGGCGTCCTGGTCCCGCAAAGGCAGGAACAGGATCAGCCAGGCTTCACCCCTTGTACAGCGCGTCGAGCCGTTCCTGATAGCGGGCGCGGATGACGTGGCGGCGGATCTTCATCGACGGCGTCATCTCGCTATTGTCGATGGTGAAGGGCTCATCCGCCAGGATGAACCGCCGCACCCGTTCGATCACGGACAGGTCGTCATTCACCCGGTCGACCGCCGCGCGCAGCGCCGCCTGATAGGCGGCATCGGCCGCGATCCCTTCAACCTTCCGTCCCTGCGCCTGCGCCCATTCCCGCGTCCATTCGGCATCGGGCACCAGCAGACCCACCAGATGCGGGCGGCGGTCGCCATAGACCATCGCCTGCCCGATCTCCGGCTGGAGCGTCAGCATGCCCTCCACCTTCTGCGGCGAGACATTGTCGCCCTTGTCGTTGACGATCAGGTCCTTCTTGCGGTCGGTGATGCGGATGCGGCCCTTTTCATCGATCTCCCCGATGTCGCCCGTGTGGAGCCAGCCATTTTGCAGCGCCTTCTCCGTTTCCGCGGGATTGCGCCAATAGCCGTGCATCACCAGTTCGCCGCGCACGAGAATCTCGCCATCCTCCGCGATCCGCACCTCCACCCCGTCGAGCGGCGGGCCGACCGTGTCCATCGCGATCCCGGCGCGGGGGCGGTTGCAACTGATCACCGGCCCCGCCTCGGTCTGGCCATAACCCTGGAGCAGCGTCAGCCCCATCGCGTCGAAGAACAGGCCGACATCCGGATTGAGCGGCGCCCCGCCCGACACCAGCGCCTTCATCCGCCCGCCGAAGCGCGCCGCGATCTTCGGCTTCAGCGTGCGCGCCAGCAGCGCCTTCATCGGCAGGTCGAGCAGCGATTTTTGCCCGCGCTGTTCCCTGGCCGCGATGCGCAGCGCCTGGCCCAGCAGATAGGTGGGGAATTTGCCCTGCTTCTCGACCGACTTGATGATGCGGGCGCGCAGCACTTCGAACAGGCGGGGGACGACGACCATGATCGTCGGCCGCGCCTCCTCGATATTGCTGGCGAGTTTTTCCAGCCCTTCGGCATAATAGATCTGCCCCGCCGCCATGATCGGCAGGAACTGGCCGCCGCTATGTTCATAGGCGTGGGACAGCGGCAGGAAGGACAGGAACACCTCTTCGTCCCGGCCGAAATCCTCCTCCAGCAACTTGTCCGCCCCCTCGATATTGCAGAGGATGGCGCCATGATGCTGCATCACCCCACGCGGCGCGCCGCCGGTGCCGCTGGTGTAGATGATGCAGGCCAGATCGTCGCGCTTCGCCGTCTGGCCGGCGGCGCAGGCATCGATGTCGGTGGGATAATGGGCGATCAGGTCGCTCCACAAATGGCAGGCGACATGACCCTGCATGCCGCGCAACGGCTCCATGCCGATGACGAAGCTCGCCTGCGACCGCAGCACGGCTGGCATCAGGTTCTGCGCCAGCCTGGCGGTGGAGACGATGACGGCCCGGGCGCCGCTGTCGGTCAGGATATGCTGGTGATCGCGCGTGGTGTTGGTGGTGTAGGTCGGCACGGTGACGCAGCCCGCGGCCATGATGGCAAGGTCCGCGATGCAGAATTCCGGCCGGTTCTCGCTGACCAGCATCACCGGATCGCCGGGCCTCAATCCCTGCGCCTGCAATGCGCTGGCCAGTGCGGCGACGTCATGGGCGACTTCGGTCCAGCTCAGCGACTTCCATTGGCCAGCCACCTTGCGCCAGAGGAAGGGCGTGTCCCCCATCGCCTTGGCGCGGGCGAAGAACATGGTCACCAGATTGGGAAAACGCTCGATCGCGCTCAAAACGGCATCTCCTCATTCGCGGCGCGTCTTCGGCGCGCCTATCCGCCTGCCCGGCAGGCTATACCCTCGCCATGCCGTAACGGCCATGATTTTTCGCGGGTTTTCGGAGATCCCCTCCGGGTCGCGGGGAGATGCGATTCAGCGGCGGCAATGGGGGGATGGAAAGCGGATATGCGCTTCCATAGGGCCGGCCATGGTCCTGCGCAGGAACATGGCGCGCCGGGGGCCGGCCCAGTGTTCCCCCGCACAACGCTGATCGACAGGATCAGCTCAGATGAGCGAATTCGCCATAGCCGCCCTGGAAGAAGAGCAGCGGCTTGCCCGGCGTTTCCACCTCCAGCGCGATGACCCGGCCCAGCACGATATAATGGTCGCCCGCTTCATGCACCGCTTCGAGCCGGCAGTCGATCCAGGCCACCACCCCATCCAGGATCGGGGAGCCATTGGCGGAGACGCGATGCGTCACCCCGGCGAACTTGTCGTTCGCGCCCTTGGCCGAAAATTGCTGGCAAAGCGGCTTCTGGTCGCTGGCGAGGATGTTGACGCAGAATTTCCCCGCCCTTTCGATCCGCGGCCAGCTCAGCGAATTCTTGGCAGGGAAAAAGGCGACCAGCGGCGGATCGAGCGAAACGGAGGTGAAGGAACCGACGACCATGCCGGTGGGCGCATGATCGTCCTCCACCGCCGTCACGACGCAGACGCCCGTGGGATAATGCCCCAGCACACGGCGGAAAGTGCCGCTGTCGAAGGCAATGGCCTCGCTCATGCGCGAGCGCCCTGAAGGGAAAACATATCGTCACTGATCTTCATCGTCGCCTCTCTTCCAGACTCGGCCGGGGCATGGCAAGCGAATCCCGCTGATAAGCTCATGAGTTTCCTTTTCCGGGAAATCGCAATGCTACCTTAACCGGCAATTGCACGCTACAGCACGGCATGATCTCGATTCATCCGCTATGCGATATTCCTGAAATCCGGGCCGGCGACGATCTGGCGGCCGTGCTGCGCGACAGTCTGGCGAAGGCGGGCCTGTGGCCGCTCCAGACCGGCGATGTGCTGGTCGTGACGCAGAAGATCCTGTCCAAGGCGGAAGGACGGATGGTCGCGCTGGACAGCGTCGAGCCGGGCGCGCAGGCGCTGGAGCTGGCGGCCACGACGCGCAAGGACCCCCGGCTGGTCGAACTGGTGCTGCGCGAAAGCAGCAGCGTGGTGCGCGCGGCGCCCCATGTGCTGATCACCCGCCACCGGCTGGGCCATGTGATGGCGAACGGCGGCATCGACCGGTCCAATATCGGGCCGGGGGAGGAAGATCGCGCATTGCTGCTGCCGCTCGATCCCGACGGATCGGCGCGCGGCCTGCTGGCGGCGCTGGCGGGGCCCGAGGCGGCCGAGATCGGCATCGTCGTTTCCGACAGTTTCGGGCGGCCATGGCGCCACGGCGTGGTGGGCGTCGCAATCGGCGCGGCGGGATTGCCCGCGCTGGTCGACCGCCGCGGCGAAGAGGATCGGGACGGACGGCGGCTGGAGGTGACGCAGATCGCGCTGGCCGACCAGATCGCCACCGCCGCGACGCTGGTGACGGGCGAGGGCGCGGAAAGCGTGCCCGCCGCCCTGCTGCGCGGCGTGGCCCTGCCCGAAGGAGATGCAGGCGCGGGCGCGCTGGTCCGCCCGCTGGAAGAGGATCTGTTCCGGTGAGCGGCCGCATCGTCGTTCTGACCGGGGGCGTCGGCGGCGCGAAGCTGGTGCTGGGGCTGATGCAGGTCTGCCCGCCGGAGGACATCACCGCCATCGTCAACACGGGGGACGATTTCCGTCATCTCGGGCTGGCGATCTCTCCCGACATCGACACGCTGCTCTATACCCTGTCGGGCAGGGCCAATGCCGCGCAGGGCTGGGGCCGCGAGGGTGAGACATGGAGCTTCATGGGCGCGCTCAAATCGCTGGACGGCGAGGACTGGTTCCTGCTGGGCGACGGCGACATGGCGCTGCATGTGCTGCGGTCGCATATGCTGGCGTCGGGCAAAGCGTTGAGCGCGGTGACGGCCCGTTTTGCGACGGCCTGGGACCTTGGCCTCAAGATATTGCCGATGAGCGACGATGCCGTGGCCACCCATGTCTCCACCGATGCGGGCGACCTCCCCTTCCAGCGCTATTTCGTCGAGCAGCGCTGCGTCCCGGCGGTCCGGGCGATCCGCTTCGAGGGCGCGGAGCAAGCGCATCCTGCCCCCGGCGCGATCGAGGCGATCAGCGATCCCGCAACCCGCGCCATAGTGATCGCGCCGTCCAATCCCTGGCTGAGCGTCGACCCGATTCTGGCGGTGCCCGGAATGCGGGAGGCTCTGGCGGCGGCGAGCGCCCCTGTCGTCGCAGTGTCACCGATCGTCGGCGGGCAGGCGGTTAAGGGACCGACCGCCAAGCTGATGGGCGAGTTGGGACTGGGCGTCACCAACCAGGCCATTGCCGCCCATTATGAAGGCGTCATCGACGCGCTGCTGGTCGACGTCCGCGACGGGAGCGAGGGTTTGGACATTCCCCACGCCGTCACCGACACGCTGATGAAGACGCTGGACGACCGCGCCCGGGTGGCGCGGGCGGCGCTGGATCTGGCCGAACGGATCGCCGGTTGACGGTCATGAACTGCTGGATCGTCATCCCGGTCAAGGCGCCCGCCGCCTGCAAGACGCGGCTGGCGCCTGTTTTGGACGAAACCGGACGGCGCAATCTGGTGGCGGAGATGCTGCACCGCACGGTGGGGGCTGCGGCGGAAGTGGTCGGGATGGAAAGGCTGCGGCTGCTGGGGCCGTCGCGGCATGGACTGCCGGAGAGCATAGGCTTGCTCGATGATCCGGGCGGCGGCCTTAACCCTGCCGTGACGAGCGCCCGCGATGCGGCATTGGGAGCAGGAGTCGAGCGGATGCTGTTCCTCTCGGCCGACCTGCCGCTGGTCGAGGCAGCGGATGTGGCGGCGCTGCTGGACGCCTCCGGCATTGCGGCCGCGCCCGATGTCCATGGGCGGGGAACCAATGCATTGTCCTTGCCTCTGCCACGAGCGGCGGATTTCCAGTTCCATTATGGCCAGGGCAGTTTCGCGGCGCACAGGGCGGAAGCGGAACGGCTTGGTTTGATGTTCTCGCCGGTCGTCCGGCGCGGTCTGGGCTTCGACATCGACCAGCCGGACGATCTGGCCGACTGGAAAGGGCGCGCGATCTAGGGTGGAAGGCGGACATTCCCCCTCCCGCAGGCGGGAGGGGGTTAGGAGGTGGGCTGGCGCGGCACCTGCGCTGTTTTGCAACGGCTAAGTCAGAAGCTCGCTACGCTCGCGCCCACCCCTAACCCCTCCCGTTTACGGGAGGGGAATGTCTTGAATTGGCCATCTCCGGCCAGTCGCTCACACCCGCACTTCCGTCAGATCGCCACACCCGCCGAAGCCAGCACCGCCAGCGTCAGCAGTTCCGAAGCGTTGGACGCCATGGTGGCGATCTGCACCGACTTGTCCATGCCGACCAGCATCGGCCCGATCATGGTCGCGCCGCCCAGTTCGCGCAGCAGCTTGGCTGAGATATTGGCCGACTGAAGCCCCGGCATCACCAGGATATTGGCCGGGCCGGACAGGCGGCTGAAGGGGTAATTCTTCATCACCGTGGGGTTGAGCGCCGCGTCGACGGTCATTTCGCCTTCAAATTCGAAGTCGACATTCCGCTCTTCCAGCGCCTTAATCGCATCGCGCACATTGTCGAGGAAGCTGCCCGGCGGGTTGCCGAAATTGGAATAGGACAGGAAGGCGACGCGCGGGTCGTGGCCCATGCGGCGGGCGACCGCCACCGTGCCTTCCGCGATGTCCGCCAGTTCCTGCGCCGAGGGGCGCTCATTGACCGTGGTGTCGGCCAGGAACACCGTCTTGTCCTTCGTCACCAGCACATGGATGCCGAAGGGGGTGCGGTCCGCCGCCGGGTCCATCACCCGCTTCACTTCGCGCAGCGTCTGGGCGAAGGGTCGGGTCATGCCGGTGATCATCGCATCGGCATGACCCATCTTCACCAGCAGCGAGCCGAAGATGTTGCGGTCGCGATTGACCATCCGCTCGCAGTCGCGGCGCAGATAGCCCCGGCGCTGGAGCCGCTTGTAGAGCGTGTCGACCATCTCCGGCACCAGCGGCGAGTTGACGCTGTTGTGCAGTTCGAAGCTTTCCGGGTCCTGCACGCCCAGTTCCTTGAGCTTGTCATAGACATGGCCGCGACCGACCAGCACGGGGATGCCATAGCCCAGCGTGCGGAACTGGATCGCCGCGCGCAGCACCACTTCTTCTTCCGCTTCGGCAAAGACGACGCGCTTGGGATTGGCCTTCGCCACTTCATAGGCGGTGGTGAGGACCGAGGTGGTCGGATTGAGCCGGGCCTTCAACGACTGGCGATAGGCCGCCATGTCCGCAATCGGCTTCTGCGCGACGCCGGTCTCCATCGCCGCCTGCGCGACGGCGGAGGGCACGACTTCCATCAGGCGCGGGTCGAAGGGCGCGGGGATGATGTAATCCGGGCCGAAGCTGTGCGAACGGCCATAGGCCTTGGCCACTTCCTCCGGCACCTGTTCGCGCGCCAGTTCCGCGATCGCCTTGGCGGCGGCCAGCTTCATCGGCTCGTTGATGCCGGTCGCCCGCACGTCGAGCGCGCCGCGGAAGATGAAGGGGAAGCCCAGCACATTGTTGACCTGGTTGGGATAGTCCGACCGGCCGGTGGCGACGATGGCGTCGGGGCGCACCGCCTTGGCGTCGGGCGGCGCGATTTCCGGGTCGGGGTTCGCCATGGCGAAGATGATCGGCTTGTCGGCCATCGACTTCACCATGTCCTGCGTCATCGCCCCGGCGACGGAGAGGCCCAGGAATACGTCCGCGCCCTTCACCGCTTCGGCCAGGGTGCGGGCGTCGGTCTTCACCGCATGGGCCGACTTCCACTGGTTCATGCCCTCGGTGCGGCCCTGATAGATCACGCCCTTGCTGTCGCACATGATGACATTGTCATGCTGGACGCCCAGCGCCTTGATCAGTTCGGTGCAGGAGATGGACGCCGCGCCAGCGCCGTTCACCACCACCTTCATGTCCTTCATCTCGCGGCCGGTCAGCATCGCCGCATTGATGACGCCCGCCGCCGCGATGATCGCCGTGCCGTGCTGGTCGTCATGGAAGACCGGAATGTTCATCCGCTCCTTCAGCGTCTGTTCGATGATGAAGCATTCCGGGGCCTTGATGTCCTCCAGGTTGATGCCGCCGAAGGTCGGCTCCATCAGCTCGACGGCGTCGATGAACTTGTCGACATCCTCGGTCTTGAGTTCGATGTCGATGGAATCGACGTCGGCGAAGCGCTTGAAGAGAACCGACTTGCCTTCCATCACCGGCTTGGACGCCAGCGCGCCCAGATTGCCCAGGCCCAGGATCGCCGTGCCGTTGGAGATCACCGCGACCAGATTGCCCTTGGCGGTGTAATCATAGGCGGTCGCCGGGTCTTCCGCGATGGCGCGCACCGGCACCGCGACGCCGGGCGAATAGGCGAGCGAAAGGTCGCGCTGGGTCGCCATCGGCTTCGACGCGATGATCTCGATCTTGCCGGGGCGGCCGGTCGAGTGGAAGAACAGCGCCTCGCGCTCTGAAAATTCCACATTCGACTTGTCGGTCATGGCTGCACCCACCCCTTGTTTGAAACAATAAGCTCGCCCCATAGGGCGCTCCGGCATCCAGTTCAGGCGGAGCCGAAAAGGGTGATTTTCGAGCATCGGAGCGCAGCATACGCAAGTATGTGCGCACCGAAGCGCAGAAAATCGCGCTTTGCAGGCCCGCATGGGCTGAATGCCGACCGCCCTAGCGGTAAGAATATCTTGTGGGCAAGTGCGAGAAGCGCAATTTTCCTGCTGTTTCTTGCAGCACTGGCATGAGGCCGGGCTTCACGCTATCCGCTGTGCCATGGCGCGAACGATCGACACATCCACGCAACAGGCGACGCCTATGATGGCGCAATATCTTGCGCTGAAGGCGGAGGCGCAGGATTGCCTGCTCTTCTACCGCATGGGCGATTTTTTCGAGCTGTTCTTCGAGGATGCGAAGGCGGCGGCGGCGACGCTGGACATCGCGCTCACCAGCCGGGGCGAGCATGGCGGCGCGCCGATCCCGATGTGCGGCGTGCCGGTGCACAGCGCGGAATCCTATCTGGCGCGGCTGATCAAGGCGGGCCATCGCGTCGCCATCGCCGAGCAGACCGAAACCCCCGCCGAGGCCAAGGCGCGCGGGTCCAAGTCCCTCGTCGCCCGCGCCATCGTCCGTTACGTGACGGCGGGCACGCTGACCGAGGAGACGCTGCTCGACAGCCGGCGCGACAATATGCTGGTCGCGCTGGCGCGGGTCGGAGGCGAGGAAGCGGGCGAATATGGGCTGGCCGCCGCCGACATTTCGACCGGGCGGTTCGAGACGCTGACCCTGCGGGCGGCCGATCTGCCCGCCGAACTGGCGCGCCTGCGACCGAGCGAGATCGTGCTGCCGGACGGGCTGGATCTGGAACTGCCGGACTCCCACTCCTTCGACCGCGCCGCCTTTTCCAGCAGCCGGGCCGAAGCGGCGCTGAAGCGCATTTTCGGCGTCGCCACGCTGGACGGATTCGGCCAGTTCGGCCGCGCCGAACTGGCGGCGATGGGCGGCCTGCTCGGCTATCTCGACCATGCGGGCAAGGGCACCCTGCCCTTCCTCGCCCCGCCGATGCGGAAAACCAGCGGCGGGCACGTCGCCATCGACGCCGCGACGCGCGAGAGCCTGGAGATCACCGCCACCATGAGCGGCACGCGGGCGGGCAGCCTGCTGGGCGCGGTCGACCGGACCGTCACGGGCGCGGGCGCGCGCCTGCTGGCGCAGGACCTGTCCGCGCCGCTGATGGACCAGGCCGGGATCGAAGCGCGGCTGGGGCTGGTGCAACTGTTCCATGACGACAGCATGCTGCGCGACCAGTTGCGCGTGGCGCTGAGGGCCCTGCCCGACATCGGCCGCGCCTTGGGCCGTCTGGCGATAGGTCGGGGAAGCCCCCGCGATCTTGGCCAATTGCGCGACGGGCTTGGCGAGGCGCGGCTGTTGCGGGAGCGGCTGGGCCGCCTGCCCGACCAGCCCTTGCTGCTGGCGCAACTCCTTCCCTCGCTTGACGGCCATGGCGCGCTGGTCGACAGCCTGTCCCGCGCCCTCGTCCCCAGCCCGCCGACCGAGACCGCCAATGGCGGCTATATCGCGGACGGCTATGACGCCGCGCTGGACGAGCTGCGCCGCCTCGCCGGGGACGGCCGCCGCGCCATCGCCGCGCTGGAGGCGAAATATCGCGAGCAGACCGGCATCGCCTCGCTCAAGATCCGGCATAATGGCGTGCTCGGCTATCATGTCGAGGTGCCCGCCCGCGCCGCCGACCAGTTGATGCAGCCCGACAGCGGCTTCACCCATCGACAGACGCTGGCCGGGGTGGTGCGCTTCAATTCGGTCGACCTGCACGAACAGGCGAGCCGCGTGGCGCAGGCCGGGGCCCATGCGCTGGTGGCCGAAGCCGCGCATCTGGAAGACCTTGTCGAAGCCACCCTCGCCCGCAAGGCGGAGATCGCGCGCGCCGCCGATGCCCTTGCTCGGCTCGACGTGGCGGCGGCGCTGGCGGAACGCGCCGCGGAGGGCGGCTGGCAACGGCCCCATTTCGTCGCGCAGGATGGCGAAGGCCCCTGCCTGGAAATCGTCGGCGGCCGTCATCCGGTGGTCGAGGACGCGCTGCGCCGCGATGGCCAGCCCTTCGTCGCCAATGATTGCCGGCTGTCGGCCGGGGACCGGCTGTGGCTCGTCACCGGACCCAATATGGGCGGTAAATCCACCTTCCTGCGGCAGAATGCGATCATCGTGATCCTTGCGCAGGCAGGCGCCTATGTGCCCGCCGCGTCCGCGACCCTGACGCTGGTCGACCGGCTGTTCAGCCGCGTCGGCGCCTCGGACAATCTGGCCAAGGGCCGCTCCACCTTCATGGTCGAGATGGTCGAAACCGCCGCCATCCTCGCCCAGGCGACCGAGCGCAGCTTCGTCATCCTCGATGAAGTCGGACGCGGCACGTCGACCTATGACGGGTTGGCGCTGGCATGGGCGGTGGTGGAGGCGGTGCATGAGGTCAATCGCTGCCGCTGCCTGTTCGCGACCCATTATCATGAGCTGACCCGGCTGGCGGAAACCCTTGCCTCGCTCTCGCTCCACCATGTCCGTGCGCGGGAATGGAAGGGCGATCTGGTCCTGCTGCACGAGGTGGCGGAGGGCCCTGCGGACCGCAGCTATGGCCTGGCGGTGGCGCGGCTGGCCGGGCTTCCACCCGCCGTCCTGAAGCGCGCCAAGGACGTCCTCTCCCGCCTTGAAGCGGGCAAGGCGAAGACCGGCGGCATCGCGGCGGGGCTGGACGACCTACCCCTCTTCGCCGCAGCCACGGCTCAGGTGGAGGAAAAAGTCGATCCCCTGCGCGCCGCGCTGGATGGCATCGACGCCGACGCGCTCTCGCCCCGGGAGGCGCTGGACCAACTCTACCGGCTCAAGCAACTGGCAGCAGCCGGTCAGGAAGACTAGATAAGCCTTATGGTCATGCAGTTTCCGAAATTGGGGTCCAGGCGCGCGATCATCGACCGGCGCGCCATTTCCGACCGCATCGCCGCCCTGGCGCAGGAGCATCGGGGCGACCAGATCAAGCTGCGCGGCCTGATCGTGAAGGAACTGAAGGACGCGCTGGACGCCGGGCGGGAGGATGTCGCCCGCCGCCTCAGCCAGAGGCCGACCCGAGGGCGGGAGGCCGTGACAGCCTTTGCCTTCCTGATCGACCAGATCCTGCGCCTGCTCTACGACGCGACAACCCATCACCTCTACCCGGCGGGCAACCGCAGCACCGGCGAGCGGATCGTGCTGATCGCGGTCGGCGGCTATGGCCGGGGCGAGATGGCGCCGCACAGCGATGTCGACATCGGCTTCATCACCCCGTGGAAGCCCACCGGCTGGACCGAGCAGGTCATCGAATCCATGCTCTATTCGCTGTGGGATCTGGGGCTGAAGGTTGGCCATAGCAGCCGTTCCATCGATGAGACGATCCGCATGGCGAAGGCGGACCTGACCGTGCGCACCGCCCTGCTGGAGGCGCGCTACATCTGGGGCGACCGCGCCCTGTATGAGGAGATCAGCGCCCGTTTCGACGCCGATGTGATGCAGGGCACAGCCCGCGCCTTCGTCACCGAAAAGCTGGAGGAACGGGACGAACGGCACAAGCGCATGGGCGACAGCCGCTATGTCGTCGAACCCAATGTGAAGGAGGGCAAGGGCGGCCTGCGCGACCTGCACACGCTGTTCTGGATCGGCAAATATGTGAACCGGGTGAAATCGGTGGCGGAACTGGTCGATGTCGGCCTGCTGACCGAAACCGAACTGCGCCAGTTCCAGAAGGCGGAGGATTTCCTCTGGGCGGTGCGCTGCCATTTGCACATGATCACAGGGCGGGCGGAGGACCGGCTGACCTTCGACCTGCAACTCGAAACCGCGACCCGCATGCATTTCACCGGACGCGCCGGGCGGTCGGGGGTGGAGCGCTTCATGCGCTATTATTTCCTGAACGCGAAGACGGTGGGCGACCTGACCGCCGTGTTCCTCGCGCATCTGGACGACCAGATGGCGGAGCGTGGGCGTCGCTATATCCCCAGCTTCTTCCGCCGCCCGAAGAAGCTGGACGGCTTCGTGCTGGATCGCGGGCGGCTGGCGCTGCCCAACGATCATTTCTTCCAGGACGATCCGGTCCGCTTGCTGGAAATCTTCGCGCTCGCCGACAGGCATGGCCTCGCCATCCATCCCAGCGCCATGCGCGCCGCCAGCCGCGACGCCAGCCTGATCACTGCAAAGGTGCGCCGCGATCCCCGCGCCAACGCCGCTTTCATGGAGGTGCTGACCAGCCCCCGCGACCCGGAAACCGTGCTGCGCTGGATGAATGAGTCCACGGTCTTCGGCCGCTTCATCCCCGATTTCCGCCGCGTCGTGGCGCAGATGCAGTTCGACATGTACCACCATTATACGGTGGACGAGCATACGATCCGCGCCGTCGGCCTGCTGGCGCGGATCGAAAAGGGCGAACTGAGCCAGGATCATCCGCTGGCGGCGGACCTGATGGGCAAGCTGCTGTCGCGCCGCGTCCTCTATGTCGCGGTGCTGCTGCACGACATCGCCAAGGGGCGCGGCGGCGACCACAGCATATTGGGCGCGGAAGTGGCGGACCATCTCTGCCCGCGCCTGGGCCTGACACCGGCGGAGACGGAGACCGTGTCCTGGCTGGTGCTGCACCATCTGCTGATGTCGGCCACCGCCTTCAAGCGCGACCTGGCCGATTACAAGACGATCCTCGATTTCGTCGACGTGGTGCAGAGTCCGGAACGATTGCGGTTGTTGCTGTGCCTGACCGTGGTCGACATCCGCGCCGTCGGACCCGGCGTCTGGAACAGCTGGAAACGGCAATTGCTGGGCGACCTCTATGAGGCGGCCGAAGAAGTGCTGCGCCTCGGCCACAAGCAGAAGGGCCGCAGCGAACGCGTCACCGCCAAGCAGCAGGCGCTGCGCCAGGCGCTGGGCCTGTCCGAAGCCGATTTCGAGAAGCTGCGCAAGCGGCTGCCGGAAAGCTACTGGATCGCGGAGCCGGAGGACATCCTCATCCACAATGCGCAGCATATATTGGAGGCGGGCGATTCCCCGCTCTCCATCGCCGCGCAATATTATCCGCAGCGCGGCGCGACGCTGGTGACGGTCTATGCCGCCGACCATCCGGGGCTGTTCTACCGGATCGCGGGCGCCATCCATCTGGCGGGCGGCAACATCATCGACGCGCGCATCCATACGACCCGGGACGGCGTCGCCATCGACAATTTCCTGGTGCAGGACCCGCTGGGCGGCGCCTTCCACAGCCCCGACCAATTGACGCGCATCCGCAAGGCGATCGAGGATTCGCTCGCCAACCGCCACCGCATGATCACCAAGCTGGAGGCGCGCCCCCTGCCCCGCACCCGCGCGGAGGCCTTCCGCATCGAACCCAATGTGCTGATCGACAACAAGGCGTCGAACCGCTTCACCGTGATCGAGGTGAATGCGCGGGATCGCCCGGCGCTGCTGTTCAGCCTCGCCAACGCGCTGTTCCAGTCGAAGGTGACGGTGCACAGCGCCCATGTCGCCACCTATGGCGAGCGGGCGGTGGATACCTTCTACGTCACCGACCTGCTGGCCGGGAAGATCGAGAGCAGGGCGCGGCTGCAGACGCTGGAACGGCGGCTGCTGGAAGCGGCAGGCGGTGAGGTGGCGGAACTGGAGCGGGCTTAGGAAGACCCGCCTCCCCCGACCACCTCGTCATCCCCGCCTTCGCGGAAGGACGAACCTTCAGACGATCTCCATCACATCGCCCGGCGCCAGCAACGGCAACAGGCGCAGCATATCCGCCCGCTCCACCGCCACGCACCCCGCCGTAGGACGACCTTCGGAAAGATGGAAGAAGATCGCGCTCCCCCGCCCAGGCACCGGCGGCGAGTCATTGTGCCCCAGCACGACGATCACATCATAGGCATCATCGTCCCGCAGCAGATTTTCCGCTGAAAAGGCCCGCGGCAGATGCACGGGCCGGTTATAGGCCGGATCGGCCGGATCATCGGACCAGCCATCCCCTTCCCGCACCCAGCGCCACGGCAGGCGGATGCCCGCCGCCGCCGCCGCCTTGCCCGGCCGCAGCAACACGCCCCGGACCGGCCAGATGCCCAACGGCGTGCAGCCATCCCCCTCCCGCTTGTCCGCCGCTGCACAGACGCCGCCGCGCCCGATGGTGCAGGGCATGTCCAAGTCACCGAAGAAAAGACGCCCCGCGCCCGCATCGACGCGGATGGCGCTCACAACTGATGCCCTGTCCGGTCCCGCTTGGTGGCGAGATAGCGCTCATTATGCGGATTGGAAGGCAGGATGATCGGCAGCCGTTCCGCCACCCTGATCCCGGCGGCTTCAAGCCCCGTCACCTTGTTCGGATTATTGGTGAGCAACCGCACCTCGTCCACGCCCAGCAGGTCCAGCATCCGCGCCGCCACGGAAAAGTCGCGCGCATCGATGGCGAAGCCCAGCCGGACATTGGCGTCGACCGTGTCGAACCCCTGATCCTGCAAGGCATAAGCGCGCAGCTTGTTGACAAGGCCGATGCCGCGCCCTTCCTGCCGCAAATAGAGCAATATGCCCCAGTTCGAATCCGCGATCTGGTGCAGCGCCTGATGCAGTTGCGGCCCGCAATCGCATTTCAGCGACCCCAGCACATCGCCGGTCAGGCATTCGCTGTGCAGCCGGATCACGGGGGGCGAGGAATCGCGCTGGCCCACGATCAGCGCGACATGCTCGCGCGGTTCGTCGGGACTGCGGAAGGCGACGATCTCCGCCGTCTCGCTGGCCGACACGGGCAGGCGGGCGCGCGTGGCGATGGCCAGATGCACGGCATCGTCATAGGCGTCGATGTCGGCGGCGCTGACCTCCGCCTCGCTGTCGCCTTCCGCCGTCACGAAATAGGCCGGCAATATGCCCGCCAGCCGCGCCAGCCGCAGCGCCGCCTTGGCCGCTGAGGGCGCCGCCAGCGGCTTCGCCATGAACGGCCCTTTGAGCGGCGAGGCAAGGTCCAGCACCGGGTCGGAGATCGCGGTCGCCACATCGACGTCGATCCACGGCGCCCGCGCCACCAGCACCGGCATGTCGGGATCGGCCGCCGCCAGCTGGTTGGCGAGCTTCAGCGTCTGCGCCCGCGCCGCGGAGATCAATATGTCAGCCCCTGCGCCCGGATCGAAGCCGGCAAGCGTCACGGCATCGGCCCCCTCCACGGCCATCAGCCGCACGGCGCCGTCGGCGGCCTGCACGCGCACCGGCCAGCCCCGGCGTAGCGCGTCGATGGCGCGGGCGGCGGCGCGGGCGCTCATCAGAAGGCGAACTCCGTGATGATCGGCACATGGTCGGACGGGCGCGACCAGCCGCGGATCGGTTCCACCACGCGGTGGCTGACGGCCTTTTCCGCGACGTCCTGCGTCATCCACATATGGTCGAGCCGCCGTCCGCGATCCGATTCCGCCCAGTCGCGGGCGCGATAGCTCCACCAGGTATAGAGCCGCTGCGGCGCGGGATAGAATTTGCGGCCGATGTCGACCCAGTCGTTCGATTCCTGCAGGCGCGCCAGAATCTCGCACTCGATCGCCGTATGGCTGACGACATTGAGGAGTTGCTTATGGCTCCATACATCGCATTCCATCGGCGCGATGTTGAAATCGCCGGTCAGGATGGTCGGCTTGTCCTCCAGCGTGGAGGACCATTGGATCATGCGCTCCAGGAAATCGAGCTTCTGTCCGAATTTCGGATTGACCTCCCGATCGGGCACATCCCCGCCGGCGGGCACATAGACATTCTCGATCCGGACGCCATTGTCCAGTCGCACGCCGACATGGCGCGCCTCCCCATTGGCCTGCCAGTCGAGCCGGTCGTCCTCCCGGATCGGGATCTTCGACAGGATGGCCACGCCATGGTGCATCGGCTGTCCGTTCAGCACCTGATGATTATAGCCCCGTTGCCGGAACAGCCCGGCCGGGAAGGTATCGTTCACCACCTTGGTTTCCTGCAGACACAATATGTCGGGCGATTCCTCCGTCAGAAAGCGCTCGACAATATCGAGCCGGGCACGAACGCTATTGATATTCCAGGAAGCGATGCTGAGTGTCTGAGGCATGGCTGATCCACTAAGACCCTCCGCCGCCCCGCGCAAGGGCGGCGAATGTCCCGGCAGACGGAACAGCGTTGGCGCCGTTCGACGTTCAGTTCAGGTGGAGCCGAAAATGGGATGTTCGAGCATCGGAACGCAGCGCACTTCATGTCCGTGAGCGCCGAAGCGGATAAAATCCCGCTTCGGAGGCCCGCATGAGCTATAGCGCGCTGCGTTAAATCGGACGCTGGTCACGCGCTCTCAGTTTTCGTTGTCGCATCGTTTGAAGCGCAAAACCGCTTCCCACTTTTCTGCGCGATGCTCTAAATGTCGGATCGCACCGAAAAGGCCCCCGCTCCGGGGGCATGGAACGGGGGCCTCGATCGCGCCCTTGAAGCGCTTTGCGGCGGGAGCGGGGTTCCGGGTAACAGGGGGGAAATCCCGGTTCCGTCTCGCGCCGTGGAGTTCCTTTTAGGGCTCGGGATATGAGCCTCAGATGAACGGGTCTGAAAAGTTTTCGGCCCGTCGCACCTGGGGCCCGCTTAACCGCCCGACGCGCGCCCCTTGGGCCGCGGGTCGGTCCAGCGGAAGGCGGAATCCGCCACGGGCACGCCATAACGCTGGTTGCTGAGCTTCACCGCCGTCCGGTTGTTCTGCGAATCCAGCGCCACCCAACCATAGAGCTGCAAGCCCGCCGGGCTGCCCGCATCGCGTTTGAAGATCATGGTGATCGTGCCATATTCGGGCCGTTTGGGGTCGCGGGCCTGGACGGACAGCACGCTGGGATCGCCCGTCTGGATCACCTTGCCGAACTTCGACAGGTCCTTGGACGGATCGATCAACGCCCCCAGCGGCGAATTGCCGATCGGCCAGCGCTGCACCTGTCGCACCTCATAATCGATCATGGTCAACGCCTTGCCGTCGCCCACGATCAGCAAAGGCACGCCCTTCTGATACTGAAAACGGATCTTGCCCGGCTGCTTGAGGGTAAGCTGGCCGGTCAGCGTCTGGCCGTTGCGGTCCGTCTGGGCGAAATCGGCGGTCATGGTGGTAACGGCGCGGATATAGGCATTGACCTTCGACAGGTCCGACTGGTCGGCCTGCGCGGCGGCCGGCATCGCCGGCACCGCAAAGGGCGCGGCAGCGATCGCCAGGGCGGCCAGCGTCAGGCTGTGGGGCGCAAGGATGCGCTTCATGCAATCATCTCCGGTTGTTCAGGATGAGAAATGTAGGTGGCAGGGCTTGAACCCGCTGTGAACCCATTCGTTCCTGTCATGCAACGAATGGATTGTCCGCTTCAACGCTCAGCCCGAAGAATATGCGGGTGGTTGGGAATCGGACACCCACTTTATCCCTCTCCCTCGAGGGAGAGGGCTGCGCAGACTTGGCAGCTTGCTGCCCTAGTCGTAGCTGGGTGAGGGGGTTGCGATCCAACGGATCGCGCGGCACTCCCCCTCATCCCAATCAGCCCAGGCTCCTTCGTCGCCAGGGCTTCCTATCCTTCTCCTTCAAGGGAAAAGGAAGATCTTGAATGGGCCATTCCCTGGCCTTCGCCATCATGTCACGAAATGAAAACGGGAAGGGGGAGAGCAACATGGTCGCTCAATCCCCCTCTGCTCCCGCTTCGCCAGTGCCGGTCTTTCCGGCGGCCCCTCTCCCGATTTATTTTTTAGGCGCTGCGGTGAGCGGCCTCTGCTTAGCCGGGCGCGAAGACAAAAAAAAGGCCGATCCGAAGACCAGCCTGAAAGTTTTTAGGAGAGGATGCCTGAAAGGCAGGGCCTTCTTCGCCCAGATCGCGTTTCCCGGCAAATGCGAAGAACCGAAGGACGATTGCATGAAACGCAATCAGCCTTGGAAATCAGGGGTTTTTCCCGGCGCCACCGGGGTTTTGCCGCACGGCGATGACCCAGCAATCCACGCAAAAACCCGTTTCAGAGCGAAATGGGCAGTGGTTTTTTGGCATCAGCCCAAATGAAAATTTTTCACGCCGACCGGATCAGAGCGGATTGCCATTCTCGTCGCGCAGCACTTCGCGGCGGCCGACATGGTTGGGCGGACCCACCAGCCCCTGCTCCTCCATCTGCTCGATCAGCCGGGCGGCGCTGTTATAGCCGATGCGCAATTGCCTCTGGAGCCAGCTTGTCGACGCCTTCTGATTTTCGAAGACGAGTTGGCACGCCTTGCGGAAAAGCTGCGCGTCCGGGCTGTCGTCGCCCAGGTCGACACCGTCGAGCGCGAAGCTGCCCTCCTCCGGCTCCTCGGTGACGGCGGCGATATAATCCGGCTGTCCCTGGGCGCGCCAGTGATCCGCCACCACGCGCACCTCGTCGTCCGACACGAAGGGACCGTGGACCCGCATCAGGCCCTTGCCGCCGTGCATGTAGAGCATGTCGCCCTTGCCCAATAGCTGCTCGGCGCCCTGTTCGCCCAATATGGTGCGGCTGTCGATCTTCGACGTGACGAAGAAGCTGATGCGGGTCGGCAGGTTGGCCTTGATGACGCCGGTGATGACGTCGACCGACGGCCGCTGCGTCGCGAGGATCAGGTGGATGCCCGCGGCGCGGGCCTTCTGGGCAAGACGCTGGATCAGGAATTCGACTTCCTTGCCCGCCGTCATCATCAGGTCGGCCAGCTCGTCGACCACCACCACGATCTGCGGCAGCGGCTGGAAATCGAGCTGCTCCTCCTCATAGATCGGCTTGCCGGTCTCGGGATCGTAGCCGGTCTGCACGCGGCGGCCGAGCGGCTTGCCCTTGGCCTTCGCCGCGCGGACCTTCTCATTATAATTGGCGAGGTTGCGGACGGAGATCGACGCCATCATGCGATAGCGGTCCTCCATCTGCTCCACCGCCCATTTGAGCGCGCGGATCGCCTTGGCGGGCTCGGTCACGACCGGCGAGAGCAGATGCGGAATGTCGTCATAGGTCGACAGTTCCAGCATCTTGGGATCGATCATGATCAGCCGCAACTGGTCCGGCGTCATGCGGTAGAGCAGCGACAGGATCATCGCGTTCAGCCCCACCGACTTGCCCGAACCCGTCGTACCCGCGATCAGCAGATGCGGCATGGGCGCAAGATCCGCGATGATCGGCTCGCCCGAGATATTCTTGCCCAGGATGATCGGCAGGGTCGCTTCCTGTCCGAACTGCTCGCTGGTGATGAGTTCGCGGAAGGACACGCCCTCCCGGTTCGCATTGGGCAGTTCGATGCCGATCACGGTGCGGCCCGGAATCGTCGCCACGCGGGCCGAAAGCGCCGACATGTTGCGCGCAATGTCGTCCGCCAGCGCGATCACGCGGCTCGCCTTGATGCCGGGCGCTGGTTCCAGTTCATACATGGTGACGACCGGACCTGGACGGACCTCCACGATATTGCCCTTCACATGGAAGTCGTCGAGCACCGATTCCAGCAGGCGCGCATTGCGTTCCAGCGCGGCCTTGTCGATCTTCTGTCCCTGGCTCGCGGGGGTTGGATTGAGCAGGTCCGGCGAAGGCAGGGAGCTGTTGCCGAACAGGTCGTCCTGGCTGACCGGCGCCATGGAGCGCTGCACGGGCGCAGGCTTGGGCGTCTGGATGTTGATCGGCGGCTTGGGCTCGTTGGTGACGGTCTTGCGCGGGGTTGCGACGCGCTCGAACGGCTCGTCATCTTCATCCGCGTCGACGACCGGCGCGGGACCGGCCAGAGCGAAAGCCGGCCGGGGCAGCGCCAGGCGCGGCAGAGAGGGCCGGCGCAACGCGATGATCGGCTTTTCCAGCGCCAGGCTGCGATACCAGAGGACAAGGCCCGCGATCAGCGTCAGGACGATCAGGATTCCGGTGATCCAGCCCTGCGCGGCGGGCGCCTGCGCCGCAAGGCTCATGACGCCCCGCGCCGTCACCAGCGCGATGATGCCGCCCCATCCGGCGGGCAGGCCGACCAGCGGATTGGTCTGGAACAGCGCCAGCGCGATGCCGAGCAGGACGATGCCGGCAAGGCACTTTCCGAACTGCGCCTTCCACCCGCTCATGTCCTGATCGCCCCACAGCCGCCGGGCGGTGATCGCCATCAGCGGCAGCACCAGCGCCACCGGCACGCCCAGCAGCCAGAGCAGGAAATCCGCGACCCAGGCGCCGGGCGCCTGCATGATATTCTGCACATGGTCGCCCGCCACCGTGTTCATCGACGGGTCGCTCGGCTGATAGCTGAGCAGCGCCAGCGCGAGGAACAGGGTCGCCAGCAACAGCGCGATCGCGCCGATCAGCGCACCGCTGCGGATCAGGCTGCGTTTCAGCATTTCGCGCCATTCCGGCGTGCGTTTGGCTCCGCGGCTGACAGCCATGGCGTCAATGTCCCCCAAATGTTCCGTTCAGGGACAATGCGCCGAGCGGGGAGTCCCCGTCAAGAGTCCGGCCCATCGGCTCGTCTCTCCGACTCCGTAACAATCCTTATGTCGACGGGCGGCGGACCGGCGCAAAAAGTCCCGCGAAAGGAGACTTTGTCATGATCGCCACGCTTTATCCGACCCTCGTGATCGTCGCCCTGGGGGCCTTCACCGCCGTGCTGCTGGGCGTCAGCGTGCAGGATGCGCTGAGGCGAGGGCGCTGAGCGCATCGCCGTCGACGCGCTGCACCGTCCATGCGTCCATCGGCCGCGCCCCCAGCGAATGGTAGAAGGCGATGGACGGTTCGTTCCAGTCCAGCACCCACCATTCCAGCCGCGCGCAATCCCGCTCCAGCGCCAGTTGGGCGAGGCGGGAAAGCAGCGCCTTGCCCGCGCCCAGCCCCCGCGCTTCCGGGACGACGAACAGATCCTCCAGATAGAGGCCGGGCCGTCCCTCGAAAGTCGAGAAATTGTGGAAGAAAAGGGCGAAGCCGATCGCCCTCCCCTCATTTTCCGCGATCAGCACCTCCGCCATTGGGCGCGGCCCGAACAGATATTTGTTGAGCGAGGCGCGGTCGGCCTTCACCTCATGGGACAGTTTCTCATAGTCCGCCAGGGCGAGGATGAAGGCGTGGATCGTGCCGATGTCCGATGGCACGGCCTCGCGAATGGTGACGGACATGCTTTTCCTTTCAGGCCACGGACGGTTCGACAAGGGGGCGGTTCGGCCGATCCCGCGCGCGACGCGATCAGGCACCCCAGCACGATCAGCAGCGCGCCGACCACCGTGGTCAGGGTCAGCCGTTCGCCAAAGGCGAGCCAGCCGATGATCGCGGCCCAGAGGAAGGCGCTATATTCGACCGGGATCAGCACCTGCGCCTCCGCCCGCGCATAGGCCCAGGCGAGCGCCGCAAGCGAGGTGAAGGCCAGCGTCGCGGCCAGCACCACCAGCGCCCATGAGGGCGCCGCCGGCACGACCGGCATCCCCTGGACAAGCGCCGCGAACAGGACGAACACCCCCAGCATCACGACATGCTGGAAGAAAGCGACCTCGATAGGGGAGGCGAGCTGCGCCTGTTGCCGCTGGAGGATCAGGTTCCAGGCGAACAGCACCGCCGAAACAAGTACCGCACCCGCGCCCAGCAGCGCATCCGCGTCATAATCGCCCCGCACGCGCCCCGACAGGATGACGGCAACGCCGACCAGGCCCAGCAGCGACGCACCGATGGCCTGCCGCCCGATCCGTTCCTTGAGCAGCAGCGCGGCAAGATACAGCGCGACCAGCGGCGCGATGAAGGACAGGGCGATGGCCTCGGCCAGCGGCATCCGCATGATCGCCCAGAAGAACAGGCTGGCCATCACCGCCACCACCGTCCCGCGCAGCATATGCAGCCGCAACACGGCGCGACCGGGCCAGCGCTGCCGGGTCAGCAGCATCAGCACCAGCCCCAGCAGGCTGCCCGCCACGGCGCGCCAGAACAGCGCATTGAACAGGCCGATGGAAAGGCTCAGCCCCTTCATGGCGGCGTCCATCACGGAAAAGAGCGCAACCCCCACGCAGCAGACGGCGAAGGCGAGAGGAAATGCGGTCGCCGGTGCGGCGCGGTCGGTGTCGCTTCCCATCCCGTGGCCTATGGATGCGGAACGCCGTGAATCGGCCCGGTCAATCGCGTGTCTTCCGGATCACGCGGCCGACAACCAGTTCGTCGATCTGAAGGCGCACGATGCGCGCCCCGCCGATACGGAGGCGGCCGATGGCGATCGCACCGATGGCGAGAGCGCCCAGCGCCAGCGCCCCCAGCGCCAGGCTGCCGATCGCCCCGGCGCCCAGGGCGGACGCACCCACGGCGGATGCACCCGTGGCTGTCGCAGGATGGGAAGCGGCCATGGCATCCCTCCGTTCAGTCGCCGCATCATCCGGGCTGGGAACGCCGCCGGTCATTCCGCCGCTTCCGCCTTGCCGGCGTCGGTGGTTTCGTCTTCCAGCCTGGCCGCTTCGATCTCCGCCGCCTTGGCTTCGACAAGGCCGACGATATGGTCGATCATGCCTTCGTCCTGCACCGTATGATCGGTGAGGCCGGACAGATAGACCATATGCTTGCCCGCGCCGCCGCCGGTCAGGCCGATGTCGGTTTCCCGCGCCTCGCCGGGGCCGTTCACCACGCAGCCGAGCACGGAGAGCGAGAGCGGCGTGTGGATATGCTGGAGCCGTTCCTCCAGCGCCTGCACCGTGCGGATCACGTCGAAGCCCTGCCGCGCACAACTCGGGCAGGAGATGACCTTGACCCCGCGCGTGCGGATGCCAAGCGATTTCAGGATTTCATAACCCACGCGCACTTCCTCTTCCGGCTCGGCGGAAAGGGAAACGCGGATCGTGTCGCCGATCCCGGCCCACAGGAGATTGCCGATGCCGATGGCGCTCTTCACCGTGCCGCCGATCAGTCCGCCCGCCTCGGTGATGCCCAGATGCAGCGGGCAGTCCACCGCTTCGGCCAGTTGCATATAGGCTGCCACGGCCAGGAAGACGTCGCTCGCCTTCACCGCCACCTTATATTCGTGGAAATCCTGGTCCTGCAGCAGCTTGATATGGTCGAGCGCGCTTTCGACCAGCGCCTCCGGGCAGGGCTCGCCATATTTTTCGAGCAGGTCCTTTTCAAGGCTGCCTGCATTGACGCCGATCCGGATCGAGCAGCCATTGGCCTTGGCTGCGTCGACCACCTCCTTCACCCGCGCTTCCGATCCGATATTGCCCGGATTGATGCGCAGGCAAGCCGCGCCCGCATCGGCGGCTTCCAGCGCGCGCTTGTAATGGAAATGGATGTCCGCGACGATCGGCACGCGGGCAGCGCGGACGATCTGCTTCAGCGCGGCGGTCGACGCCTCGTCAGGGCAGGAGACGCGGATGATGTCCACGCCCACTTCCTCGCAGCGGCGGATCTGGTCGACGGTCGCCCGGACGTCATGGGTCGGCGTGTTGGTCATGGTCTGCACCGTGACCGGTGCGCCGCCGCCGACGGGGACATTGCCGACCATGATCTGGCGGCATTGCCTGCGGGCGATGTCGCGCCAGGGGCGCAGGCCGGGATTATGGTCGGACATGAAAAAGGGGCTCCGTGGTGATGGAGCCCCTATAGGGATTTATTGCGTCGGTTAGAAGCGCGAGCTGTCTTGCGTTTCAGCAAAGCTGAAACGTGCGCACCGGCCCTCACCCCACCCGACCGCCCATCAGGATACGATGTCTGGGCGGTCGGGTGGGGGTGAGGGCCGGTGCCGCTCCCATCAAAAACGCGCCGTCAACGAAGCGCCGATCTGGTCCGCATTGCCGCTGGTCCGCGACAGGGTGGTCGCCGTCACCGTCGCGGGCGCGGGATAATAGCTGTCCGGACGGATGATGTTCGCCTTTTCCACGAAGGTATGGGCATAGCTGACGTTCAGTGCGAAGGCGGGCGAGATGTTGAAGGTCGCGCCAGCCGTCAGCCAAGAACGGTCGCCATCGGGCACGCGGGTCGTCAGGTGCTGCGGATTGGTCGGCGTGCGGTCGAACATCGTCCCCGCGCGCAGGGTCAAGGCCGGGCTGACATCATATTCGCCGCCCAGGCTGACGCTGTAGCTGTCCTTGTAATCCAGTTCCTTGTTGCTGGTGCCGGCGGCGGAGGTGATGGCAATGCCCTTGAACTTCGACCAGTTATACCAGCGGGCGCTGATCATCGCGCGCAGCTTCGGCGTCAGTCGGTGCATGAAGCCCACGGTGACGATGTCGGGCAGGTCCAGCGGGGCGGACGCATCCAATTCGCCATTGGCCGTGGCGATCGGCCCCAGCAGGCCTGAAATGGTCTGGGTGCCGATCAGCTTGTGCTTGACGCCGGAACGGTAGGAAACGCCGACATTGGTGTCGCCATTGGTGTAGAACAGGCCCGCATTCCAGCCGACCGTCCAATCGTCGCCCTTCAGCCGCGCGAAGCCGTCGGCCGGGGCCAGGGGCGAAAGCTGCGGCAGGGCGTTGGTCAGCGTCGCCTTCACATATTGCACGTCGACGCCGCCGCCGATCGAGAAATTGTCATTGAGCTTATAGGCAGCGCTGGGCTGGATATTATAGGTTTTGAGGTTGGTGTAGAGCGAGTCATAGCGGCCGAAGAAGCCGTCGTCATAATCCAGCTTCAACCCGAACGGCGCGTTGACGCCCAGGCCCAGCCACAGACGGTCGGTCGCCTGCGCCGTGACGTAGAAACTGGGGATCGGAATGACCTTGTCGAACGGATTGCCGCCGTCATTGCCCGCAACCGGCACCCGCGCGCCCGGCAGGGTGGGAACGGTGCGATAGGTGCCGCGATTGGCCTGATGCGCGGAGGCCATCAGCGCGATGCCGCCGATCGAGGTCTGGATGCCCGACAGTTCCGTCATGGCCGCAGGATTGAAATAGACGGTGGACGGATCGTCCGCCGCCGCGCCGGCGCCGGCCAGCGCGCGCCCGGTTTCCTTGGGCGCCTGTTCCTGCAGGTAGAAACCACCCGCCAGGGCCGGGACGGGTGCCGCGAATACGCCCGACAACAGGACACTGGCAATGATGGGGCGGCGCAAGGGCATGATGAATCCTCTCTTCAAACTCGTCTGTGGCAAATGGCTTTAGCCGGAAAATGATCCCCTCGAAGCCACGGCCTTATTAGCAATATGGTTAAATTATCGTTCGAAAAGCCCTAATTTGCGGGGGTTTCCGTATCCTGCGCCGCTGGAATGCGAAACGACGCTACGGCAGAAAGCAAAAAGAAGGGCGCTGAGCGGATGAAAAAAAAGCCGCCCCGGAGGACGGCTTGAAAGTTTTAGGAGAGGATGCCTGAAAGGCCTTTTCCTTTTGCGGTGCAGCGATGATTTTCGCAAATGCGAAAAGCTGATGTTCGATTGCATTTCATGCAACTGTCATGCTCCAGCCTGATTTCCGTAACGGAAAGGCAGGTCCGAACGGACCGCTTTTTCTGCCCGTTCGATCAGGAATCGTCCTCGGAAATCCGAATCACGCCCGAATCGGCCAGTTGCGCATCGATCTCCGCGATCAGGCGCGCCAATCCTTCCTCATCCTTCGCCTCGGCCCGGATCACGAGCGAATCCTGGGTGTTGGAGGCCCTCAGCAGCCACCATCCATCGCGCGAGCCGACTCGCAGGCCGTCGGTTTCGTCGACGCTTGCGCCCAAGGCCTGCAATCGGGCGCGGACTTCCTCCACCACGGCGAACTTGCGGCTATCCTCCACCGGAAAGCGGATTTCCGGCGTATTGACCATGGCCGGCATCTCATCGCGCAGGGCCGTCACGCTACGGCCAAGCCGGGTCAGCCCCCGGATAAGCCGCACCGCGGCATAGAGCCCGTCGTCGAAACCATAATAATCGTCCGCGAAGAAGAGATGCCCGGTCATCTCCCCGCCCAGCGGAGCGGCAATCTCCTTCATTTTGGACTTGATGAGGCTGTGGCCGGTCTTCCACATCAACGGTCGCCCGCCGAGCGCGGCAATCCGGTCGAACAGGGCCTGGCTGGCCTTCACATCCGCGACGATCGTGGCGTTCGGCCGGTCCTTCAGCACCAGTTCCGCGAAGATGCCCAGCAACTGGTCGCCCCAGATTACCCGGCCCCGGCCGTCGACCACGCCGATCCTGTCGCCGTCGCCGTCGAAAGCCACTCCGAAATCGAGCTTCTTCGAGCGGACAAGCGCCTTCAGGTCCGCCAGATTCGCCTCGACAGTGGGATCGGGGTGATGATGGGGAAAATGTCCGTCTATCTGGGTGAAAAGCACATGATGCTCACCTGGCAGGAGCTTGACGAGCTTGTCCACCACCGGCCCGGCGGCGCCATTGCCGGCATCCCAGCCAATGCGCCAGGCGGCGCCGTCGAACCGCTCCACCAGCCGGGCGGCATAGCGGTCCATGATGTCGACGTTCTCGACCCGGCCCCCGCCTTCGCTCCCGCCTCCGCTTCCGGGGGTGCTCCAGTCGCCGGCCGCCGCCATCGCTCCCAGCTTCGCGATGGCCGCGCCGAAAAAGGCTTCATGCTGAAGCACAAGCTTGAAGCCGTTATGATCGGGGGGATTGTGGCTGCCGGTTATCTGAATGCCGCCGTCCACATCCAGGACCGCTTCGGCATAATAGAGCATGGGCGTCGGGCCCAGGCCTATGCGCACGACATCGGCGCCGGAATCCTGAAGGCCCTGGACGACCGCCTGTTCCAGCGCCGGGGAACTCAGCCGCCCGTCATAGCCGACCGCGACCCTTGATCCCCCGCCCCGCCTGACGCCCGCCTTTTCGACGCCTGCCTGTCTGACGCCCGCCTGCCTGACGATCGTGCCGAAGCTGCGGCCCACGGCATAGGCATCTCCCTTGCCCAGCGTCCGGCCCACCACGCCCCGAATGTCATATTCGCGCAGCAGCGTGGGATGAAAGCGATGGGCCATGGCATCTTCTTCCCTTGGCTTCAGTGGCGCCGCGCGGCTTCCCTGATCAGCAGGTCGCGGGCAGCGTTGATCTGGGCCGCCAGCGCTTCGGTACCACCCTTGTCCGGATGGACGGAGGCGATGAGGCGGCGATGCGCGGCGCGGATGGCGCTGGCATCCGCATCGGGGCCCACGCCCAGCAGCTTGCGGGCGTCGATCAGCGCCTGAGGGGAAACGGCCCGGGTGGCGGGCTGGTCCGACCGGGCCTTCGCCTTGCCGGGACGGCTCTTGGCGAAGAAAAACAGGGTGGCGCCCAGCAGCAGCGGCGCGCCGACCAGCGGCTTGCCCTTGGCCGCCATGACCGCGCCGACCAGAGCGGCGCCCAGCGCCATGCCATCCTTCGCGCTCATGCGTTGCAGTCGTCCCGTCCAGATAAGCCAGGCGGCAAGCCCGATCAAAGCCAAGGCAAGCAGACCCATCAGGCCGCGCCGAGCAGATCCACCGGCGCGACCTCATCGCGCGAGGGAAGGGCGAGGCCCGACACCATCTCGCGCAGTTCCTGCCGCGCGGCGATATGGCTGACGCCCAGTTCGCCCAGATGCCCCTTGTCCAGCAGCGTAAGCCCCGAAGGGAAGAGTTCGCGGAAAATCACGCGCTCCGAAAGGCCGGGAATCACGCGGAAGCCGACACGGCGGGAAAGCTCCATCAGGGCATCTCCGACGCGCTTCTTGTTGCGCGCGTCATGATGCTGGACGCGGTTGCGCAGCACCACCCAGTCGATGGTCACGCCGTCGGCCTTGGCCCGGGTCTTGCGCGCCTCGAAGATCAGTTCGGAATAGAAGGAAAGGCGCTTCACCTTGAAGGTTTCCGCATCCACCTGCCCGATCAGGTCGAAATCGACGAAGCTGTCGTTCATCGGCGTCACCAGCGTATGGGCGCGGGCGGCCATGTGGCGGGCATAGTCATCGTCGCGGCCGGGCGTGTCGATGACCAGGAAATCCTTGCCCTCGGCCATGGCGGCGGCCTGTTCGTTCAGCGCCTCGACGCTGTCGCCCTGGAACACCGCGAAGTCCGGGGTGGGCAGGTCGATGCCGCGGCGGCGCGCGGTGTCGGCGCGATTCTCCATATAGCGGGTGATCGTGCGCTGGCGCGGGTCCAGGTCGATCATGCCGACCCGGTGACCCAATACCGTCAGCGCGATGGCCGTGTGCACGGCGGTGGTCGACTTGCCGGTTCCGCCCTTCTCATTGGCGAAGACGATATGGTGCGTTTGGGCGTTCGCCATCGGACCTTTATAACCCCGTTGATTGTCGCAATGATTCTTGACCGTTTCAGCCGGTCGTGCCTTAGCAGGATATACCCCTGTCGATGCCCTTATCGGAGCCGTTCCTGTCGTGCAAATCCTCCGTGACCTGCCTTCCCTGCGTGCCGCCGTCGATGCGCTGAAAAGCGACGGAAAACCGCTGGCTCTGGTGCCCACCATGGGCGCGCTGCATGACGGGCATATGGCGCTGGTCGAGGAAGCGCGCCGCCATGCCGGGCATGTCGCGGTGTCGATCTTCGTCAATCCCCGCCAGTTCGGGGTGAACGAGGATCTGGACGCCTATCCCCGGCGCGAGGCGAAGGACGCGCAGATGCTGCAGGCGGCCGGAGTCGACATCCTCTGGGCGCCGAGCGTGGACGTCATGTACCCGGCGGGCTATGCCACCAACATCTCCGTCTCGGGCGTGACCGAAGGTCTGGACGGCGCGGCCCGGCCCGGCCATTTCGACGGCGTGGCGACGGTGGTGGCGAAGCTGTTCAACCAGGTCCGCCCCGATGTCGCGCTGTTCGGGGAGAAGGATTATCAGCAGCTCGCCGTGATCCGGCAGATGGTCCGCGATCTGGACGTTCCCATCGAGCTTGTCGGGGTGCCGACCCAGCGGGCCGAGGACGGCTTGGCGCTGTCGTCCCGCAACGCCTATCTCAGCGAGGAGGAACGCAGGGAAGCGCTGGCTCTGCCCCGCGCCTTGGGCGAAGCGGCGCGGCAGATGGAAAAGGGCGCGACCGTCGAGGCCGCCCTTGCCAGGGCCGTTGCCCTGCTGGCGGCGCATGGTTTCGATCCGATCGACTATGTGTCGCTGTGCGATGCCGTGACGCTGGAACCGATGACGGTGCTGGACCGCCCGGCGAGGCTGCTCGGTGCGGCGAAGCTCGGCAAGACACGGCTGATCGACAATATTCCGGTCGATCCGCTTTGATTTCCGTCATCCCGGCTTTGGCTGGGATGACGGCCATGTCAAAAGGGCTTCACGATCACCGCGATCACGATCACCGCGGCGGCGATTCCCGGAATCTCGTTCACCAGCCGCAATTGCTTCTCGCTGAGCGGCCGCAGCCCCTTGGCCAGCTTCCTGGCATAGCCCGCGATCCAGCCATGATAGCCCGACAGGCCCAGCACGAAGAGCAGCTTCAGGTGGAACCAGCCGAAATGCCAGGCGCCGATCTCGACCATCAGCATAAGCCCGAAGACCCAGACCAGGATGAGAGACGGATTGAGGATGATCCTGAGCAGCCGCCTTTCCCGGTCGATCCACTTCCTGTCCTCGTCCGACCCCACCGGACATTGATGGTGATAGACGAAGAAGCGGGGCATCATGAACAGGCCCGCCATCAGGAAGATGACGAAGATGACATGCGCGGCTTTGACCCACAAATAGGCTGCTCCCAGATAAGGCATGGTTCAGTCTCCCGCTACGACCGCATCCGGCGCACATAGCTAATCAGCGCTTCGACATGATCAATGGGGGTGTCGGGGAGAATCCCGTGGCCCAGGTTGAAGATATGCGGCCGTCCGGCAAAGGCGGCGCGGATATTGTCCACGGCCTCTTCCACCGCCCTGCCGCCGGCGATCAGCGCCAGCGGATCGAGATTCCCCTGCACCGGCAGGCCCTGCGGCAGCGCCCGGTCGGCCCAATGCGGGTCGACCGTTTCATCCACGCCCACCGCATCGACGCCGGTCCCCGCCGCATAATCCGCCAGTTTCGCGCCCGCGCCCTTGGGAAAGCCGATCACCGGAATCTCTGGATGGATCGCCTTCAGCTTCTCCACGATCCGCCGGTTGGGCTGGATCACCCAGCGGTCGAATTCCAGCGGGGCAAGGCTGCCCGCCCAACTGTCGAACAGCTGCACGGCCTCCACGCCCGCCTCGATCTGGCCGGAGAGATAGACCACGGTGGCATCGGCAATGGCATCGATGATCGCGCCGAATTTTTCCGGCTGGCTGTAGGCAAGGCGGCGGGCGGCGCCCTGGTCCTTGCTGCCCTGCCCGGCGATCATATAGGTCGCGATGGTCCAGGGACTGCCCGCAAAGCCCAGGAAGGTCACATGGCTGTCCAGCGCCGCCTTGACCTGCCGCACCGTCTCATAGACCGCCTCGAAGCGGCTGAAATCCGGTTTCAGGACCGACAGCTCCGTCTCCGCCAGGACCGGCGCGAGGCGCGGGCCTTCCCCCGCCTCGAACCAGAGGTCCTGCCCCATGGCATAGGGCACGATCAATATGTCGGAAAACAGGATCGCGCCGTCGAAACCGAAGCGGCGCAGGGGCTGGAGGGTCACTTCCGCCGCCGCCGCGCTGTCATAGACCAGTTCGAGGAATCCGCCCTTTTCCGCCCGCAAGGCGCGATATTCCGGCAGGTAACGGCCCGCCTGACGCATGAGCCACATGGGCGGCACGGCAGGGCGCGCACCCTTCAGGACCGAAAGCAAGGGCTTGGCCGTCAGGTCATTCGAAAGGGCGGCATCGGATCCCGTCATAAACTCTCTTATATTTAGATTCAAAAGGATGATGGAGATAGTGGGGCGGTTGGCAGCGGGGTTTATGCGCTGTGCCCCGATTTGCCAACAACTTGACTCCTCAGGGCCGCCGATTCCGGTCCGAGTCAGCCGGCTTATTCCTGTTATCCACAGGCTGTGGGTGGAAATTTCCTTCTGTTGGCGGGCTGTGGAGAAGATTCCCGGAATTGGGGAGGACGAAAAGCGCCTGATTTCACCCGCAAGCTATGCCTTGATTTATCCACAGCCTCCCCACAGAGATGTTCTTCATGTCGCGCATCCATCTCCACCTGCTTTCGGACTCGACCGGCGAGACGCTGGAAAACATAGCGAAGGCTGCCATCGGCGCGTTCGAGAATGTCGAGGCGGTGCGCCATTTCTGGCCGATGGTTCGGTCCGACGTCCATCTCGACCGGATCATGGAGGAGATCGCCGCCAATCCGGGGCTGGTGCTGTTCACCCTCTCCAACCATCAGCTCCGGCGTCGGCTGGAGACGCGCTGCCGGGCGCTCGGCCTGCCCCATGTGGCGGCGCTCGACAGCGTGACCGACGCCCTCTCCAACATATTGGGGCAGGAAACGCGCAACCGTCCGGGGCGCAAGCATATATTGGACGAGGCCTATTTCGCGCGGATCGAGGCGATCCAGTTCACCATCGCCCATGACGATGGCGTGGGCCATGAAAATTGGGAGGAGGCGGACATCGTGCTGGCCGGCGTTTCCCGCGCGTCCAAGACGCCGACATCCATCTATCTCGCCAATCGCGGGTACAAGACCGCCAATATCCCGCTGGTGATCCAGTCGCCGCCGCCGCGCAGCCTGTTCTCGCTGAAGCATCCGATGGTGGTCGGCCTGACCGTCAGCCCGGAACGGCTGGTGCAGATCCGCCGCAATCGCCTGCTGTCGCTCAACCAGGCGCCGGAGACCAGCTATGTCGACATCGACCGGGTGCAGGAGGAACTGTCCTTCGCCCGGCGCATGTTCGCGGACAATGGCTGGCCGGTGATCGACATGACCCGCCGGTCGATCGAGGAAGCCGCCGCCGCCATCATCAACCTGTTCAACGACCGCGTGCTGGCGGAAGGAGCATGAGACCATGATCGTGCTGGCATCGCAAAGCGCGAGCCGCCGCGCCCTGCTGGAAGCGGCGCAGGTGCCGTTCGAGGCGCTGTCCCCCGGCGTCGACGAGGAAGCGGCGAAGGAAGCGCTGCGCGCCGACGGCCTGGATGCGCGGCAACTGGCCGATGCGCTGGCGGAACTGAAGGCGCTTCGCGTCTCGCGCAGGGTGCCGGGCGGGCTGGTGCTGGGCTGCGACCAGACCCTCAGTCTGGATGACGGCGCGATGATCGACAAGGCGGTCGACCGCGCCGATGCGGAGCGCATAGTGAAGCTGCTTTCCGGGCGGGTGCATCATCTCCACAGCGCGGCGGTGATCGCGCTCAACGGCGAACCGATCTGGCGGCATGTCGAGCGGGTGCGGATGACGGTGCGGCCTCTGTCGGACGCTTTCATCACATCCTATCTGGACGGCGATTGGGAAAATTGCCGCTGGTGCGTCGGCTGCTACCGGATCGAGGGGCCGGGCGCGCAGCTTTTCAGCCGGGTCGAAGGCAGCCAGTTCGCGATTCAGGGCCTGCCGCTGCTGCCTTTGCTTGACTTTCTGCGCGTCCGGGGCGTTCTGGCGACATGACCGACAAGCTCCCCTATGCCGAAGTGATCGGTGATCCGATCGAACACAGCAAGTCGCCGCTGATCCACAATTTCTGGCTCGATGCGCTGGGGATCGAGGCGGAATACAGGAAGACCCATGTCACCGGCGAGGGCCTGTCCGCCTATTTCCTGGCGCGGCGCGCCGATCCGGACTGGCTTGGCTGCAACGTCACCATTCCGCACAAGATCGCGGTGATGGACTATACCGACGATCCGGGCGGCGTCCGGGAGCGGATCGGGGCGATGAACACCATCGCCAGCGAGACGGGCGGACCGCTGATCGGCACGAATACGGATGCGGGCGGATTCCTCCAGCCATTGCTGCGCGACAGGTGGAAGGGGCAGAGCGCCGTTCTGGTGGGGGCGGGCGGCGCGGCGCGGGCGATCCTGTTCGCCCTCACCAGCCTGGGCGTGCCGGACATCACCGTCATGGTGCGCGATGCGGCCAAGGGTCAGGCGCTGCTCGACCGTGCAGGGGTCAGGGGCCGCGTGATCGGCATGGCCGATGCGCTCCCCCGGGCGGACCTGCTCGTCAACACCAGCTCGCTCGGCATGGTGGGCCAGCCGGTGCTGGACCTGGACCTTTCGCCGCTGGGCCCGGAAGCGACGGTCTATGACATCGTCTATGCGCCGCTGGAGACGGAGTTGCTCAAGGCGGCGCGCATCCGGGGCCTGAAGACCCTCGACGGGCTGGAGATGCTGATCGGGCAGGCGGCGCTGGCCTTCGACATCTTCTTCGATGCGGAGGCGCCGCGCGAACGGGACGAGGAATTGCGCGCCCTGCTGCTCGCCGCCTGAGATTCATGAAGATGATGGGATGAAGATCTACGGTCTCACCGGCTCCATCGGCATGGGAAAGTCCGCCGTCGCGGGGATGTTGCGGCGGGAAGGCGTTCCCCTGTTCGACGCCGATGCGGAGGTGCATCGCCTGCAGGGGCCGGGCGGCGCGCTGCTGCCGGCGATAGAGGCGCGCTTTCCCGGCACGACCGGTCCCAAGGGCGTCGACCGGGCGAAGCTGGGGGCGGCGGTCTTCGGTCATCCCCAGGAATTGAAGGCGCTGGAAGCCATCGTCCATCCCGCCGTGCAGCAGAGCCGCAAGGCCTTTCTGCAACGGAACCGATCGCGCCGGTTCGTCGTGCTGGACATTCCGCTGCTGTTCGAAACCCATGGCTATCGCCGGCTGGCCGGCGTCATCGTGGTCACCGCCCCTGCCTGGAAGCAGCGCAAGCGGGTTCTGGCCCGGCCCGGCATGACCGCTGCAAAATTTCGCCGGATTGTCCATCTGCAAACACCCGATGCTGAAAAGCGGCGGCGGGCCGACTATATCATCCATACGGGCACGACCTTCGCTGAGACCCGCTTCCAGGTTCGCCGCTTGGTCGCTTGCCTTGGTGCGAAGACAGGCCGATAAGAGGGGGCCGGCGAGGTTGGCCGGCAAGAGTCGTTGTAGAGGGCGATGCGCGAGATCATTTTCGACACCGAAACGACGGGATTCGACCCAGCCTCCGGCGATCGCCTGGTCGAGATCGGATGCATCGAACTCCTCAACCGGGTTCCCACGGGCCGCACCTTCCACGCTTATTATAATCCGCAGCGGTCGATGCCGGCCGCGGCCGAGGCGGTGCACGGCCTGTCCGACGCTTTTCTGAAGGACAAGCCGCTATTTTCCCATGGGGTAGAGGAACTGCTCGCCTTTCTGGAGGACAGCCATCTGGTCGCCCATAATGCGCGCTTCGACTTCGGCTTCCTCAATCACGAACTGAAGCTGTGCAAGCTGCCGGAAGTGTCGATGGAGCGGATGATCGACACCGTCGCCATCGCCCGGCAGCTTCACCCCGGTGCCAAGCACAGCCTCGACGCGCTCTGCACCCGCTACGGCATCGACCGCAGCCATCGCATCAAGCATGGCGCGCTGCTCGACGCCGAATTGCTGGCCCAGCTTTACATCGAACTGACCGGCGGCCGTCAGATCGGCCTCGGTCTTGCACAGGAGGAAGAGAAACTCGTTGTAAATATGGAACTTGCGGCGGAAGTCGCGGTTCGCCCTGTTCGTCCCGCGCGTGTCTTTGCGGCAAGCGCGGAGGAGCTGGAGCGGCATGCAGCGTTCGTCGCGACGCTGGACAAGCCGCTCTGGCTTGAGGAGGCCTGATTACGGCTGTCCCTTCGGGATGGGCTGCCTTCACGGCCTCCACGCCAACCGGGTCGCCAATCCCGGGCGGTCCGGCAAGAATAAGGAGAAGGCATATGGATATTCGTGTTTCCGGGCATCAGGTCGATACGGGTGACGCGCTCAAGCAGCATGTCTGGACCCGTCTGGAGGCCATGGCCGAGAAATATTTCTCCCGCGCGCTTTCCGCCCAGGTCACATTCCGGCCGGCCCCGCACGGCGCCTTCCATTGCGACATCGTCTGCCATGTCATGACCGGACTGATCCTGAAGGGCGCCGGAGAGGCGCAGGAGGCGCATCCTGCCTTCGATCAAGCGGCCGAACGGATCGAGAAGCAGTTACGCCGCTATCTGCGCCGGCTGAAGGACCGCAGCGCGCAGGCCGCGGCGGCGGAGGCCAGCCGGGCCAATGGATATGGCGCCGATGAACTGGACGGCGCCGGCTACACGATTTTCGCGTCCCCGGCCGATGAAGAGGACCCGGCCGAAGCGCCGCTGATCGTGGCGGAAACCCGGGTCGACATTCCCGAAGCCAGCGTGTCGGACGCGGTGATGATGCTCGACCTGCGCAACACCAATGCGCTGCTGTTCGTCAATGCCGGAACGGCGGCGTACAACATGGTCTATCGGCGGCAGGACGGGACCATCGGCTGGGTAGAGCCCCGCCTGGGCTGATCGCCTTCCCCCGGCCGCCGGTTGACCTCGATCCGCTGGCGGCCTATGGGGCCGGACTTTAAAGATCCGGGCATTGCGTCATTTTTCCGAAGCTGGGCGCGGCTCGGCTGGGATTCGGCATGGTTCATTTCAACGATATCGTCGCACCGGATGCATTGGGCACCGCCCTTTCGGTGAACGGCAAGAAGCAGTTGTTTCAGAAGGTTGCGGCCTTGGCTGCGCAGGCCTACGGCCTGGCTGCCGATCCGGTGGCGGAGGCGCTGCTGGAGCGTGAGAAACTGGGCTCGACCGGCTTTGGCGGCGGAGTCGCGATTCCCCATGCGAAGATTCCCGGCCTTCAGAAAATGTGCGGGGTGGTGGTGTTGCTCGATCCGGCGGTTCCTTTCGACGCTGTGGACGAAGCGCCGGTCGACATCGTCTTCGCGCTGCTCTCTCCGGTGGATTCCGGCGCCGAACATCTGAAGACCCTGGCCCGCGTTTCGCGCTACCTGCGTGACGAGGGGCAGATCGCCCGGCTGCGCGGCGCCAAGTCGACGGCGGCGCTCCATGCCCTGCTCGCCGGTGGCGAGGCGCGTGACGCTGCCTGATCCGGGTTCCGCCGCCAGCGCCTTGCCCAGCGGGGAGCAGGCGCATTTCCGGGCGCTGGAGTCCCTCTACCGTTCCGCACCGATCAACCGGCTGTTCCGGTCGGAACTGACGATTCCGGAAGAAGGCCGGTCGATCATCCATTTCGACGTGGACGAGACGCAGTTCCATGCGGCCGGCGCGGTGCACGGCACGGTCTATTTCAAGATGCTGGACGATGCGGCCTTCTACGCCGCCAACAGCCTGGTCAGCGATCGCTTCCTGCTGACCACCAGCTTCAACCTGCTGTTCACCCGCCCGATCGGGCCGGGCCGGATTCGGGCCGAAGGGCGCTGGATCAGCGGAAAGCGGCGCGTCTATGTGGCGGAGGCCAGCCTGATCGACGCCGACGGCGAGGAGGTGGGGCGCGGCACCGGCACCTTCATGCGGTCGCAATTCCCCCTCTCCTCCCTGCCGGGCTATGCCGGCTGACCCATCCGACGCGCGGCTGACCAGCGCGATGCTGGTCGGTGTCCTGATGCGCCGCTGCGCCGCGGCGGGCGGCTTTGCCACGGTGCTGGTGAAGGGCGATGCCGTCAGCGGCGTGATCCTGCTCCAGGCGCTGGAAAATGGCCGGGAACAGGGACTGTTCGAACGCGTTCCTGATTATGCGGGCGGCTATCGCCTCACCCGCTGCGGCCCGGACCCGGAAAAGGGGGTCGAGGCCATGGCTCAATATCTTGCGCGCCGGCGCGGATCGGACCCCGATCTGTGGGTCATTGAACTCGACATCGCGGATGCGGAACGGTTCGCCGCTGAAACGATCTGTTGATCGTTGACTCATTTTCCGCGCGCGGGCACAGGCCTCCGACGCTTTCAACGCGCAGGTTGCCGGTTTTCGTCCATGGGGGGCGGATGCGGTAAACACGCAGACGGGGGGCGGCCGGACGTCGTGTTTTAGGGGTTTTTTGACGTTCCCGGCCAAGAACCGCACGACTTTGAGCTGTAATGAGTTTTCGTCTGAAGGCTGCGATCTTCGCGGCATTTTCCCTTTCCGCCACAGCGGCGGTTACCGCGGCCGACATGTCGAGCGCTTCCGAGGCGGCTCCGTCGGTCCTTTCCCTTCCGGGAAGCAATGAGCTGAATGCAGCTCCGGCCGGCGCCACGCCCGCCGTCACTTTCGCCGCGCCGCGCGAAGTCGTGCAGCCGCTGGCTCCCCTTTCCGACAGCGCCGATGTAAAGGCCGACAATCTCGCCGCCCTCGTGGACGCGCAAGGCGCGGCCGAGGATGTTTCCGGCGACATGAAGTGCCTGGCCGGCGCCGTCTATTTCGAATCCAAGGGCGAAAGCCTGGAAGGCCAGTTGGCCGTTGCCCGCGTCATCATCAATCGCGCCCGGTCCGGCCGCTTTGCCGACAGCCTGTGCGGCGTCGTCTATCAGCCCGGCCAGTTCAGCTTCGTGCGCGGCAATGGCATGCCGTCGATCCGCCTGGGCAGCGAAAGCTGGCGCGAGGCCGTTGCCATCGCCCAGATCGCGATGGACGATAGCTGGGACAGCAAGGCAGAGGGTGCGCTCTATTTCCACGCCCGTCGGGTTTCGCCCGGCTGGGGCAAGCGCCAGCTCGCCGCGATAGACAATCACGTCTTCTATCGCTGACCGTTTCGCGCCGGGCGCGCAGGGGGTGAAGAAGGGCCGGTTCGGGCGATCCTGAATCGGCCCTTTCCTTTTGTTCCCTTCCTGTTCTAAGAACCGGACATGGAATCCGATCTTTCCGACAGTTGTTCGCCCCTCACGGACGGCACGGCTCTGGCCGTGGCGCGGGGCACGCTGCGCCTGTTCTTCCGGCATGACATGAGCGGGATATTGGAAGTGCCGCTGCCCAATGGCCGGCGCGCCGACATCATGGCGCTGGACGGGGCGGGTCGGATCACCATCGTGGAGATCAAGTGCAGCCGCGCCGACCTGTTGGGCGACATGAAATGGCCCGACTATTTCGATTATTGCGACCGCTATTTCTGGGCCGTGCCGTCGGGCTTCGACCTGTCGCTGTTCGAGAGCGAGGCGCTATGGCCGGGACGGACGGGATTGATCGTCGCGGACCAATATGACGCCGAACTGGTGCGCCCCGCACCCATGGAGCCGCTGGCGGCCGCGCGGCGCAAGGCGGAAACGCTGCGCTTCGCTAGGCGGGCGGCCAGGCGGCTGACGGCGCTGGCGGACCCGGATCATGCCGCGGAACTGGGGTGGTAGTCTGATCTGCGTGGAGATCGATGAGGGGACGGATCGTCTCCCGCGACATTCCCCTTAAGCGATACGTGCTCCTGCGCAGGAACACGCATCGTCTGATGTTCGCTTCAGGAAAAAAATCAGAACACCGGCCCCTGCACCGGTCCCTTGGGCGCTGTCTTCGTCTTCGCAGCGCTCAGCGCTTCCACCAGCCCCGGCGTCCTGGCGTCGCGCTCCGCATAGTCCCGCGCCGACATGCCGGCGATCGTGTCGCGCCTGTCGGGATTGGCGCCTTGCGCGACCAGCAGCCGGACCAGCGCCACGTCGCGAAGCTGCACCGCCCGGATCAGCGGCGTCTCGCCGCTGCCATTCGCCTTGTCCACCTGCGCATTATAGGTCAGCAGGCTGCGCACGCCTTCCTCGAACCGGGCCTGCACCGCGTCCATCAGCGGCGTGTTGCCGTTATTGTCGGTCAGGTTCGGGTTCGCGCCCTTGGCGAGCAGAAAGGTCAGCCATGTATTGTCCCGCCGGGCGACGACCAGATGCAGCGCGGTATCGCCCGTCGTCACGTCGCGGCTGTTGATGACGGTCGATCCCGGCTTCTGGATCAGGTCGGTCACCTTCTGCCCGTCGGCATCCTTGACCGCCTTCAGAAAATTGTAATTGTCGGAAAACTGCGCCTGCGCCGCGACCGGCGACAGCAGCGCCAGGGCCAGAGCGGCGGCACGGCCAAGGCCCATCCAAGCCGGAAAACGTCCTGTCATTATGTCCATAGCCCCGTTGGGATTTGCAAATCGGGCCATAGCAGGGCATGGCTGGCGGCGCCATGAACAAAGCGCTGATTTCGCTCGCCCTGCCGCTGACCGCCCTGCTGGCAGCCTGTAATATGGGGGCCGGGGGCAATGCATCAAGCGGCGATGAAAGCGCCCAGGGGGATCTGCACGGGGCCAGCATCGGCGCGCCCTTCACCCTGACCGATCAGGACGGAAAGAAGGTCCGCTGGGACGATTTCAAGGGCAAGTATCGCCTGGTCTATTTCGGCTACACCTATTGCCCCGATGTCTGCCCGATCGACCTGCAACGGATCATGCAGGGCTTTTCGAAGTTCGAGAAGGACCAACCAGCGCTCGCCGCAAAGGTCCAGCCGATCTTCATCAGCGTCGATCCGGATCGGGACACGCCCGCCGTCCTCAAAACCTATGTCGCGGCCTTCCATCCCCGGCTGGTTGGCCTGACCGGCACCCCTGACGAGATCGCCAGGGTGGCGAAGGATTTCGTCGTGCTCTACAATAAGGAAGAGGCGAAGGGCGCAAGCGGCTATCTGGTCAGCCACAGCCGCACGCCCTATCTTTTTGGGGGCGGCGGCGCGCCGGTCGCGCTGGTGCCGGTGGACGATCCGGGAACGCCGGATGTGGATGAGGGCGATCCCGTCAGGGTGACGGCCTTCCTCGAAAAATGGGTGAAGTGACGGTTGGACTTCTGGGAAAAGCCCCTCGACAGACTGGACCGCGCGGAGTGGGAAGCGCTGTGCGACGGCTGCGGCAAATGCTGCCTGCACAAGGCGGAGGATGAGGATACGGGGCACATCTACCCCACCAATGTCGCCTGCCGCCTGCTGGACCGGCATAGCGGGCAGTGCACCAATTATAAGGAACGCCGCCGCTTCGTGCCCGATTGCGTGCGGCTGACCCCTGCCAAGGTGAAGACGATAAGCTGGCTGCCGCGCACCTGCGCCTATCGGCTGCGGGGCGAGGGCAAGCCATTGCCCGAATGGCACTATCTGATCTGCGGCGACCGAGAGGCGGTGCACCGGGCAAAGGAATCCGTGCGCGGCTGGACCATTGCGGAAGCCGACGCCGGCGATTGGGAAAACCATCTTGTCGACAGAGAGCTCTGACGCCGAAATCCTGATCGACGGCATCGCCGTTCCGGTGCGGGTCCGCCGGTCGGCGCGGGCCAAGGCCTATCGATTGTCGCTGGACCAAGCGCGGGGGGAGTGGCGGCTCTCGCTGCCGACCCGCGCCAATCTGAAGCGGGCGCTCGGCTGGGCGCAGGAGCATGAGGGCTGGGTCCGGTCGCAAATGGCGCGGCAGCCAGCGCAGGTGATGCTGTGCGACGGCGCCGTCTTTCCGTTGGAGGGGCGGGAGGTGCGCATCTGCTGGGTCGAAGGCGCTTCCCGCACGATCCGGCTGGAGGGCGACCGGTTGCTGCTGGGCGGAGCGGCGGAATCAGTTGGGTCGCGGGTGCTGCGCTGGCTCAAGATGCGGGCGAAGGCCGTGCTGGAGACCGAAAGCCATGAAATGGCGCGGGACAATGGGCTGATCGTGGCGTCGGTCGGCATTGGCGATCCGCGCAGCCGCTGGGCGAGCTGCGCCTCCAGCGGGGCGATCCGCTATAGCTGGCGGCTGATCCTCTGCCCGCCGGAGGTGCGCCGGGCGACCGTGGCGCATGAGCTGGCGCATCTGCTGCACATGGATCACAGCCCGGCCTTTCACGTGGCCCACAAGCGGATATTGGGCGAAGACCCCCGGCCTGCGCGGGCCTGGCTGCGCGCCCATGGGACCGCGCTGCACCGCTTCGTCGGGTGACAGGCCCATGGGCAGGAAGAAGCGCTATCTGACGGCGACGATGCCGGACGGATGTGTGAAGACCATCGGGCCCACGGCGGACGCCTTCACTCATTATTGGCGCATCGTCGCGATACTGGAGAACGGCAGGACGGAGGTTTTCTGGGGCCACAGCCGCTCGCTGGCCGAGGCGAAGAGGAAGCGGACGGCGGCGGAAGAAGGCGCGCGGATGCGCGGCTGGAAACGCTATGCGTTCGAGATAGCGGAACTGGTCGAAACGCCGGCCAGATGAAGCGCAAGCTGCTCCTGCGAAGGCGGGGTCACGCTATGCCCTGATCCTTCAGCCCTGGTTCCTGTGCGGCCAGACGCCCGACCCGTCCGCCGCGCAATCATGCGCGGCGTCCCGCACATGCGGCAAGCCGCAGGCCCGGCAGGTGACATAATCGCCCGCCTTCAGCCCATGGCCCACCGCCACACGCTCGTCGAACACATAGCAGTCGCCCTGCCAAAGGCTGTCCTCTTCGGGCATTTCCTCCAGATAGCGCAGGATGCCGCCGCGCAGATGATAGACCTCCTCAAAACCGCGGGCCCTGACCAGCGCGGTCGATTTCTCGCATCTTATGCCGCCGGTGCAGAACATGGCGATGCGCGGCGTGCGGCCCTCCTCGCGCAGCTTTTCGGCAAAATCGTCGAACCAGGCCGGGAAATCGCGGAAGGAGCGGGTGCCGGGATCGATCGCCCCTTCGAAGCTGCCCACCGACACTTCATAGGCGTTGCGCGTGTCGATCACGACCGTGTCCGGATCGGCTATCAGGGCGTTCCATTCCACCGGATCGAGATGCCTGCCTGCCTGATGCGCCGGGTCGAGATCGCCCGCGCCCAGGGTCACGATCTCCGCCTTCACCTTCACCTTCATCCGGGCGAAGGGCGGGCTGTCGCCATGGGCATATTTGACGTCGAGATCGGCGCAGCCCGGATATGCCCGGATATGCGAGACCAGCGCCGCAATCGCCCTCTCGCTCCCCGCGACCGTGCCGTTGATCCCCTCCCCGGCGACGATCAGCGTGCCGCAGGTGCCAAGGTCGGCGCAGAGCAGGCGCAAATCGCGGGCAATCGCCTCCGGATCGGTGAAGGCCGCGAAACGGTAAAGCGCGGCAATGGTGAAAGCGGATTCCATGGCAGCGCCCATAGCCGCTTCGCTGCCCTCTTGAAAGCGGCGGGGCAAGGGGGCATAGGCAGGCCATGGTTCCCCTTTCGTTCGCGGGTCATGATTTTCTGGCGTTGGCGGAGGCTGCGCTGTTCTGGCCGGCGCGCTCCGCCCTGCTGGTGGCCGACCTGCATTTCGAAAAGGCAAGCTGGTTCGCCCGATCCGGGCAGTTCCTGCCGCCCCATGACAGCCAGGCGACGCTGGACATGATCGAGATGCTGGTGGAACGGACGGGCGCGCGGGCCGTCTGGTCGCTGGGCGACAGTTTTCATGATGCCGATGGCGCGGCCCGGCTCGATCCGGCGGCGCGGGCAAGACTGGCCGTGTTGACGGACAGGCTAGACTGGGTCTGGATCACCGGCAATCACGATGCCGGCATGGCGCGGACGCCCGGCGGCACGCGTCGCACGGACATGCAGGTGGACGGCATCTGGCTGCGGCATGAGGCGGACCCTGCCGACCCCCGGCCGGAAATATCAGGGCATTTCCACCCCAAGTTCCGCCTGTCCGTGCGCGGACGCCATGTGTCGCGGCGCTGCTTCGTCGGATCGCGGACCAAATTGATTCTGCCCGCCCTTGGCGCCCTGACGGGCGGTCTCGATGCCGGTCATGGCGAGATTCGCCGGGTGATGGGATCGGGCGCGGCCGCCCTGGTGCCGGTCGCCGGCCGGCTGCTGCGTTTTCCCATTGCTTAGGCGGACGTAACGGAAACCGGAATTTAAGCTGTCTCCTTTAAGTGACAGTGCATGAGAATCCGGTCACCATGGGGGATCAAAGCCTCTGAAAAGCAGGCATATCTTGCCTTCATCCTGCTGTGGCAGCATAGTTCGACAATAATTCGACGCGACGCAAAGCCGCGCGGATAAGGAGAGGGAGCATCATCATGAAGAAGAGCCTTTGGCTGATTTCTGCCGGTGCCGTTGCATTGGGCAGCAGCGTTCCGGTCGCATGGGCGCAGGACGGTGGAACCGCGGTCGATCCGGAAAGCGTCAACATCATCGTCACCGCGACCCGGCGCGCGAGCCCGCTGTCGGACGTGCCGATCGCCGTGTCCGCCGTGACGGCGCAGGCGATGCAGAATAGCGGCGCGACGGATATTCGCGCGCTCAACCAGCTCGCCCCTTCGCTGCTGCTGTCCTCCACGGGGACAGAGGCCAATGCCTCTGCCCGCATCCGCGGCATCGGCACGGTGGGCGACAATCCGGGGCTGGAAAGCTCGGTCGCGGTGTTCATCGACGGCGTCTATCGCTCGCGCACCGGCGCCGGCCTCAACGAACTGGGTGAGATCGAGCGGGTCGAGGTGCTGCGCGGTCCCCAGGGCACGCTGTTCGGGCGCAACGCCTCCGCCGGCCTCATCAACATCATCAGCAAGGCGCCCGAGTTCAAGCTCGCGGGCAAGGCGGAGATCACTTACGGCAATTATGATTATTGGCGCCTTGCCGGCCGCATCACCGGGCCGATCAGCGATCAGCTGGCGCTGAGCCTGGATGGCGTCTGGTCCAGGCGCGACGGCTTCTACGATCTGGTGAACGCCAGCGGCGCCAAGGTCGGGGAAACCAATGACCGCGACCGCTATTTCCTGCGCGGGCAGGCGTTGTTCGAGCCGAACGACGCGCTCTCCATCCGCCTCATCGGGGATTATACCCATCGCGACGAAAGCTGCTGCGGCGCCGCCTATATGGAGACGCGGGAACGCCGTCCGGTCGCCGGCGGGGGCTACAGCACGGCGCCCTTCAACCGGATCGCCGCCATTCTGGCGGGGCAGGGCAGCGTCTTTGCCGCCGATCCCTATGACCGCGACCTCACCATCACGGCGGGCCGGAATTATGTGAGCAAGCTCAAGGATTGGGGCGTTTCGGGCGAGATCAATTATGATCTGGGCGGCGCCAAGCTGACCAGCATAACCGCCTATCGCGATTACAAGAGCCAGGACTATGGCGATTACGACTATAGCGGGGCCGACCTGCTCTACCGCGATCCCAACACCTATCGCCAGTTCAGGACCTTCACCCAGGAACTCAGGGCGCAGGGATCGGCCTTCAACGATGTGCTCGACTGGCTGGTCGGCGGCTATTATGCGCATGAGAAGCTGACGTTGGAGGATAATATCGTCTTCGGCGCGGACTATGGCCGCTTTGCCGCCTGCCGCCTGATGGCGGGGGCAGGCGTCAACAGCAATTTGACGGCGGCGCAGCTTGCCGCTTGCGGCAGCGGGCTTGCGACGCAGGCGCTGATCGCCGGCACGCAGGCGCAGCTCAACGGCGGTCTCGTCCTTGCCGGCGTTCCAGCCTTGCAGGCCGGGGCGATTTCGACCGGCCTGGGCAATGGTCTCCGCGCGCTGGCGGCGATCCCTTCGGGCACCGGCGACATTGCCTCGCTCTACCATCAGAAGAGCGAGAATTGGGCGTTGTTCACCCATAATATCATCCATATCGCGAAGCAGCTCGATCTGACGCTGGGTCTTCGCTACACCCATGAGAGCAAGCGTTTCTCGGCGGACCTCAACAATAACAACGCCACCTGCGCGGCCTTGCAGGCCTCCAGCCTGCCCGCCATCGCGACCAATGCGCAGCTCGGCAGCGCGGCGGCCCTGGCAGGCGGCATCCTGACCCTGGGCTGTCTCGGCAACGGATCGACCGGGCTGAACGCGCTCGACCTCAATGACAAGATCAGCGATGGGGAGTTTTCCGGCACCGCCGTCCTGTCATGGAAGCCGATCGACGAACTGCTGGTCTATGGCAGCTATTCGAAGGGTTATAAGGCGGGCGGCTACAATCTCGACCGCTTTCAGCTCGGATCGACGGGCCTGAACGCGGTGCCGGCCGTGTTCGCGCCGCGCACCAATGCCGACGTCACCAGTCTGCGCTTCGCCGCTGAAAAGGTCGATGCGTTCGAAGTGGGCCTGAAATATACCCAGCCCAAATGGAGCGCCAACATCGCCGCCTTCCGGCAGGAGTTCAAGAATTTCCAGTTGAACACCTTCAACGGCACCAGCTTCGTCGTCCAGAACATCAATGGCTGCGACGGCGCGCTGACGGCGGCGCGGACCTGCGCAGGCGGCGATGTGGGACCCGGCCTGATCAGCCAGGGCGTGGAACTGGAACTGTCGGCAACCCCGGTGCGGAACGTGCGCGTCGCGGGGGGCTTCACCTATGCCCGCGCCAAATTCGCCAACCGCCTGGTCGGCAGCGGCGACGGAACGGTGCCGCTCGATCCGGCGCTGTTCCTGCTGCCGGGTTCGATCAACTCCCAGGCGCCGGAAGTCGTGACGACGGTCAGCGCGTCCTGGACGCCTTCGCTCGGCTCCAACGGCCTGTCGGCGCTTTTCTATGTCGACGGGCGCATGAGCAGCGACTTCAACACCGGATCGGACCTGTTCCCCGAAAAGCGGCAGGACGGCTATGCGGTGTTCAATGCCCGTGTCGGCATTCGCGGGCCGCAGCAGCGTTGGGCGGTTGAATTCTGGGGCCAGAACATCTTCAACCAGGACTATAGCCAAGTCGCCTTCAGCAGCCCGCTACAGTCGAGCAGCCCGTCCACCTCGACCACCGGCCAGTTCGCCCTGGGCGCACCGATGGCGAACCAGTTGATCTCCGCCTATCTGGGCGATCCCCGCACCTACGGCGTCACCCTTCGCGGGAGTTTCTGATCATGCCCCTGCCGCTCCCCGGTGCCGGGCGAGCGGCAGGGCGCTCCCCGAACAGGGCCGTGCCGACGCGGATGTGCGTCGCGCCCAGCATGATCGCGGTTTCATAATCCCCCGACATGCCCATGGAGAGCTGTTCCATCCCCTCCTCCCGCGCCATCTTGGCGAGCAGCGCGAAGAAGGGCGCGGGTTCGATGTCGGCCGGCGGCACGCACATCAGGCCCAGCAGCGGAATATCCGCGTCCCGGGCCGATCGGATCAACGCGGGCACGTCGGCAATCGGACAACCGCCCTTTTGCGCTTCCGCACCGATATTGACCTGCACGAAGCAGGGCACCCGCCTGTCCGCCGCGTCCATGGCCTTGGCCAGCGCCGTCAGCATAGACGGCCGGTCGAGCGAATGGATGACATCGAACAGGGTGACCGCGTCGGCGGCCTTGTTCGACTGGAGCTGACCGACGAGGTGCAGTTGAAGGCCCTCATGCTCCTCCCGCAGGGCAGGCCATTTGCTTTCCGCTTCCTGCACGCGATTTTCCCCGAAGACCCGCTGGCCTGCCGCGATCAACGGGCGGATGGCGTCCGCCGCCTGCGTCTTCGACACGGCGATCAGGGTGATGTCGTCGGCGGTGCGGCCGGTAAGGCGGGCGGCGCGGCCCATGGCGTCGTGTATCTCGGCCAATCGGTTCGCGGCCAGCCGGTCTGCGGCTTCGATGCTGTCGGTCGTCATGGCGGCTGCTATAGGCGATGGCCATGCAACGCCGCCACCGCAAAAAATTGCCGACGATCTGGTTGATGACCGACGAACGCATCGGGGAGCCCGCCCTGCTGGCTGCTGTCGCCCGTCTGCCCAAGGGGAAGGCGGGAGTCATATTCCGGCACTATCGCACGGCCGCGGCGGAGCGGCGCGCCCTGTTCGATCGGATCGCCCGGATTGCCCGAAGGCGGCGGCTGGTGCTGATGCTGGGCGGCACGGCGGCACAGGCGCAGGCCTGGCGTGCCGATGGCTGGCACGGACGTGATCGGCGGCGGGCAGGAAAGGCGCTGCTCCACAGCAGGCCGGTGCATGATGGGCCGGAGATGGCGGAAGCCGTGCGCTGTGGGGCAAATATCGTCCTGCTCTCGCCACTCTTCCCGACGCGCTCGCACCCCGGTTCACCCATATTGGGGCGAGCGGGCTTCGCCGCCCTGGCCCGGCTCGCCCCGATGCCGGTAATCGCCCTGGGCGGGGTGAACGCGGCGCATCGGCATATGCTGAAGGCAATCGGCGCTTCCGGCTGGGCCGCCATCGATGGCCTGTCGGGCCGGTGACGGCGGTAAGGGCGGGCCATCCAAAGGCCGCACCTTACTCTCGCAAGCCACTTGTCTCCTGCGGATTCCTCCGCAGGAGCATGCCGCGCCGATGGCAGTTCATGACCATATCCGCCAGCGTTCAGATCAACCGATCCGCCTCCAACGCCGCCGCCAGGGAATCGCGGCCGCGAGGCATGCGGGCGTGAAGCCGCGCATCGGCTTCCGCCAACCGCTCGACGCCAGCGGTCAGTTGCTCCTCCGATAAGGTGAAGGGCAGGCGGAGGAAGCGCTCGAATGCCCCGCTCACGCCGAAGCGCGGCCCAGGCGCGACACGCACGCCATGACTCTCGGCAATGGCGGCCAGCGCCGTCGCCTCGCCGCGCGGCAGTTCCGCCCAGAGCGACAGGCCGCCGGCAGGGGATTCGGCACGCCAGTGCGGCAGGTGTCGTTCGATCAGCCCCAGCAGATGATCGCGACGCCCCCGCAGGATCGCCGCCCGCGGGCCAAGCCCTTCATCGCTATCGATCAGATGCGCGACGGCAAGCTGCTCCACCACCGGGCTCGCCATGTCCATCGTCGTGCGCAGCCGTCCCAGCGCCGCGACGGTCTGCGGATCGGCGCGAATCCAGCCGACGCGTAGCCCACCCCAGAAGATCTTGCTGGCCGAACCTAGGGTGATGACCTGCCGCCCGGAAGGATCATGCACCGCGACCGGCGGCGGCGGCATATTGTCTAGTCCCATCGCCGCCATGGTCTCGTCGATGATCAGCGGCATATGGCTGCGCGTCGCTGCGGCCACCAGCGCGCGGCGGGTGCCCGGGTCCATGCTGCGCCCCGTCGGATTGTGGAAATCCGCGATGATATAGGCGAAGCGCGGACTGGTCTGGCGGAAGGCCGCTTCCATCGCGTCGATGTCCCATCCCTGCGCGGGCAGGCCGACAGGCACCGGCACGACATGGGCGCGCTGCAAGGCCTGGATCGCATTGTGATAGGTGGGATGGTCGATCACCGCCCGGTCGCCCGGTCCCGCCAGCCAGTGGAGCAACAGCGAAAATCCCTGCTGCGCGCCGTTGGTGACGATGATCTGGTCCGGACTGGTGGGACATCCCCGCCGCTCATAATAGGCGGCGATCGCCCGGCGCAGCGGCGGCAGGCCCAAAGGGTCGTACCCCAGCTCGCCCAGAAAGGCGGGCAGGGCCTCCACCGCGACCTGATAGGCGCGGCCCACGCCCGGCGCGGCCGGCAATGCGGCATGGGTCCAGTTCAGGATATTGCCGCCGTCGATCATGTCGATTTCCGGCAGGGCCTGTTCCATCCGGCCGGGCGGCAGGCGGGTGACGCTGCCCGATCCCTGCCGGCTTTCCAGAAAGCCTTCGTCGCGCAGCCGGTCGAAGGCGGCGGCGATGGTCGTGCGGCTGAGGCCCAGCGCGGCGGCCAGTTCCCGTTCCCCGGGCAGGCGGACGTTCAGGCCGACGCGCCCATCCAGCACCAGCATCCGCAGCGCCTGCGCCAATTGGCGATAGGCGGGCTCCGCGCTGTCTTCGGCGCGCCAGGCGCCCAGCAGGCGAAGCAGGGAAGGCGGCCGCAACAGGGAAGTGGACATGACCATAGGTTCCAATCCGGAAAGGGAGGAGGCCACTTACCCAATAATGGCCATTTTGTAAAAGGCCATTTCGGGTGATTTCAACCGCCATGATGATGCACCGCCGCCTTTTCCAGCTTTTCTGGGGTCTTGGCCTTTATGGCTTCTCCATGGCCCTGATGCTGCGCGCCGATCTGGGGCTCGATCCCTGGGACGTGCTGCACCAGGGATTGGCGCCGCGCCTGGGTCTGAGTTTCGGCATGACGGTCAATCTGGTCGGGGCGATCGTGCTGTTGCTCTGGTGGCCGCTGCGTCAGCGGCCCGGTATCGGCACGGTCTGCAACATTGCGGTGATCGGCACGGCGGTGGACCTCAGCCTGATGATCCTGCCCACGCCGGAGGGCTATGCCATGCGCTTCGCCTGGTTGGCGGCGGGGATCGTCCTCAACGGCATTGCGGGTGGCGCCTATATCGGCGCGGGATTGGGCCCGGGCCCGCGCGACGGGTTGATGACGGGCTTCTGCCGCCGGACCGGATTGCCGGTCAAATGGGTCCGCACCGGTATCGAGATCGGCGTGCTGGCGGTCGGCTGGCTGCTGGGCGGCACGGTGGGCCTCGGCACCCTGCTCTATGCGGCGACGATCGGGTGGATCGTGCACCATGCCTTGCCCTTTTTCACCATTGTCCCGCGCGAACGCCCCGCGCTTGGCTGATCCGGTTGCCCCCTGACCGGCCGGCATGGAGTCCGCCGGCCGGTCCTTTTATTTCGCGCGGGTATCGACTGTAGCGATCCACGCCATATCTAGGCGCCTCACGATCATGAGGAGAGCCTGGTGGCGACCGACCTGTACGACCTGACCGTTCCCGTCTTCATCCGCGGGCTGCGCAACCTTTCCGCCATTCTGGAGAAGGGCGCCGCCCATGCGGAAGAAAAGGGCATCGATCCACTGACGCTGACGCAGGCGCGCCTGATCGGGGACATGGCTCCGCTCACCGGACAGGTGCAATATGCCAGCGACAGCGCCAAGGGGGCGGTGACACGCATCGGTGGGCTCGATCCGGTTGCCATGCCCGATACGGAGCAGAGCTTTGCCGACCTGCAAGAACGGATCGGCAAGACCATCGCCTTCCTGGAATCCGTGCCTCGCGAGCGGATCGACGGGCGGGAGGATGCGGAAGTGATCCTCAAGGGCCCTCGCGGCGAATTCCGCTTTACCGGACGCAGCCATGCGCTGGGCTTTGCGCTGCCCAATTTCTATTTTCATGTTTCGACCGCCTATGCGCTGCTGCGGCAGGCGGGGGTGCCGCTGAGCAAGATCGATTATCTGGGTGGGATTTAGCGACCGGGTGGCGACGGCCATCATAAGGCATTCCCCTCCCGCCTGCGGGAGGGGTTAGGCGCGGGCGCGAGCGCAGCCAGCCTCCAGCCTTGCCGTCAGCAAAACCACCGCCGATGTCGCGCCCGCCCGCTCCCGCCTGCGGGCGGCGCATCCCCTAACCCGCGATCAACCGGATGGCGGCGCTCGACACCCAGCCGCTGGGGCAGGGGCCGCCATAGGGCTGCTTGCGATCCACCGGTCCGGACACGCCGCAATCCACCGGGGCCGCGGCATTGTCGGCAGGAGGATCGGGGACCAGAACGACGCCCAGCCATTTCTGGTCGAGGCTGCGGGTGCAGACCCACGCGCGGCTGCCCTCCGCCATGCGGGCGACTTCCCCGGCGTCCGAAAAGGGCGCGGCCCGGACCGCCGCTCCTCCGGCGCCTACGCGCACCGCCTGGCCCATGGCGCCGCAGGCGTCGAGGCGCGGACCGTCCTCCCCAATGGTCACCGGGCGGACGAGGCGCGATTCCAGACGGGTTTCCGGCACCTCCTCCCGCGGTGCGCCGGCAAGCGAACTGTTGGGCAGTTCCTCCAGCACGTCGCTGCTCTTGGAGCAGGCGGCAAGCATCAGGACCAGGGTCAGGATCATGCGCATAGCCGCCTGATAGACCCTGCCCGGCGCGGGCGATAGCCGCCATGTTTCGCTTTAGTTTGCTGGCCCTTTTCCCTATATGCTCGGATATGAGCGAGGAAAGTCAGAACAACCCCAACAGCAATGCCTATGGCGCCGACAGCATCAAGGTCCTGAAAGGGCTGGATGCCGTGCGGAAGCGGCCCGGCATGTATATCGGCGACACCGACGACGGCTCGGGCCTGCACCATATGGTGTTCGAGGTCAGCGACAATGCCATAGACGAGGCGCTGGCCGGCCATTGCGACCGCATCCTGATCACGCTCAATCCCGACGGATCGGTCAGCGTGGAGGATAATGGCCGGGGCATCCCCACCGACATCCACAAGGAAGAGGGCGTCTCAGCGGCCGAGGTCATCATGACCCAGCTCCACGCGGGCGGCAAGTTCGAGAACACGTCGGACGACAACGCCTATAAGGTGTCGGGCGGCCTGCACGGCGTGGGCGTCAGCGTGGTGAACGCGCTCAGCGAATATCTCGACCTCAACATCTGGCGCGACGGCAAGGAGCATTATATGCGCTTTGCCTATGGCGACGCGGTGGCGCCGCTCAGGGTGATCGGGGACGCGCCCGCGGGCAAGAAAGGGACGAAGGTCACTTTCCTCCCCTCGACCGAGAAAGTGCCCGGCGACGGCGGCACGTTCAAGAACCACACCGAATTCGATTTCGAGAAGCTGGAGCATCGCTATCGCGAACTCGCCTTCCTCAATTCCGGCGTGCGGCTGTTCCTGATCGATGCGCGGCATGAGGAGAAGAAGGAGATCGAACTGTTCTACGAGGGCGGCATCGCGGCCTTCGTGAAGTGGCTGGACCGCAACAAGCAGCCGCTGATGCCCGATCCGATCGCGATTTCGGGCAGCCGCGACGATGTCACCATCGACGTCGCGCTGGAATGGAACGACAGCTATTATGAAAATGTCCTCTGTTTCACGAACAACATCCCGCAACGGGACGGCGGCACCCACCTTGCCGCCTTCCGCGCTGCGCTGACCCGGACGCTCAACAATTATGCGGACAAGTCCGGCCTGTTGAAGAAGGAAAAGGTCTCGCTGACCGGCGAGGATATGCGCGAAGGCCTGACCGCCATCGTGTCGGTCAAGCTGCCCGATCCCAAATTCTCCTCGCAGACCAAGGACAAGCTGGTTTCGTCCGAAGTGCGTCAGCCGCTGGAAAGCCTGATGGCCGACAAGATGGCGGAATGGCTGGAGGAAAATCCCCAGCATGGCCGCATGATCGTGCAGAAGGTGATCGACGCCGCCGCCGCCCGCGAAGCCGCGAAGAAGGCGCGCGAACTCACCCGGCGCAAGGGGGTGATGGACATCGCCTCGCTGCCCGGCAAGCTGGCCGACTGTCAGGAACGCGATCCCGCCAAATCCGAACTCTTCCTGGTGGAGGGTGACTCGGCCGGCGGTTCGGCCAAGCAGGGGCGCAACCGGCACAATCAGGCGATCCTGCCGCTGAAGGGCAAGATTTTGAACGTCGAGCGCGCCCGTTTCGACCGGATGCTGTCGTCCAAGGAAGTCGGCACGCTGATCCAGGCGATGGGCACCGGCATCCGCGACGATTTCAACCTGGAAAAGCTGCGCTACCACAAGATCGTCATCATGACCGACGCCGACGTCGACGGCGCGCATATCCGCACGCTGCTGCTGACCTTCTTCTACCGCCAGATGCCGCAGATCATCGAGGCGGGGCATCTCTTTATCGCCCAGCCGCCGCTCTACAAGGCGACGCGCGGCCGGTCGGAGGTGTATCTCAAGAACGAAGCCGCGCTGGAGCAGTATCTGGTCGACAATGGCGTCGAATCCATGGCGCTGGAAACGACCGGCGGCATGCGGTCTGGCGAAGACCTGCGCCACTTGATCGAGCATGGCCGGCGGATGCGGGCGGTGATGCGCTATGTGCCGCGCCGCTACAATCCCGCGATCATCGAAGCGCTGGCGATCAACGGCGCGCTCGATCCGGAACTCAGCCATGACGCGCAGGCCGAACGGTTGACGAACACCGTCCGCTGGATGGATGCGCAGGACGAAGAGGGCAGGTGGACCGGCCGGATCGCGGAGGAGGGCGGCTTCCATTTCGAGCGGCTGTGGCGCGGCGTCACCGACCATCACATGATCGAGGCGGGCTTCATCGGGTCGGCCGAAGCGCGCAAGCTGCACGCCATCGCAACCGAGGAGGCGGACAGCTATCGCACCGCCAGCCGTCTGGTCACGGCCAAGGCGGCCGCCGCCGCCGAGGAGGCGGGGGATGACGATCTGCCGGTCGCGACCAAGGGTTCGACGGCGGTCACGCGGCCCAGCGAATTGCTGGAGGCGATCCTCGCTGCCGGGCGTAAGGGGCTGGCGATCCAGCGGTACAAGGGCCTTGGCGAGATGAATGCGGAACAGCTTTGGGAAACCACGCTGGACCCCGATAATCGCTCCATGCTGCGGGTGGAGGTCGAGCAGGCGGACGTTGCCGACGAGATTTTCACGCGGCTGATGGGCGATGTGGTCGAACCGCGGCGCGAGTTCATCCAGGACAATGCGCTGAACGTCGCCAATCTGGACGTCTGATCCGATGGAGCGGGTCCGTTGCGGTTGGGCTGGATCGGACCCGCTTTATTGCGCCTATCATGACAGCGAATGGGGCGTTCCGGAACGCGATCCGCGGATGCTCTGGGAAACGCTGATGCTGGAGGGCTTTCAGGCGGGCCTCAGCTGGATCACCATATTGCGCAAGCGGGAGACGTTCCGCGCCGCCTTTGCGGGGTTCGATCCGGACAAGGTTGCGCGCTTCGGCGGGGCCGATGTCGAACGTTTGATGGGCGACCCCGGCATCATCCGGGCGCGGGCGAAGATCGAAGCGACGATCGGGGGCGCGCGGATTTTCTGCGATATGCGGGAACGGGGCGAGGATTTCTCCGCCTATGTCTGGAATTTCGTCGGGGGCGAGCCGATCCGGAACGATGGCCTGACCTTCCCGGCCAGAACCGACCTTTCGGAAGAGATTTCCCGGGATCTCAAGAAGCGCGGCTTCAAATTTGTGGGCCCCACCATCGTCTATGCATGGATGCAGGCGATCGGGATGGTGAACGATCATGCGTTGGATTGCTTCCGGCGGGATGAGGTCGGCAAGGCGTGAGACGATTCCTGCCGCTGGTCCTGTGTGCGCTGGCGGGGTGTGGCGGCGACGAAATGCCCACGGCCAACGGCGCGCAGCCTCACGCCTCCGCACCGATCGGGACGCCGGACCCAGCGCCAGGCCAAGGCCCTGAAAATATTTCCAAACTGGTTCCACGTGGAACAGAGGCACGTGGGACGAAGGAGAGCCCGCCGGTCAGCTCTCCCGGCGTTAAGCATGCTGTGGACGATGGTTATCGGGCGATCGGGACCGAGCCTTTCTGGGCCGTGACGGTAAAGGGATCGACCGCCGTGCTGGAGCGCCCGGACAGGGCGCCCGTCCGCTACGCCATATCCCGGAACGACGACCGGCGGGCTGTCCGTTTCCTCGGCGAGGGCTTTTCAATGACCGTAACCGAAGGGCCGTGCAGCGACGGCATGAGCGATGCGGTCTGGTCCGACCGCGTGGCGGTGGCCTTTGGCGAGGGAACGCTGAACGGCTGCGGCGGCTTGCGGGACGATCAAGGCGAACCGTAGAGCCAATCGACATTCAGAAGATGACGAGCCGAGCCGAAGGCCACCGAAGGTAAAATGGTGTTTTTCCGTGACCCGGAGCGCAGCCTACTCAAAGTAGGTGAGCACCGGAAGCACGGAAAAGCGCCATTTGCAGGCCGTCAGGGCTGAATGTCGATTGGCTCTAAAGCCCCCGGTTGCCGGGCGACACAGGGCGCTCAGGTCTTTCTGCCGGATGGAAGCGGGACATGCTCCCGCCCCGGACCATGGTTCGGCCTGGACAGGACCAACGCTGGACAAGACAGAAGCCGAGGCAGGCATGATGCCGCTCAACCTCGCCCCTCAAGCCGTTTTAGAATTTGAAGATCGTGCCCAGATAGACGGCCTGCGCATCCTGCCGGTCGTCGGTCATCGGCGTCAGGCGTCCGGCAAAGCTGTTATTATAGCGAATGCCCGCGGTGACGTTCAGATTGCGCGTCAGCGAATAGGAACTGGCTAGATCCAGCGAATAATCCTTGTCCGCGCTGGGGTTGCGGATCGTCGCGGCCGGCTCGCGGCGGCTCTCGATCAGCACCTTGGTGCTGAAACGGTCCTTGCGGCCCTGATCCAGCGAGAAATTCCTGGCCCCCGCCATCGGCTCGACGGCGACCGGGTCCAGTTCCTTGCGGCCCACCGCTTCGGGCAGGGCGAACTTGCGCCAGTTATGCGCGCTGTTCAGGCTGAAGGCGACGGGCGCGATGCTCACCGGGTCCAGCGTCCGGCTGATCGCGACGCGATCGTTCAGGTCGGCGGCGCGCACCATGACGGTGACCGAGCGCTGACCGCTCAGCGACCCGCTGGTCGGGGTGAAGCGGAAATTCTGGCGACTCGCGGACGCGGCGATCTTCGCATAGGCCGCCGCCAGGCGCGGGTCCTTGGTCGTCGGCGTGAAGGAGGAGATGCTGCCCAGCGCACCCAGCGAAACCGGCGTTTCGGCACGCATGCGGACAAGGTCGGTGGCCGCCCCGATGGCAGGGGACAGCATGAAGCCGGCCACGGCGACCGCCGAGCCTGCCAACGCTATATGTCCCCTTTTCAGGCGCATGTTCCGAATCTCTTCCCCGCCGACTACTTTTCTATGGTCCTTCATATACGCAAGGCTCTGGAATTGGTAGAGCGCCACCGGTTTTTTGTCGGAGCTGTTGCACGGAACACACAGGACTCGCCCCGGTTGCACGGTGGGTCGTCGTCGCGCCGTCCCGGAGTCCCCCTTGCCCATTGCCGCCGGTCCTCTATAGAAGCGGGGCGTTTACTCGTTTGATGGGACAATAATGATGGTCCGCCGCCTTTCTTCGCGCCTTTCCGCCGGTCTGCTGCTGGCTGCACTTCTGCCGCTCGCCGCCTGCGGGGGCGGCGCCAAGGACCGCCCGAAGGCGGATCTCGCCGCATCGAAGGTGACGACCATTGGCGTCAACGCCTATCTGTGGCGCGCCAGCCTCGACACCCTGTCCTTCATGCCCATGGTCCAGACGGATTCGAACGGCGGCGTGATCGTCACCGACTGGTACGCCAATCCGAACAGCCCCAATGAGCGGATGAAGCTGACCGTATCGATCCTCGACCAGGATCTGCGCGCCGATGCGCTGCGCGTCGCCGCCAGCCGCCAGGTCAGCCAGGGCGGCCAGTGGGTCGACGTGCCGGTGCAGGCCGCGACCGTGCAGAAGCTGGAAGAGATCATCCTGACCAAGGCCCGCGACCTGCGCCGCATGGCGATTGCGGGCTGATCGCGGCGTCGATTTCCGTTCGCCCTGAGCTTGTCGAAGGGCCATATGTTCTTGAAGAGAAGTGCAGGGCTTCGACAGGCTCGGCCCGAACGGCACTTGAGTTAAGGATTATCCATGCAAAGGCGCTTCAACCCGCTTGAGGCCGATGCCCGCTGGCAGGCCGTCTGGGACGAGAAGCAGACGTTCAAGGCGTCCGACAGCAGCGACAAGCCGCGCAGCTATGTGCTGGAGATGTTTCCCTATCCCTCCGGGCGCATCCATATCGGCCATGTCCGCAACTATTCGATGGGCGACGTGCTGGCGCGCTTCCGCCGGATGACCGGGCATGAGGTGCTGCACCCGATGGGCTGGGACGCATTCGGCATGCCCGCCGAAAACGCCGCGATGGAGAAGAAGGTGCATCCCGGCGCCTGGACCCGCTCCAACATCGCGACGATGCGCGCGCAACTCAAGAAGCTGGGCTTCGCGCTGGACTGGAGCCGGGAACTGGCGACCTGCGAGCCGGACTATTACGGCCATGAACAGGCGCTGTTCCTGGACATGCTGGAAGCGGGCCTGGTCTATCGCAAGGAATCGGCGGTCAACTGGGACCCGGTCGACATGACCGTGCTGGCGAACGAGCAGGTGATCGACGGCAGGGGCTGGCGATCCGGCGCGCCGGTCGAAAAGCGCAAGCTGTCCCAGTGGTTCCTCAAGATCACCCAGTTCGCGGACGATCTGCTGGCGGGCCTGAAGACGCTCGACCAGTGGCCGGACAAGGTGAAGCTGATGCAGGAAAACTGGATCGGCAAGTCGGTCGGCCTGCAATTCCGCTTCAGGCTGGACGCGCCGGTCGGCGGGATCGGTGAGCTGGAGGTCTTCTCCACCCGCCCCGACACGATTTTCGGCGCCAGCTTCGCGGCCGTCGCCGCCGATCATCCGATTGCGCTGGCCTTGGCGGAAAAGGATGCGGCGCTCGCCGCCTTCGCGGAGGAATGCCGCCAGACCGGCACCGCCGCCGCCGAGATCGAGACCCAGGAAAAGAAGGGCTATGACACCGGCCGGTCGGTGATCCACCCCTTCACCGGTCGCAAGCTGCCCTTGTTCGTCGCGAACTTCGTGCTGATGGACTATGGCACCGGCGCCGTCATGGCGGTTCCGGGCCATGACCAGCGCGACCTCGACTTCGCGCGCAAATATATGCTGCCGGTCGAGCGCGTCGTCGCCGCCGAAGGCGACGAAGCCAAGGGCATTGGCGACGAGGCCTATGTCGGCCCCGGCAGGCTGGTGAATTCCGACTTCCTCAATGGCCTGGGCGTCGAGGAGGCGAAGGCGCAAGTCATCCGCCGCGCCGAAGAGGGCGGCTGGGGCACCGGCACCACCGTCTTCCGCCTGCGCGACTGGGGCGTCTCGCGCCAGCGCTATTGGGGCACGCCGATCCCCGTCATCCATTGCGAGGATTGCGGCCCCGTGGGCGTGCCCAAGGACCAGCTTCCCGTGGTCCTGCCCGAAGACGTCAGCTTCGACATTCCCGGCAATCCGCTGGACCGGCATCCGACCTGGAAGCATGTCGACTGCCCGAAATGCGGCAAGGCGGCGCGGCGCGAGACCGACACGCTGGACACCTTCGCGGATTCCAGCTGGTATTTCATCCGCTTCGCCAGCCAGCCCAAGGACAGGCCGTTCGACCGGGAAACCGTCGAGAAATGGCTGCCGGTCGGCCAATATATCGGCGGCGTGGAACATGCGATCCTGCACCTGCTCTACGCCCGTTTCTGGACCCGCGCGCTCCGGCATATGGGCCAGATCGGCTTTGCCGAACCGTTCACCGGCCTCTTCACCCAGGGCATGGTGACGCATGAGACCTACAAGGCGGCTGTCCCTCTCCCGGTTCCTGCCGACTATGATGGCTCGCAGCCGGAAATGCATGCTGCAGAGGTTTGGGTTTCGCCCGGTGAGGTCGAACGCCGGGATGGCAAATGCTTCCTTGTCGGGACCGATAGTGAAGTCACCGTCGGCCGCGTCGAGAAAATGTCCAAGTCCAAGAAGAATGTCGTCGATCCGGACGACATCATCGCCCAATATGGCGCGGACGCGGTGCGCTGGTTCATGCTGTCCGACAGCCCGCCGGAGCGCGACCTGCCCTGGACAGAGGCGGGCATCGAAGGCTCCTGGCGCTTCGTCAACCGCCTGTGGCGGCTGTTCGGGGAAGCCGACAAGGCGGCAGAGGGGCAGGACAAGACGCTCGACCGCAAGCTGCACCAGACCATCGACGGCGTGGCGAAGGACATTGAGGCGCTGTCCTTCAACAAGGCGGTGGCGAAGATCTACGAACTCACCAATGCAGTCGAAAAGGCCAAGCCCTCGGCCAGCCGCAGCGGGGCGATCCGGGCGCTGGCTTTGCTGGTCGCGCCAATGACCCCCCATCTGGCCGAAGAGGCATGGGCCGACATGGGTGAGGAAGGTCTGATCGCGGACGCGGCCTGGCCGGCGGTCGATCCGGCATTACTGGTCGAGGATGAAGTCACCATCGCCTGCCAGGTGATGGGCAAGCTGCGCGACACCATCACCGTTCCCAAGGGCACTTCCAGGGACGAGCTGGAACGTCTGGCGCTCGCCGCGCCCAATGTGGTGCGGACGCTGGACGGCGCGACGCCCAGGAAGGTGATCGTGGTGCCGGATCGTCTGGTGAATTTGGTTATCTGACAACATCCGTTCGGGCTGAGCCTGTCGAAGCCCTTTACTTCTCTTTGGGGAAGAACGGCCCTTCGACAAGCTCAGGGCGAACGGTTAAGGGTAGGTCTTATGAAGCTCTGGCCATTGCTCTTCGTCGCCCTGTCCCTCTCCGCCTGCGGCCTGCGCCCGGTCTATGGCGGGGGCAGCCACGGCCCGGTCGCGCAGGCGCTGGGCAATGTCGAGGTGCAGCCGATAGAGGGCAAGGGCGGCTGGCTGGTGCGTAATGCGCTGAACGACCGGCTGGCGGCGATGAGCGGCACCGGACCCGGATACAAGCTGGTGGTGAAGCTGGACGACAATATCAGCGGCTTCGGTCTGCGCTCCGACGCCGCCGTCACGCGCGAGCGGCGGACCCTGCGGGCGCGCTATCAGCTTATCGACGGCGCAACCGGCGCGCAGATTCTGGACGATACCGCCGGATCGGACGTCGGCATCGACGTGGTCTCCAGCGAATATGCGACCATCGCGGCGGAAGACACCGCCCTGGAACGCCTGTCGCAGACCATTGCCGACCAGATCGTCGCGCGGCTCGCCCGTTTCGCGGCGCGGGACAAATCCCGTTGAAGGCCAATCGCGGCCAGATCGAAAAGGCGCTCGACGCGCCGCCTGCCGACTGCCGCTTCTTCCTGCTCTACGGACCCGACGAAGCGGGCAGCACGGCGCTCGCCAAGCGGCTGGAGCGCGCCATGGGGCCGGAAGCAGAGCGGGTCGACCTGGACGGACCGACGCTGCGCGACGATCCGGCGCGGCTGGCGGATGAAGCGGCGTCCTTCTCCATGTTCGGGGACAAGCGCTGGATTCGCGTCACCGGCATGGGGGAGGAATCGCTGCCCGCCCTCAACGCCCTGCTGGAGGCGGAGGCGGCGGGCAATCCCGTCATCGCCATAGCGGGCGCGCTCAAGGGCACGTCGAAGCTGCTCAAGCTCGCGCTCGACCACAAGCAGACCATGGCCTTCATATCCTACCAGCCCGACGCGCGGGAGGCGGAGCAGATCGCCATCGCCATCGCGCGGGAAGGGGGACTGCGCCTTTCGCCCGAACTGGGCCGCCGCATCGCCGATCTTGCCAATGGCGACCGCACGCTGATGGCCGGGGAGGTGGAGAAGCTGATCCTCTATCTCGACGCGGCGCCGGACCGCCCGCGCGAAGCGACGGAGGAGGCGCTGGACGCCCTTTCCGCCGACAATCCCGACAGCGACGCCGCGCCGCTGGTGAATGCCGTGCTGGGCGGCGACCTGCGCGGCATGCACCGGGAACTGGGGCGGCTGGCGGAGGCGGGAACGGCGATGGCGGCGGTGCTGCGCCCGCTGCTGGCCCGCGCCATGCTGCTCGCCAATATCCGCACCGATTTCGATGACAGCGGCCGGCTGGAAGGCGCGGTCGAGGCGGCGGGCAAGCAGGTCTTCTGGAAGGAAAAGGGCATCGTCACCCGGCAGGTCCGCATCTGGGACGCGCCCGGCATCGCCCGCGTCATCCACAGGCTCGCCCAGGCGGAGCGCGCCAGCCGGTCGGGCAGGGGGCTGGGCGACCTGATGGTCCGGCACGAACTGCTCGCCATCGCCCGCCAGGCGGCGCGGGAGCGATAGAGGTTTCTCCCGGGCGCTGCCGCCGGCCGCGGGAGCGCCGTTACCCGGATCATGCTAACCGCTTGATCGCACGCCCGCCCACCGCCATATTGCCGGGCATGGACAAGCTCAACCTGACCGACGCCGAATGGCGCGAGCGCCTTTCCCCCGAACAATATCATATTCTGCGGGAGGGCGGCACGGAACGGGCCTTCACCGGCAAATATAACAGCAACAAGGCCGATGGCCGTTATTTCTGCGCGGGCTGCGGCGCCGAACTGTTCGATGCGGACGAAAAATATGACAGCGGATCGGGCTGGCCCAGCTTCACCGCGCCGGTCGACATCGATGCGGTCGACGAAATCCGCGACACCAGCCATGGCATGATCCGCACCGAAGTCCGCTGTTCGAATTGCGGCGGGCATCTGGGCCATGTCTTCCCCGACGGTCCGGGCGTCAACGGCCTGCGCTATTGCATGAACAGCGCGTCGCTCGATTTCAAGCCGCGCGACGAAGGCGAATGATCGTTCATCGCCGGTAAAGCGTCGCTTCCCTTGAGGATGACGGGCGATTTCGGCAGAGGCGAAATCGCGCATAACGGAGAAATTCCGGCTTTTTTGCGCGGCCTGCACGGCTTTTCCACTGGCCGCCTTTTCGTTTAGCGCATATCCGGGCGAACCATGGCACGATCAGGCAAGAGCAGCGAACCGCGGGGCAAAGTGAAGACATGGCTGGTGCGGGGCCTGAAGATCGGCCTCGTCGGCGGCCTCAGCGCGCTTGTCGCGATCGTCGTGGCGGTGGTGATCGCCTATCAGTCTCTGCCCGACTATGAATCGCTGAAATCCTCGCCCAACGGCCAGATGATCCGCGTCCATGCCGCCGACGGCAGCGTCATCGTGTCGCTGGGCCCCAGCTTCGGCCGCTGGCTGAGCTACGACCAGATTCCGACCGTGATGGTCGATGCGATGGTTTCGACCGAGGACAAGCGTTACTATCTGCACCCCGGCGTCGATCCCATCGGCATGGCGCGCGCCGCCTGGGTGGCGCTGGAGCGGCGCGGCAGCGGCCGCCGCTGGCAGGGCGCGTCCACCATCACCCAGCAGGTGACGCGCAACATCTTCCTCAACAACAGCTACAGCTGGGGCCGCAAGGTGCGCGAAATGGTGCTGGCCCTCGCGCTGGAGCGCAAATTCTCCAAGCGGCAGATCCTGGAGCTTTATCTCAACAAGGTCTATTTCGGCGGCGGCGCCTATGGCATCGACGCGGCCAGCCGCAAATTCTTCGGCCACCCGGCCACCAGCCTGGACCTGCCCGAAGCGGCGATCGTCGCCGGCCTGGTGAAGGCGCCCTCCAGCTATTCCCCGACCGCCGACGCCGATGCCGCCATCGGCCGCGCGGGCGTGGTGCTGGAACTGATGGAGGAAAATGGCAAGATCAGCGCGGCGGAACGCGCCTCGGCCGGTCTCCAGAATGTAAGGATGGCGCCCGAACCGCCGCAGAACAGCGTCCGCTACTTCACCGACTGGGCGCTGCCGCAGCTCGACACGCTGATCGATGAGCCCAATGAGCCGCTGGAGGTCTACACCACCATCGACCTCAACATGCAGAAGGCGGCCACCGCGGCGATCCAGGCCAATGTGCCCAGCGGCACGCAGGGCGCGCTGGTTTCGCTCGACCGCGACGGCGCGGTGCGGGCGATGGTCGGCGGGCTGGACTATGTGAGCTCCAACTATAATCGCGCGACGACCGCGACGCGGCAGCCGGGTTCCGCCTGGAAGATCTTCGTCTACATGGCGGCGCTGGAGGCGGGCTATACGCCCGACACCGGCGTCACCGACAGTCCGGTCGACATCAACGGGTGGAAGCCGCGCAACAGCAATGGCCGCTTTTCCGGCGACATCGATATCCGCACCGCCTTCGCCTATTCGGTCAACACCGTGGCGGCGAAGCTGGGCGTGGAGGTCGGCTTCCCCACCGTGGCGGACATGGCGCGCCGCTTCGGCATCACCACGCCGATCAACACCCATCCCTCAATGGTGCTGGGCACGTCCGACGTGCGCCTGATCGACATGACGCGCGCCTTCGCCTCCATCGCGCGCAAGGGCGTGGCCGTGACTCCCTATGGCATCACCCGGGTGACGACCGCCGAAGGCCGCCTGCTCTACGAACATCAGGACGACACCAGCCGGGTGCTGGTCGCCCCCTGGGTCGCGGCGGGGATGACCGACCTGATGCAGACCGCCGTCAGCACCGGCACCGGCAGAGCCGCGCAGATCGGCCGCCCCGTCGCCGGCAAGACCGGCACCACCAGCAGCAACAAGGACGGCTGGTTCCTGGGCTTTTCCAGCGGCATCACCACCGGCGTCTGGATGGGCCGCGACGACGCCCGCGCCGTGGGCGTCCTCCAGGGCGGCCGGGCGCCGGCCCATGCCTTTGCCGACTATATGAAGGTCGCCGTCGCGAAACGCCCGGTCGAACAGTTCGAAACGCAGGTGACGCTGCCCGAATGGCAGCTCGAACCGGATGAGGAGGCCTATTATGGCCAGCCCGACAGCGGCACGGACAGCGGCATGATGGTCGATGAAAACGGCCTTCCCATAGAACGGGCGCAGCAGCCGCCGGAGGATGAGGAACAGCCGGACGATAGCGGGCAGGCGGCGCCCAATCCCGCCGACCGGCCGCAGCCGCCGCGTCTGGACCAGCAATGGATCGACAATGTGCTGGGCCGCAATCGGCAGCAGCCGGCGCCACATTAGGGCATGGTGCGGAAAGTCTCGCCCTGAGCCCGTCGAAGGGACCAACCGGTTTTCCGCTTAGACCATGCCTAGAGCGTTTTCCAAGCAGATTAAATCATCTGCTGACCCGGAAAACACGACAAAACAAAAACTTAGAGCAGTCGAGCCGATGCAATCGGATCGGAATCTGCTCTAGCCCGCCGCTCTCCGCGCCGTCGCGAAGCGTTTCCGGTCGAGCAGCCCCGTATCCGGCAGCAGGAAGTCGACCTTCCCCCTCCCGAAGTCGATCGCCACCCGGTCGAACAGCTTGAGCGCGTCGATGCCGAGCAGCAGCGCGGGCTTGTCCTGAAGCTCCAGTTCCGCGAAGGGCTGGGCATCCGCGAACATCACCGGCATCTCGTTCAGCGTGACCTGCCCCATGCGCACCCGGTCGATCAGGCCCGCCTGGCCCGACAGCGTCTCTCCCGTCACGCTGGTCAGCGTCACCAGCTTCATCGCGGGCGCCTTCTTCTTGCGCACCAGCTTGTTCATCAGCGCCATATTGCCGACGCTGACCGAAGTGCCGGTGTCCAGGATGATGCTGACCTGCATCCCGTTCACGTCGGAATCGAGCAGGATCAGCTGCCCCTGGCGCCGCCGCGCTTCGACGACGATCACATTGGGGTCGCGCCAGCTCCGCTTGCTGTTGCTGATCTCCATCTGGCCCGTGCGGAAATTCAGCAGCAGCCGCTTGGCGTGCAGGCCGTCCAGTCCCAACAGTCCCGGCGCGCCGATATGCTCGCCTTCCAGGACCGGCGCCTCTATGTCGTCCACCACGGTCTTGCCGAAACCCAGGCGCGGGACAGCCACCGTGTCCACCTCCGCCCGGCCCGTCATGCTGATCACCGTCACCCGATCCCGCAGCGGCAGCGCAAGCCGTTCGGCCAGGGCGCGGGAAATGACGGTGCGCTGCGATCCGGTGTCGACCACGAAATTCCATGGCCCCCTGCCGTCGATCTGGATGGGGATGGTGATGCGGGCGTCGTCGCTGGCAATGGTGCGGATCACCGCCGGCGGCTCTTCGGGGTCCAGCGCCGGGCGATCCTGCGCCGCAAGGGGAGGACTGGCGATCGCGATCGCGATGCCCAGAGCGGCGCGCCAGCGTCCCATCTCCCGTTCCTCCTAATTTTATTCCTGTATAGCATGAGCGCCCCGGTTCCGCCCATCCCATTTCATTCGCGGCAGGGCGCATATCGGCAATTTCCGTTCAACTGAACGGCTCAGCCACCTTGACTTGGCCTATGGCAGATCGCTAAACGCCAGACATTCTATCCCGCCCGTCCGGCGCGGGTTTCCCCGAGTCATTGCCGGGCAGACCTTCCCCATTTCTCCTTCCTTGTCTCTCATTCCATCGGACTTCACGCGAATGCACCTTAAGGATCTCAAGAAAAAAGCGCCCGCCGAACTCGTGACCATGGCGGAGGAACTGGGCGTCGAAGGCGCGTCGACCCTGCGCAAGCAGGACCTGATGTTCGCGATCCTCAAGGTCGAGGCCGACAATGGCGAGCAGATCATGGGCGAGGGTACGATAGAGGTGCTGCCCGACGGCTTCGGCTTCCTGCGCTCGCCCGAAGCGAACTTCCTCGCCGGTCCCGACGACATCTATGTCTCGCCCAACCAGGTCCGCAAATTCGGCCTGCGCACCGGCGACACGGTGGAAGGCGAAATCCGCGCGCCCAAGGATGGCGAGCGTTATTTCGCGCTGACCAAGCTCATCTCGGTCAATTTCGACGATCCCGAAGTCGTCCGCCATCGCGTCAATTTCGACAATCTGACGCCGCTCTACCCGACGCAGAAGCTGACGCTCGACGCGACCGACCCGACCGTCAAGGACAAGTCGGCCCGCGTCATCGACATCGTCTCGCCGCAGGGCAAGGGCCAGCGCGCCCTGATCGTCGCGCCGCCCCGCACCGGCAAGACCGTCCTGCTTCAGAACATCGCCAAGGCGATCACCGACAACCATCCCGAAGTCTTCCTGATCGTCCTGCTGATCGACGAACGCCCCGAAGAAGTCACCGACATGCAGCGCAGCGTGAAGGGGGAGGTGGTTTCCTCGACCTTCGACGAACCGGCGCAACGCCACGTCCAGGTCGCTGAAATGGTGATCGAAAAGGCCAAGCGCCTCGTGGAACATAAGAAAGATGTGGTGATCCTGCTCGACTCGATCACCCGCCTGGGCCGCGCCTACAACACCGTCGTTCCATCCTCGGGCAAGGTGCTGACCGGCGGCGTCGACGCGAACGCGCTCCAGCGTCCCAAGCGCTTCTTCGGCGCGGCGCGCAATATCGAGGAGGGCGGTTCGCTCTCGATCATCGCCACCGCGCTGATCGACACCGGCAGCCGCATGGACGAAGTCATCTTCGAAGAGTTCAAGGGCACCGGCAACTCGGAAATCGTCCTCGACCGCAAGGTGGCGGACAAGCGCATCTTCCCGGCGCTGGACGTCGGCAAGTCGGGCACCCGCAAGGAAGAGCTGCTGGTCGACAAGGCCAAGCTGTCCAAGATGTGGGTGCTGCGCCGTATCCTGATGCAGATGGGCACGGTCGACGCGATGGAATTCCTGCTCGACAAGATGAAGGATTCCAAGACCAACGAGGATTTCTTCGATTCGATGAACCAGTAAGCCGCGGCATGGGTTGTGCTTCTGCCGGAGGCGCGCATCCATTCCATCGCGCCGCCGCGATTTTTCGGGCCGTCGGACTCCGGTCTGACGGCCCCTTTGTTTTGGGCCATATTTTCAGGGGATAGCAGGCCGTCATGATCGACCTACTCGCAACCGCCGCCGCTGCGGCTCAGGGGATCGGCTCACCCGCCGACATCTGGGCGCACATCGTCAATGATTTCAGCAATATCGGCTCGCCCGCCGCGCTGGCTGCCTTCGGCCAGGTGTTGATGATCGACGTTCTGCTGGCGGGGGACAATGCGATCGTCGTCGGCGCCTTGGCGGCGGGCCTGCCTGCGGAACAGCGCAAGAAGGTGATCCTGATCGGCATCATCGCCGCGCTGGTGCTGCGCATCGGCTTCGCGCTGGTGGTGACGCAGCTGATGCAGATCGTCGGGCTGATCCTGGCGGGCGGATTGCTGCTGCTCTGGGTGGCGTTCAAGATGTGGCGCGAACTCCACCCGAAGCGGGGCGGGGACACGCCCGACACCGGCGACGACGACATATCCGGCCTGCGTCCGGCCAAGAGCTTCGCGGGCGCGGCCTGGGCGGTGGCGGTCGCTGACGTTTCGATGAGCCTCGACAATGTGCTGGCGGTGGCGGGCGCGGCGCGCGATCATCCCGGCATCCTGATCATCGGGCTAATTCTGTCCGTGGCGCTGATGGGCATCGCCGCGAACATCATCGCCAAATATATCGAGCGCTTCCGCTGGATCGCCTATCTGGGCCTGGCGGTCATCATCTATGTCGCGATCAAGATGATCTATGACGGGATCGTCGACCATCAGGTCGGCATATTGACGCTCTTCGTCTAGAGGTGGCATCCACGTGTTCCTGCGCAGGCACCCAGTCCCGCCGTTTGAACTGGGTTCCTGCCTGCGCAGGAACACGGCGGGTTATGGCAGGAGGGCTCCATGCGCCCTTCAGCGCACCGATCAACCGTCCGCCGCGCCCTTGATGCCCACCGGCCGCCATGGCTGCCTGATCAGGCCGGCAGCCTTGTCGCCCAGCCACCAGCGCAGCGGAATCCGGCGCTCGGCAATGCCGGGCAGGCTCCAGACATCCCATCCCCTGGCCGGCCGGAACGGGTTGCGACGGCCATAGGCCCAGATCTCGACCCGCGTCGCGGGGGTGCTGGCCGGGCTGCGCGCATGAAAGCCGAATGTGTCGGCGATCAGCAGGGTGTTGGCGGGCACTGAATAGATGCTGGGCTGCGGCAGGCCCAAGGCCGCCAGTTCGCCGACATCGATGCGCAGCGATCCTCGGGCGGAAAGACGGCAATCGCCATCGCGCGCGCTCAGGCTGCGCTGCTTTTCCCAGGCCAGCCGCTGCGGCGTCAACCGGTGCGACCCTTTCACATAGGCGAAGGGACCGGTTTCGACCGGCACGTCCTCCAGGAACAGCCATGCCTTCATCGCCGGATAGAAGGTATCGGCATGGAAAGCGAGCTGCGGATCGGGCGCGGCGTCGCGCCGCTGCGGCAGGATGGACTGGACGTAGAGCAGCGGCTCTATGTCGAAGCCGGCGACATAGCGGGACAGCGCCCGCCAGCGATCATCCCGGCGGAAGGCTTCGAAGGCCGGAATGGCGCGCCGGGCGGCGGGGTCCAGCGCCAGCCGCCGCGTGATCGTGTCGCCCTGAACCATTTCCCGCGCCGGTCCGCGGTAGGAAAAGAGCTGTTCCTGGAGGGCGCGGAAGGTTTCTGTGGGCAGGAAATCCCGGATTTCCACGACACCGTCCCGGTCGAAAGTCGTCCGATGCTCGGGATCGACGGCATTGGCCAATCGTTTGCGGCGCCGGGCCGTCATGGCCTGCGCCGCCTGCACGCGCGCCGCGTGCAGCCCCAGCGCATTGAGCCGCGTCGAACCGATCAGCGGATTGTCGACGAAGGATTTGGCGCCGGTGAAAAGCTGGGCGAACCAGAGCGGCGCGAGCAGGGGCGCAAAGGCGTTCATCGACCGCGCCTTGCCATTCCGGTGGGGTGCGGTCGAGCGGAATATGCCGCCCGCCTTTAAAAACAATGCGTTTCCAATGATGTGACGTGCACTGTCATCCGACCGATACCGATGCAAACCGCTTCCAGCCCTGCCTGCGGCAGTCAGGGGATCAGGAGCGTGCTTCCCGTGGTTTGCCGCGCCTCCAGCGCGCGGTGCGCGTCGGCGGCATCCGCCAGGGCAAAGCGCTGGCCGACGACGGTCCTTACCACGCCCCGCGCCATGCGGTCGAACAGCCTTTCGGCCTTCCGCGCCAACTCTTCGGGAGTAGCGATATAGTCGAACAGGGTCGGGCGGGTGACATAAAGCGACCCACCCCGGCTGAGTTCGAGCAGGCTGATCGGCGGCACCGCGCCGGACGCATTGCCGTAGCTCACCATCAGGCCGCGCCGCTTGAGCGACGCCAGCGACGCGCTCCAGCTATCCTTGCCCACGCCGTCATAGACGACATCCACTCCACGCCCGCCGGTGATCTCCCGCACGGCGGAGGCCAGGCTGTCGAAGCTCCCATAAAGGCTATGTTCGGCATCCACCTTCGCCGCCTTTTCCGCCGATCCGCAATGGGCGATCACCACCACGCCCTTGTCGCGCAGCCACGGCACCAGCACGGAACCGACACCGCCGGCGGCGGCATGGACCAGCGCGAACTGCCCCGCCTCCAGGGTGACGATGTCCTCCGCCAGATAGCAGGCGGTCATGCCCTTCAGCATCATCGCCGCCGCATCCTGCGTGGTGACGGCATCCGGAATCCTCACCGTCTGGTCGGCGCGCACCATCCGATGCGTGGCATAGGCGCCCAGTCCGACCGCACAGCCCACCTTGTCGCCCACGGCAAAGCCGGTGACGCCCGGACCGACGGCGGCGACACGGCCCGCACCTTCCGCGCCGATCGGCGTGGGCAACGGCGCGGGATAAAGGCCGCTGCGAAAATAGGTGTCGATGAAATTCAACCCGACGGCATCCTGCGCGATCAGCAATTCGCCTTCACCGGGCAGGCCGGGGTCGAACTCTTCCCGCGCGATCACCTCTGGTCCGCCATGCGTGCGTGCCACCATCCGCCATGCCTGCGTCATGCCTTTGCCTCCCGGTCAGAGATGGGCCGCGAAGAAATCCGCGGTCCGGCCATCGGCAAGCTGCGCCGCCGCCTCGTTGCGGCGCGCGCCCATCTCGGCGGCAAAGCCGTGATCCAGCCCCTCATAATCATGCAGGGTGACATGACGATTGTCCTTCAGCCCTTCATGCATCTTCTGCTGCACCTCGGGCGGAACGAAGCCGTCGGCGGTGGGAACATGCAGCAGCACCGGCTTGCCGATGGCATGCTGTTCCTTCAGCAGGCCGTCGATGCCGACGCCATAATAGGCCACGAACGCATCGCCATCGGTCCGGCAAGCCGACATGAACACCAGCCGCCCGCCCAGGCAATATCCGACCAGCCCGACCTTGCCGCCTTGCCCCAGTTCCTCCCGCGCGGCCTTGATCGTCGCCTCTATGTCGCGAATGCCCTGATCCTGGTTGAATTTCTGCATATGGCCGATGGCTGCCTGAAAATCCTCCGCTATGTCGGCATCCAGTTCGACATGCGGCTTCTCGCGCCAGAAGAGATCGGGCGAAAGGGCCAGATAGCCGGCCGCCGCCCAGCCATCGCATTTGCGCCGAATCCCCTCGTTCACGCCAAAGATTTCCTGGATCACCACGATCGCGGCCTTGGGCGTTCCCTGCGGCCGGGCAACATAGACATCGAACCGGGCATCGCCCTCCAGCGTGGGGATGGATGTGAATGCTGCCATGGGAAATCCTTTCCTTTTTCCTGACATTGTCGATGGCCGGCATAATGGCGGTTGCGGGGCGGAGTGCAACCATGCTTGCCGTCAAAAAATTTGCCTTGCGCGCCCTTGTTGCGGCATGAGGCGTTGTAAAGGGTGGCTGCAGCAAAGGGTAGCGGGATATGAAGGTAAGCGTGGACGTCGACTGCACTCCTGCGGAGGCCCGGGCTTTCCTGGGGCTGCCGGATGTCACCCCCATTCACGACAAATATGTGAAGACGATGCTCGACAGCTTCGACGGCGTCGCCAATGTCGAGCAGATGGAGACCCTGTTCAAGAGCTTCTCGCCCTTGGGCGATGCCGGAATGCGCCTGTTCAAGCAGATGATGGACATCGGCCTGGCCGGAATGCCGGGCAAGAATGGCGACAAGAATCCGGGCTGATCCTGCCAGGGACGGCGCGCCGTGACGGACACCATCTTTGCCCTGTCGAGCGGCGCGCCCCCTGCCGGCATTGCTGTCATGCGGATCAGCGGACCGGCGGCAGGCCGGGCGCTTCTCGCGCTGGCCGGGCAATTGCCACCACCCCGGCGGGCCCGGCTGGCGTCGCTGCACGACCCCCGCGACGGCGCCTTATTGGATCGGGCCCTGATCCTGTGGTTTCCCGGACCGGATACGGCGACCGGCGAGGACCTGGCCGAACTGCATTGCCATGGCGGGCGGGCGGTCATCGCCGCGGTCGATCAGGCGCTGGGCACGCTTGAAGGATTGCGCCGGGCCGAAGCGGGAGAGTTCACACGCCGCGCCTTCGCCAATGGCCGCATGGATCTGAACGCGGTGGAGGGGCTGTCCGATCTGCTCGCTGCCGAGACACAGCAGCAGCGGCGCGCGGCTTTGTTGATGGCGGAAGGCCATTTTTCACGGCGGGTGGAGGGATGGCGGCGAACATTGCTCGATCTTTCCGCCATGACGGAAGCGGCGCTGGATTTCTCCGATGAGGATGATGTGCCCGATCAGGGGATGGAGGCGCGGATCGGCCAGGGCGTCCATGGCCTGGCAAGGGAAGTCGAAGCCATGCTCGCCGCGCCATCGGCCGAGCGGTTGCGCGACGGCGTTCGCGTGGTTCTGGCAGGCCCGCCCAATGCGGGGAAGTCGACGCTGCTCAACCGGCTTGTCGGGCGGGAGGCGGCGATTGTGTCGGACATAGCCGGGACGACCCGCGACCGGATAGAAGTACCGGCCGCGCTGCATGGCACCGCCTTTCTTTTCACGGACACCGCCGGCCTGCGCGCCGAAACGGACGATGCCATCGAAGCCATTGGCATGGACAGGGCGCGGGGCGCGCTGGACGCAGCGGACATCATCCTCTGGTTGGGTCCGGCGGAGGAGGCTCCCCGCGCGGACGCCCTATTGGTCGCCGCCCAATGCGACCGGAACATGGCTATCGACCGCCCCGGTATTCGGCTTTCGGCCGTCACAGGCGAGGGAATGGATCGCCTGACATCCATTCTGCTCGAACGCGCCGCCGCTCTCCTGCCGGGTGAGGGCGATTATGCCCTGCACCGGCGGCAGCGGGAAGCCGGGGCGCAATTGCACGGGCATCTGAGCGCCGCCCAGGCATCGGGCGATCTGCTGATCGTGGCGGAGGAGTTGCGACAGGCCCGTCAGGCCATAGACCTGTTGACCGGACGAGCCGGTACGGAGGACATGCTCGACCGCCTGTTTGCCGGATTCTGCATCGGTAAATAGCCATGTTCCACGTGGAACAGTTTTGACCGGGGCGCCCCACTTCTGTTAAGGGGGCGCGCATGCGAACAAGCTATGATGTGATCGTGGTCGGCGGCGGCCATGCAGGCTGCGAAGCGGCAGGCGCAGCGGCGCGCAAAGGGGCCTCGGTTGCGCTATTGACCTTCGACAGAGCGACGGTGGGCGCCATGTCCTGCAATCCGGCCATAGGCGGTCTGGGCAAAGGCCATCTGGTACGGGAGGTCGATGCGCTGGACGGCTTGATCGCCCGTGCTGCCGACGCCGCTGCCATTCACTACCGCATGCTCAACAGCAGCAAGGGCGCAGCGGTTCAGGGTCCGCGCATCCAGGCGGATCGCAAACGCTATCGTGCCGAGATTCACCGCCTCCTCGACCGCCAGCCTGGACTGGAGATCGTGGAGGGAGAAGCCATCGGATTGATCCTGACGGGCGGAGCCATCGCCGGATTGTCCCTCGCCGATGGTCGGATGCTCAAGGCGCCCGCCGTGGTGCTCGCGACGGGAACATTTCTGGGCGGCAAGCTCTTCCGGGGGGAAGAGACGCAGGCGGGCGGCCGTACCGGAGAGCGGGCTGCGACGGCTTTGGGGGTTCAGCTTCGCGCGCTGGACCTGCCGGTTGGAAGGCTCAAGACCGGAACCCCTCCCAGAATCGATGGCCGCACCATCGATTGGGCGCGGCTTGAGGCGCAGCCTTCCGATGGGTCGGTATGGACCATGTCCGCCATGTCGCCGGGGCGGCCGCTGCCGCAATTGAGCTGCGCCATTACGCGCACCAATGAACGCACGCATGCGATCATCCGGGAAGGGCTGGGCCGTTCGCCTTTGTTCAGCGGCGCCATCGAGGGCAGGGGGCCGCGTTACTGCCCATCGATCGAGGACAAGGTGATCCGCTTCGGCGATCGCGACGGGCATCAGATATTCTTGGAGCCGGAGGGGTTGGACGACCATCTGGTCTATCCCAACGGGATCAGCACTTCGCTTCCCGCCGATGTGCAACTGTCTATGGTGCGGTCGATGGCGGGTCTGGAAAAGGCCGAAATCGTCGTGCCCGGCTATGCCGTGGAATACGACCATATCGATCCCCGCGCCCTGGATGCGACCTTGGAAGTGCGCGCCATCCCCGGTCTTTTCTGCGCGGGGCAGATCAACGGCACGACCGGTTATGAAGAGGCGGCGGCTCAAGGCCTGATCGCCGGAATCAATGCCGCAGCAAAGGCCAAGGCGGAGGAGCCGCTCATTCTGGATCGGGCCAGCAGCTATATCGGCGTGATGATCGACGATCTGGTCCTGCAGGGCGTGACCGAGCCCTATCGCATGCTCACAGCCCGCGCCGAATATCGGTTGCGGCTGCGCGCCGATAATGCGGGCACCCGATTGGCCCCGCTCGGCATCTATCATGGGGTGCTCGGCAAAGAGCGGACCGACTATTATGCGGAACGCGCCCATCAGCGTTCGCTCGTGGAGGAAGAATTGGGCCGTTCCTTCTCGGCCACCGAAATGGCCAGATCGGGCGCATCCGTCCGGCAGGATGGCGCGCGCCGCACCCTGTTCGAATGGGCGAGATTTCCGGAGGTGGGGCGGGATCTGCTCTTCGCACTCGCGCCGGCATTGGCCCGAACATCCGCCGACCTGCGCGACGAGATTCTGGAAGACGCGCATTATGCGCCCTATCTGGAAAGGCAGGAGGCGGAGATTGCGGAGATGCGCCGCAATGAACGTGTCGCCATTCCGGCCGATTTCGACTTCGCTTCTATCGGCGGGCTCTCGACGGAAATGATCGAGCGGCTGGATCTGGCGCGGCCGGACACGCTTGCGGCGGCGGGACGCATTCGCGGCATAACGCCCGCGGCACTGGCGGCCCTTCTTGTTCACGTCAGGCGGCGCGCCGCGTGACGGAAGAAGAAGCACGGCAATGGTTGCAGGCCCGCTTCGATGTTTCACGTGGAACATGGGAGCGGCTGGAGAGCTATGTTGCGATCCTTCTGAAGGAGATGGAGCAGCAGAACCTGATCGCTGAATCGACCCGCGCCCATATATGGGCACGGCACATTGCCGATTCCGCGCAGCTCCTGCCTTTGGCGGCGAAGGCCGGGCAGGGCAGGTGGGTCGACCTGGGTTCGGGTGCCGGCTTGCCGGCCATAGTCATTGCGATCCTCCATGAACGCCCCATCCAACTGGTGGAGTCACGGCGGAAGCGGATCGACTTTCTGAACGACGTCATCGCAGAGCTCGGCCTCTCCCATGCCCAGGTCTTTGGCGGTCGGGTGGAGACCGTTCCCGCTTCGGCGGCAGCCATCATCAGCGCCCGCGCCTATGCGCCGCTGCCCCGGCTGCTCGAATCCGCGCATCATCTGGCCGATGAAAAAACCATTTGGGTGCTTCCAAAAGGACGAAATGCGCAGAATGAACTGGAGGCGGCGACTCGATCATGGCAAGGTGCGTTCCACGTGGAACGCAGCGTGACCGATGCCGACAGCGCCATCATCGTCGCGGAGGCGGTCCGATCCGTCAGGAGGAAAGCCCGAGGATGATCCGTATTGCCATTGCCAATCAGAAGGGCGGCGTCGGAAAAACCACGACCGCCATCAATCTGGCCACAGGTCTGGCGGCCACTGGTCTTCGCGTGCTGTTGGTCGATCTCGATCCTCAGGGCAATGCGTCCACCGGACTCGGCGTCAACCAATCGGATCGCGTCCAGTCGAGCTATGATCTGCTTCTTGGCAATTGCGCGCTTGAGGATGCGGTTCTCGGCACGCGGGTTCCCAAGCTCGACATCGTTCCCGCGACACAGGATCTGTCGGGGGCGGAGATCGAACTGATCGAATATGAGGAACGGACCCATCGGCTGGAAAGGGTCCTCGCCGAAGCCCAGCCGGGCCGTTGGGACATCTGCCTTATCGACTGCCCGCCCTCGCTCGGCCTTCTCACGATCAACGCCATGGTCGCGGCGCAGTCGCTGCTCGTGCCGCTGCAATGTGAATTTTTTGCGTTGGAAGGGCTCTCGCAACTGCTCCAGACAGTGGAACGGATTCGTGGCCGCTTCAATCCCGGCCTGTCGATCATGGGCGTCGCGCTCACCATGTACGACCGCCGCAATCGCCTGACGGATCAGGTTGCGGACGATGTGCGGGCCTGTCTGGGCGATCTTGTCTTTTCCACGGTCATCCCGCGTAATGTCCGCCTGTCGGAAGCGCCCAGCCACGGCGTGCCGGCCCTGATCTACGATTTCCGCTGCTCGGGATCGGAAGCCTATATGCGTCTGGCGCGTGAGTTGATCGCGCGCCTGCCCCGGCAGGAGGTTGCTGCTTGAATAACGAAAATGCCATGAAGTCGGTGAAGCGCCCCCACGGCCTTGGCCGGGGGCTGTCGGCACTGTTGGGAGACGTGGCGCGGGAAGAACCCGTCGCGCCGACGGCGGCCACGCCGCCGTCCACCAAGGCGATCCAGAGCATCGAAGTCGCGCTGATCCAGCCCCATCCGGAACAGCCGCGCCGCCATTTCGATGAGGGCGCGTTGCAGGAACTGGCGGACAGCATCGGCAAGCGGGGCGTCATCCAGCCGATCATCGTTCGGCCCCATGGCGGCGGTTTCCAGATCGTCGCGGGCGAGCGCCGCTGGCGCGCGGCCCAACGCGCCCAGCTTCACCGCATCCCTGCCATCGTGCGCGATTTCGATGAGGCGGAAACGCTGGAAATCGCCCTTATCGAAAATATCCAGCGCGAAGACCTCAACCCGATCGAAGAAGCGGAAGCCTATCGCAAGCTGATCGCGGAGTTCCAGCACAGCCAGGAAGCGCTGGGCCGTCTGGTCGGCAAGTCGCGCAGCCATGTCGCGAACTTGATGCGCCTTCTCGATCTGCCCGCGCCCGTCCAGCAGCAGGTGATCGAACAAAAGCTCAGCATGGGCCATGCCCGTGCGCTGATCGGCGCGCCGGACTGCGAAAATCTGGCCCGCACCGTCGAAGCCAAGGGCCTGTCGGTGCGCGATACGGAACAACTGGTGCGCCGTGCGAAGAAGGGCGATGACGCGCCGGGCCGCAGACGGGCGGCCGTCCCGAAGGAAAACGATCCCGACATCGCGGCTCTGGAGCAGCATCTTGCCGACATATTGGGGGTGAAGGTCGACATCGACTATATGCAAGGCGGCAACGGCACGCTCTCGCTGCATTATTCGACGCTCGACCAACTGGACATGCTGTGCCAGCGCCTCTCGGGCGAGCGTATCTGAAGCTTCGCCAAAGGACTGGTGGCCAACGCATTTAGGCGCGGCGGCCACTGGTCTTTTCCCCCTCAACTGCCTAGCCTGTACGCATGGCAGACAATTCCTCCTCCCTCACCGTGCCCCATATCGTCCGTCGCGAGGACTATCGGCCGCCGGACTGGCTTGTTCCCGACATCGCGCTGGATTTCGATCTCGACGCCGCTGCAACGCGCGTCCATGCAACCTTGTCGGTCACGCGAAATGGCGATCATGACCGGCCGCTGAAGCTGGATGGCGACGGCCTCCTGCCGCTGGAGATCAGGGTCGACGGCAACCCGCTCGCTGCGGACCAATGGTCGATGGACAGCGGCGCGCTGGTCATCGCGCTTCCCGACGCCGTTCATATAGTTGAAACGCTCGTGGAGATTGCGCCTCAGGACAACAGCAAACTGATGGGGCTTTATGCCAGCGGCGGCCTCCTCTGTACGCAATGCGAGGCGGAGGGTTTCCGGCGCATCACCTTCTTCCCCGACCGGCCCGATGTGCTGTCGCGCTATTCGGTGCGCATGGCGGCGGACAAGGCGCTCTACCCGGTGCTGCTCGCCAATGGCGATCCCGTCGAGCAGGGAGAGTTGCCCGGCGGCCGCCACTGGGCGCGCTGGAACGATCCCTTTCCCAAGCCCTGCTATCTGTTCGCGCTGGTCGCCGGCGACCTTGCCTGCAATGCCGACCGCTTCGTCACGATGAGCGGGCGGGAGGTGCAACTGGGCATCTGGGTCAGGGAAGCGGATCTGCCCCGCACCGCCCATGCGATGCAGGCGCTCAGGAACAGCATGGCCTGGGACGAGCGCGTCTATGGCCGTGAATATGATCTGGACGTGTTCAACATCGTCGCCGTTGCCGATTTCAACTTCGGGGCGATGGAGAACAAGGGCCTCAACATCTTCAATTCACGCTACATATTGGCCGATCCGGAAACCGCGACCGACATCGACTATGACGGCGTCGAGGGGGTGGTGGCGCATGAATATTTCCACAACTGGTCGGGCAATCGCGTCACCTGCCGCGACTGGTTCCAACTCAGCCTGAAGGAAGGCTTCACCGTCTTCCGCGACCAGAATTTCTCCGCCGACATGGGATCGCATGCGGTCAAGCGGATCGAGGACGTCCGCATCCTTCGCGCGGCGCAGTTCCAGGAGGACAGCGGACCGCTCGCCCATCCGGTTCGCCCGGAATCCTATATGGAAATCAGCAACTTCTACACCGCGACCATCTACAATAAAGGCGCGGAGCTGATCCGCATGATGGCGCTGATGCTGGGTCCGGAGCGCTTCCGTGCCGGAACGGACCTCTATTTCGACCGGCATGATGGCGAGGCAGCGACCTGCGAGGATTTCGTGCGCGCGATGGAGGAGGGGGGAGAGATCGACCTCGGCCAGTTCCGCCTCTGGTACGAGCAGGCCGGCACTCCTCATGTCCGCGCCCTGCTGACCCACGACCCGGTTGCGCGCAGCGTGACATTGCTGCTGGAGCAGACGGTCCCGCCCACGCCGGGCCAGCCCGAAAAACGGCCCATGGCCATCCCGCTACGCACGGCTCTGTTCGATCCGGAAACGGGTGAGAACAGGGGCGATGAACTGCTGATGCTGACCGAAGCGCGGCAGAGCTTCACCTTCCAGGGCTGGACGACCGCGCCCATCCTTTCGATCAATCGCGGCTTTTCCGCCCCGGTCATTGTCGAAACCAATCGCAGCCAGGCCGATCTTGCCTTCCTCTCGGCCCATGACGACGATCCCTTCGCCCGTTATGAGGCGATGCAGCAACTCATGGTCAATGTGCTGGTCGGCCGGATCGGCGGGCAGGCGGTCGATGAGGATGCGGTGATCGCCGCGATCCGCAACGCCGCCACCGATCCGCTGCTCGACCCCGCCTTCGTCGCGGAGGCGATCCGCCTGCCGAGCGAAGCCTATCTGGGCGATCAGATGGCGGTGGTCGATCCCGATGCGATCCACGCGGCCCGGGATGCGCTGCAACGGCGCATCGGCGCCGAACTGGAGCCGCTCTGGCGCGATATTCACGCCCGGACCAGGGCCAATGCCTTCGCTCTGTCGTCAGCCGCCAAGGGCGCCAGGAAGCTGCGCAACACGACGCTGCTCTATCTCGCAGCTTCCGGCGCGGTGGATGGTCCGACCGTCGCCTTCGGCCAGTTCAGCGAGGCCGACAATATGACCGAGCGGCAGGCAGCGCTCGCGACATTGGCGAACGGCACCAGCGCGGAACGGGAAGCGGCGCTCGACATCTTCTACAACCGCTATCGCGACGATGCGCTGACGCTGGACAAATGGTTCCAGACCCAGGCCTTCGCCTTCCATCCCGATACGGTCGATCTGGTCGAGGAACTGGGCAGGCACAAGGATTTCACCCTGACCAATCCCAACCGGGTGCGCGCGCTCTATGGCGCCTTCGCAGGCAATCAATGGGCGTTCCATCACCCGTCGGGCAAGGGCTATCGTCTGGTGGCGGACTGCATCATCGCGCTCGACAAGCTGAACCCCCAGACCGCCGCCCGGCTGGTGCCGCCGCTCGGCCGCTGGAAACGGTTCGATGAACCACGCGCTGCGCTGATGCGGGCGGAATTGCAGCGCATCCTGCTTGAGCCGGGACTGTCGAAGGATGTGACGGAGCAGGTAAGCAAGAGTTTGGAGTAAAGACGTCCTTCCACCCCGCGCGTCACCCCAGCGAAAGCTGGAATGATGGCCAGGAACGGCGCCCTACCTTCCCGAAGTCGCCAGCCAGGCGGCCACATCCGCCGCCACCTTGTTCGCAGCGGCATTGAGCGGAGCGCCCACGCTGCTGGCGTCGATCTTGCCCCCGATCGGCGCGCTGGCGGTGAAGCGCTGCTTGGCGATGGCCGTGCCGCCCGGCCCGGTGAGCATCGCGTCATAGGTCACGACCGCGCTGTTGCTCGCCTCATCCACGCCGAAATCGACCAGCTCGCCCATCAGCCGCTGCCCGGCGTCGGCGGAATATTGGCCGGGGTCGAGCACGATGCGGTTGCTGGTGGCGGCGATGGTTTCGCCCAGCAGCTTCTGGAACAGGTGGCGCGGCGTGTCCGCCCATTGCACCTTCGTCACATAGGCGACCGACGTGGGGGAGGTAATCACCGGCACCCGCACCGTATCCAGCATCTTGGGCGCTTCGGGATCGGCCACCGTGATGGATGCGCCCGCCGATGCGCTGCGCAACGTGCCCGGGGCGACCTTCTGCGCGGCGTTGAGCGACAGCAGCCGTTCGGGCGGCTTGCCGCCAAAGGACACGCAGCCGGCCAGCATCGATGCGCCGAGGGCCACGGGCATCAGGCCAAGTTTCCTGTGAAACATCATCATGTCCCTCTTATCGCTTGTAATCAGGCAATTTGGGCGATCCGACGATCGATCCCGCGCCCTGCTGATCCAGTTTTTCCGCCACGCCGCGGAAGGAGCGCGACATTTCGCGCAGGTCGCGGACCAACTGGTTCACCTCCGGCATGGTCTGGTTGCTGAAGGCGTGGACGCCCGGCTGCGCCTCCGCGATGGTCTTGTCGAGCGTGTCGATGCTGCGCGTGGCCGACTGGATGCTCTTGCGCAGGTCGGCCAGCAGCGGGCGGCCCTCATCATTGACCATGGCGTCGGTGGACGCGGCCAGCTTGCCGATCTGCTCCGCCGCGATGCCGGTGCGCTGCACGGCGATGCGCGCCTCGGCCAGCGTTGCCGCGATTTCGGGGCTGCGGTCGGCCAGCGAGCCGGAAATCCGCTCCACATTGGCCAATATGCCGGCGATGGACTGCTGATTCTTGTCGTTCAGCAATTCCGTCAGCCGCTCGGTCAGCGTCGACAGCCGCTCCAGCAACTGCGGCGCATTGTTGAGCAGCTCGCCCAGTGCGCCCGGCTTGGTCGGGATCACCGGTACGCCATCGGGGCAGGAGGCGAGGGGGTTTTCCGCCGGGCAGGTGATCGGCGGCGCGCCCTTGACCGCGCCGTCCAGCACGATTTCCGACACGCCGGTAAAGCCCACCCCGGCAATGGTCGCGGTGGTCCCTTGCAGGATCGGCGTCCCTTCCTTCACCGAAATGCGCACCTTCACGAAGCTGGGATCGCGCTTCCACAGCTCGATCTTCTCGACCTGACCGGACGGGACGCCGGAATAGTTGACGCTCGATCCCTTGGCGAGGCCGTTGACCGACTGTTTGAAGAAGATGTCATATTCCATATTGTCGCCCTGGGAGAGGCGCGAGAACCAGAAAGCCGCGATCATGATCGCCGCCAGCAGCAGCAGCGTGACCGTGCCCACCAGCACATGGTTGGAGCGGGTTTCCATATCCTATCGCCTCTTGTCCTTTTCGCGAGCGACCGCCGCCGTCGCAGCGCGCCCGCGCGGGCCGTTGAAATATTCCTGAATCCACGGATGATCGGTCGCCAGCAGCTCATCGATGGTGCCGACCGCCGTCACCTTCCTGTCCGCCAGCACCGCCACCCGGTCGCAGATCGAATAGAGCGTGTCGAGATCATGGGTGATGAGGAAGACGGTGAGGCCCAGCGTCTGCTGCAATTTGCGCGTCTGGTCGTCGAAGGCGGCCGCGCCGATGGGATCAAGCCCGGCCGTGGGTTCGTCGAGGAACAGCAGGTCGGGATCAAGCGCCAGCGCCCGCGCCAGCCCAGCGCGCTTCTTCATCCCGCCCGACAGTTCGGCGGGATATTTGGGACCCGCCTCGGCGGGCAGGCCGGTCATGCGGATCTTGTAGGCGGCAATCTCGTCGCGCAGCTTGGGGCCGATGTTCGGATAATATTCGCGGATCGGCACCTCGACATTCTCCGCGACCGTCAGCGTGGAGAACAGCGCGCCGCCCTGGAACAGCACGCCCCAGCGCTTGCGGATCGCCAGCGCCTCATCGTCCAGCCGGCCGATCATCGATTCCCCGAAGACGTGGACCTCGCCCTCATCGGGGGTCTGGAGGCCGATGATGGAGCGCATCAGCACCGACTTGCCTGTCCCCGACCCGCCGACCACGCCCAATATCTCGCCCTTGCGCACGTCGAGGTTCAACCCCTCATGCACGACCTGGTCGCCGAAGCTGTTGCGCAGGTTGCGGACCGATATGGCGACATCATCGCGCTCCAGCGCCTTTTCGACCCGCTCTTCCTCCGCGCTCATCGCTTCTTCGGGCGTCATCAGTTCCAGCCCACCCAGGTGAAGAAGACGGCGAAAAAGGCGTCGAGCACGATGACGAGGAAGATCGCCTGCACCACCGCCGATGTCGTGCGCAGGCCCACCTCTTCGGCATTGGCCTTGACCTGCATGCCCTGGAAACAGCCAGCGAGCGCGATGATGACGCCGAAGACGGGCGCCTTGATCAGCCCCACCCACAGGTCGTGGATCGGCACCACCTCCCGCAGCCGCTGGACGAAGGTGATCGGCGGAATGTCGAGCGATACGGCGCAAAGGAACCCGCCGCCGACGATCGCGACGATGGAGGAATAAAAGCCGAGCAGCGGCATCATCACGACGACGGCCAGCGTGCGCGGCAGCACCAGCGCCTCCATGGGCGACACGCCGATGGTGCGCATGGCGTCGACCTCCTCGGTCAGCTTCATCGTCCCCAGTTGCGCGGCGAAGGCGGAACCGGACCGGCCCGCGACCATGATCGCCGTCATTAGCACGCCGAGTTCACGGAAGGTGAGGCGCCCGACCAGGTTGATCGTCAGCATCTCCATGCCGAACTGGCGGAGCTGCACCGAACCCTGCTGGGCGATGACGATGCCGATCAGGAAGCTCATCAGGCCGATGATGCCGAGCGCCGAGACGCCCACCACCTCGAACCGCTGGACCACCGCATTGATGCGGAACCGGCTGGGATGACGGATGACGTTCCACGTGGCCACCAGCGTTCCGCCGAAAAAGCCGAGCAGGCCCAGCATGGTGCTGCCGGCATTGACCACCGCTTCCCCGATCTGGCCGACGACGCGCTGCCAGGGCGGCACATAGTCGGGGCGGATGTTGACCGGTTCATCGACGCGGCCGACCGCCGCGATCAGCCGTTCCGCATCGCATTTGTCGCCCGTGATCTTGCAGTTCCAGCGCTTGATCGTGCGGTGCAGCACCCAGGCGCCGATCGTGTCCATATGTTCCACGCCCGACAGGTCGATGGTGTCGACCGGACCCTCTATCGCGTCCAGCCGGTCGGGCAGATGGTTGAGGCAAGCGATGGACATATTGCCCGAAAGCCGAATGACCGTCTCGCCGTCGCGGACTTCCTGAGCAAGATCAGCGGCTTTGTTCATCAAGGCGGTGGTGTGGTCCATTATCGGTTGCACGGCAAGCCGAAACGGCCCATCCGCACGATCAAACGAAGGGGCACCGCAAAAAGTTTCGGACATGGCATGACGCACAGGCTCGCAATCTACGATATGGACCGCACGGTCACCTTCAGCGGCACCTATACCGGCTTTCTGGTTCATGTCGCGAAACGCATGGCGCCGTGGCGTCTGGCGCTGTTTCCCGGCGTCATCCTGCTGATGCTGGCCTATGTGCTGAAGCTGATCAGCCGGCAGCGGCTGAAGGAAATGAACCAGGCGCTGATGATCGGCCATAATGTCGAGCGTGCCCGGCTGATGCCGCATGTGGAAAGCTATGCGGCGAAGGTGGTGGCCCATAATGTCCGTGCGGGCGCGTTGGCGCAGATCGCGAAGGACAGGGCGGACGGCTATCGGCTGGTGCTCGCCACCGCCTCCTACCGCCTTTATGTCGAGCCGATTGCCCGGCGGCTGGGCTTCGATGCGGTGATCGCGACCGATCATCTCTCGCAGGATCTGCGCTATGTCCGCGCCAGGATCGCCGGCGAGAACTGCTACGACACCGGCAAGCTGCGCATGATCAAGGCGTGGATGGCGGCCGAGGCGATCGACCGCACGCAGGCGCATATCCGCGCCTATTCCGACCATGTGTCCGACGCCCCCATGCTGGAGTTCGCGGATGTTCCCTTCGCGTCCAATCCGCACAAGCCGCTGGCGAAGCTGGCGGCGGAACGGGGATGGAAACGGGTGGACTGGGCGTAAGGCTCGATGGCGGCATAGGATGAGGTCCTCCTGCCTTTGCAGGAGCATGATGCGCCGTTAAATCACCGGAGAAACCAGCGTCTCCCCGGCAAAATGCGCGGCGAGATTCGCCAACAGCATGTCCCGCATCCGCCCGACCGCCTCATAGGTCGCGCCGCCTGTATGCGGGGTCAGCACGATATTCGGCACATCGGCCCAGCGCGCCGCGGGCGTAGGCTCGCTCTCGAACACGTCCAGCGCCGCTCCGCCCAGCCGTCCCTCGCGTAGAGCCGCGATCAGTGCATCCTCATCCACCAATTGCCCCCGCGCAACATTCACCAGCAGCCCTTGTGGCCCCAGCGCGTCCATCACGGACGCATCGATCATCCCGCGATTCTCCTCGGTCGCCCTGGCCGCCACCACCATGACGTCACTGTCCCGCGCCAGCGCCGCCAGACTTTGCGCCCGTGGCCAGCGCAGTTCCGGCTTGTCTCGTGGCCCCCACCATCCGACCCGCATCCGCATCGCCCCGGCCCGTTCGGCCAAGGCGACCCCGATGCTCCCCATGCCGACGATCCCGATCGCCGCGCCCGCCATCGAGCGGGTGAGCATCTTCGCGCCCGCGCTCCATTCACCCGACCGCACCTGCCGGTCGCCCAGCACGATCTGCCGCCGGTGCGCGAGGATCAGCCCCAGGGCATGATCCGCGACATCCGCCGCATTCGCGTCCCCCGCATGGGTCACGGCCACGCCGCGCGCCCGTACCCAGTCGAGGTCCACCCCGTCATAGCCCACGGTGAAACAGGCGATCAGCCGCAGCGCCGCCATCCGCTCCAGCATCGCCGGGTCGAGCCGGAACTCGCCCGCCGTCACCAGCGCTTCGGCCTCCGCCAGCCGCGCCTGCCCGCTCTCCTCCCACAAGGCCATGACGTCATAATCGGGGGCCAGCACGTCCAGCAGCGGCGCCAGATGCGGCTGCGCCACCAGGATCACGGGGCGCGCTTCCCTCATCCCACCGCCCGCAAGGCCTGGGCGAAGTCCGCGATCAGATCTTCCGCATCCTCGCAGCCGATGGAGATGCGCACCATATTGTCGCTGATCGCCAACGCCTTCTTGCGTTCGGCGGGGACGGACAGATGCGTCATCGCCGCCGGATGGCTCGCCAGCGTCTCTGTCCCGCCCAGGCTGACGGCCAGCTTGGCGATCTTCAGCGCGTCCAGAAAGGCGAAGGCCTCCGCCTCGCCGCCCTTCAGGTAAAGCGAGAAGGTCGATCCCGCGCCCGTGCAATGCCGGCGGTAGATGTCCGCCTGTCGTTCGGTCTCCGGAAAGCCGAGATAGACGACCTTCTCCACCTGCGGCTGGTCCTTCAGCCAGGCGCAGACCCTGGCGGCATTCTCGCCCGCGCGGCTCATCCGCAGTTCCAGCGTCTCCAGCGACCGCAGCAGCATCCAGGCGGAATGCGGGTCCAGGATCGTGCCGATGGTGTTCCGCATCAGCCGGATGGTGTTGATCAGCGCATTGGACCCCAGCACCCCGCCCGCGACCAGATCGCTGTGCCCCCCTGCATATTTGGTGAGGCTGTAGATGACGAGATCCGCCCCATGGCTCAGCGGATGCAGCCAGAGCGGCCCCAGGAAAGTATTGTCGATGGCGATGGGCGGTCGATATTCTTCGCCTGCGAAGGAAAAGTCGCGCCGCGCAACTACCGCCTCCAGATCGACGAGGACATTGGTCGGATTGGCCGGGCTTTCCAGATAGATCAGCGCCACGCGGCCCAGCGCCTTGGCCCGGTCGATCACCGCGCCGATCTCCTCCTCGCTCGCGCCCGCGGGGAAATCCAGCCACTGCACGCCGAACTTGCCGAGGATGCGTCCGATCAGCGATTCGGTCGCGGCATAGAGCGGCGCCGAATGGACGATCACGTCGCCCGGCTGCACCAAAGCCAGCAAGGTCGTTGCAATGGCGGACATGCCGCTGGAAAAGAGCAGGGCGTCCTCCGCCTCTTCCCAGACCGACAGCCGGTCCTCCGCAATCTCCTGATTCGGCCCATTGAAGCGCGAATAGACGAGGCCTTCGGCGCCGCCGGGGCGGATGCCAGTCACCCCCTCGAAATGCCGCTTGCCCGCTGCGGCGCTTTCGAAGGCGAAGGTGGAGGTGAGGAAGATCGGCGGCTTCAGCGATCCCTCGGACAGAGTGGGGTCATAGCCATGGCCCATCATCAACGTCGCGGGCTTCAGCTTGCGGCCTTCGATTTCCATGATCGGTTGCTTGGGGCGGCGGCGGTTGCGCGTGGGTTCCGCGCCCGTGAGGTCGGCTTCGGTTTCGCCGGTCATCGATGATCTCCTGCATGTTTGCGGCGTCTGTTGCGCCGCTGCGATGGCAGGGAGTGTAACGCTTTCGGGGGGGGAGGAGCCAGAGCGGATTGTTAGATTATTTCATGAAACCAAAGTTAAATTACTATGCGCTCCATATTCCTGCGCAGGAGCGCGGAGCGTTTTGAGGCGAGGCAGCGTTGAACAGGATGACGTTTATGTCTTCTCATCCTACATGCTCCCCATGAACCAACGCCTACCCGAACCGCTGGAGCAATGGTTCACCTCACGCGGCTGGACGCCCCGCCGCCACCAGATCGACATGCTGAGCGCTGCCCGATCCGGCGACCACGCGCTGCTCGTCGCGCCCACCGGCGCGGGCAAGACGCTCGCCGGCTTCCTGCCGACCCTGGCCGACCTCATCGAAAATCCCGGTGAGGGCCTCCACACCCTCTATGTCTCGCCCCTTAAGGCGCTCGCCGTCGACGTGCGGCGCAACCTTCTGACGCCGATCGAGGAAATGGGCCTGCCGATCCGGGTGGAAACCCGCACCGGCGACACCCCTTCCGACCGCAAGGCGCGCCAGCGCGCCCGCCCGCCGCAAATCCTGCTCACCACGCCCGAATCGCTGTCGCTGCTGCTGAGCTATCCCGACAGCTTCCTGATGTTCCCAGGCCTGAAGACGGTCATCATTGATGAGGTCCACGCCTTCGCCACGCAAAAGCGCGGCGACATCCTCAACCTTTCCCTGTCCCGCCTCCAGAGCATCAACCCGGGCCTTCGCCGCGTGGCGCTGTCGGCGACCGTCGCCGATGTCGACGCCTATCGGGCCTGGCTGGCCCCGGACGGGGACATCGGCGCCGTCACTCCGGTCATGGGAGAGGCGGGCGCCGATCCCCATGTCGCCATCCTCATCCCCGAAGGGCGCATTCCCTGGTCCGGGCACTCCGGCAAATATGCCGCCCGGCAGGTGATGGAGGAGATCGAGCGCCGCGCCACGACATTGGTCTTCTGCAACACGCGCGGCCTGGCGGAACTGATCTTCCAGGAACTCTGGTCGGTGAACGAGGCGAACCTGCCCATCGCCATCCATCATGGCAGCCTTTCCATCGAAGCGCGAAGGAAGGTGGAGGCGGCGATGGCGGCCGGCAGGTTGCGCGCGCTGGTCGCCACCGCCTCGCTCGATCTCGGCGTCGACTGGGGCAATGTGGACTGCGTGATCCAGATGGGCGCCCCCAAGGGCAGTTCGCGCCTGCTCCAGCGCATCGGGCGGGCCAATCACCGCCTCGACATGGCGTCCGAGGCGATCCTCATCCCCGGCAACCGTTTCGAATATCTCGAAGCCCGCGCCGCGCTGGACGCGGTGGAGGCGGGCGAGCGCGACACCGACGATTTCCGTCCGGGCAGCCTGGACGTCCTTGCCCAGCATGTCATGGGCCTCGCCTGCGCAGCGCCCTTTCGGGCGGAAGATCTGCTGGCGGAAGTCCGGTCGGCCACCCCCTATGGCGCGTTGACGGAGGAAGCCTTTGCCAATGTCCTCCATTTCATCGAAGGCGGCGGCTATGCCCTGCGCGCCTATGACCGCTTCAAGCGGCTGACGCTTGGACCTGACGGTCTATGGCGCGTCTCCCATCCGCGCTTCATCCAGCAGCATCGTCTCAACGCCGGCATCATCGTCGACCAGCCCGCGCTCGCCGTCCGCTTCGCCAATGGGCGCAAGCTCGGCACGGTGGAGGAGGGCTTCGCCACCACCTTGAGCCCCGGCGACTGCTTCTTCTTTTCCGGCACCGCATTGGAAGTGGTCCGTATGGACAGCACCGACCTCATCGTCCGCGCGACGTCCAGACAGGCGCGCATCCCCAGCTGGGGCGGCACGCGCATGGCCATGTCCACGCGGCTGGCCGACCGCGTCCGCCACTTCCTGGCCGAACCGGAGCAATGGTCCCGCTTTCCCGACGATGTGCGCGAATGGCTGGAGGTGCAGAAATATCGCTCGGCCCTGCCCGAACCGGGGCAATTGCTGATCGAGACATTCCCGCATGAGGGGCGGCACTATCTGGTCTGCTACAGTTTCGAAGGCTGGAACGCGCATCAGTCGCTGGGCATGCTGCTGACCCGCCGCATGGATGCGCAGGGGCTGATGCCGATGGGCTTCGTTTCCAACGACTATGCGCTGGCCGTCTATGGGCTGAAGCCGATCACGGACCCGCAGAGCCTCTTTTCGGCCGACATATTGGATCATGAATTCATCGAATGGGTCGAACAGTCGAGCCTGCTCAAGCGCGCCTTTCGCGACGTGGCCGTCATTTCCGGCCTGATAGAGCGCCAGCATCCCGGCAAGCGCAAGACGGGTCGGCAGGTCACTTTCTCGACCGACCTCATCTACGACGTGCTGCGCAAATATCAGCCCGATCATCTGCTGCTGAAGGCGGCCTGGGCCGACGCCCGCGCACGGATGACCGACGTGGGACGGTTGGGCGACCTGATCGACCGTGCGTCGGCCACCATGCTGCATGTCGATCTCGACCGGGTGAGCCCGCTCGCCGTCCCCGTGCTGATCCTCATCGGACGCGAGCAGGTCGCCCAGCATGAGGTGGAGGATGCCCTGCTCATCGAGGCCGAAGCCCTGGTTGCGGAAGCCATGCGCCCGGATTGAATGCGCGGCGGAGGCAGCCGGTCATTGCGGCATTCATCGTCTCCGCCCTTAAGGAGGGGCGCAGCGGACGGCCATCTTCACCGATTCCAACGCACGGCGCTTCATCGATCAGACAAAATGAAGAGGGGCCGCGCAGATAAGCTACGCGGCCCCTCTTTCGTTCAGTATTTCGCAGCGCTTCAGGCGGCCTGCTTCTCAGCCTTGTAGCGTTCGATCGCTTCCAGGGTGATGCGCTTGGCGTCTTCCGCGCCGCCCCAGGTGCCGATGCGCACCCACTTCTTCTTTTCCAGATCCTTATAGTGGGTGAAGAAATGCTCGATCTGCTCCATGACGATGCCGGGCAGGTCGTCCTTCTCACCAACGTTCGAATAATAGGGGAAGACCGAATCCGCCGGCACGCAGACCAGCTTTTCGTCGCCGCCCGCTTCATCCTCCAGATTCAGCACGGCGATCGGGCGGGCCGCGACCACGGCGCCGGGAATGAAGGGCGAGCGGGCGATGACCAGCGCGTCCAGCGGATCGCCATCGGGCGACAGCGTGTGCGGCACAAAGCCGTAATTGGCCGGATAGCGCATCGGCGTATGCAGGATGCGGTCCACGAACAGCGCGCCCGACGCCTTGTCGAACTCATATTTGACGGGCTCGCCACCGACCGGAACCTCGATGATGACATTCAGGCTGTTGGGCGGATCGTCGCCCACCGGGATCAGTTCGATATTCATGGGACTTCAAGCCTTTTTCGATACGCGTTGGCGCTACGGGTGATTATGTTTTCGGTTTCAGCAGCCGGTCCAGGCTGCCTTCACCCTCTCCTGTCTTTTCGAGGCGCGGATAGCGCAGGCCGCCGGAATATGCGAGGGTCAAAGTGCGATAATATTTGTCCTGCTTCACTATGATCTGGAGCGGCTTTCCGGACTTGATCGCCGCCTTGAACACATCGCCCGAATATTCATCGCCATTGATCGCGAGGATCTTCGATCCGGTCGCCAGGCCAGCCTTGAAGGCCGGACTGTCCCAGACGACGTTGCTGATCTCGCCGTCATTCTTGACGATCATGCCGATGCCGAAGCTCTGGTCGGTGAACTTGCCCGATCCTTCGGCCGCCTTGGTGATGGCCCCCGGCGTGTCGCCATAGACCAGCCTGTAGCCGCCCAGCGTGAAGCCGCCCTTGGGTGTCTCCCTGGTCGTGCTGTCGACATATTTCTGGAAGAAGCCCGCCCAGTCATAGGGCGCGACTGCGTTGAGCGTCTTGATGACGTCGCCGCGATTATAGACGACCTGTCCCCAATCGCCCGGATTGATGCCGAAAAAGGCCCTGGCGAAATCGTCCAGGCCCTTGGCGCCCTTGGTCTGCTGGCGGATGATCGCATCCGCTTCCAGCCAGATCATCAGGCCTTCATTGTAATAATCCTCCGACCGCTGCCAGCTCGACCAGCCCTTGGGACGGCGGGCGGAGATGATCGGGTCGTGGGTGGTGTCCTCCATCGGCCGCCACTCGCGGCCCCGCGCCGTATCCAGCTTGGCCGCGATATGGGCATAGGCGTCCAGCGTTTCCTGCTTGGAGAACAGCCCGGACCGCGCGCCCAGCACATAGCCCCAGAACTGCGTCTGCCCTTCATAGACCCACAGCAGATTATCCTGCATCGGCACGTTGAAATCGGGTGTCCACAGCAGGTCCGGACGGCGGAACTTGCCGTCCCAGCTATGGGTGAATTCATGCGGCAAGAGGTTGCGGTCCAGCAGCGCATCGCCGTCGCCCCATTTCTTGAAATAGCCCGGCTCGACCTGATTCTCCGACGACCGGTGATGCTCCAGCCCGATGCCTCCCATCTCGTCGGTAATGGCGAACAGGAAGTCATAATGGTCGAAATGATAGGTGCCGAACAGCGCGCCCGCTTCATCGACCAGCTTCTTGTGCCTGGCGATCTGGTCGGGTTTGGCGTCCAGTTCGTCGGCATCGTCCGCGACGATGTTGAGCGTCACATTAGGGCCCAGGTCCACGGGCTTGAAATGAAGGCCCGCGAACACCGGCGAATCCTGCAAGGCTTCATAGTCGATCGTCTCATAGGCGACGGTCGATCCGGTCTTCTTGCCCCGCAAGGCTGTCGCGGCCTGCCAGCCGTCCGGATAGGTGACGGTCGCCTGGATCGGAATCTGCCGCGTATAATAGCCCGCCGGATAGAGCGACACCGACTCCCACTGGATATTGAGCATCTTGGGCGTGACGACGACGCGGCCCTGATTGGGCTGGGTGGCGGACAGGAACTGAAAGGATGCGACGACCTGTTTCGTCCCCTGCGGCACGTCGATCACAAAGCCATAGACGTTGAGCGGATCGCGCTTCCACGCCAGCGGCTTGCCGTCGGCCGTGAAGCTGAGGCCGGTCAGCTTCTCGATCTGTCCGCGCGGCGCATGGTTGCCCGGCAGCCATTGCGGCATCAGCAGCGTCATCGGACCGGCGGCGGCGACGGGGATGGTTTCCTTCACCCGGAAGATGCGCTGCACCGTATCGGTGGCGTCGACCTCCAGCCTGATCGTGCCGCCGGGATAGGGCGCATCCTTGGGCGCCGGCGCGGCATAGTCGACCGGCAGCGCCGTAGGTTTGGAGCGGATCGCATTCTGCGCGATCAGCGGGGTTGCGATCGCCGTGGAAAGGAAAAGGGCGGCAGCAAGGCTGCGGATCATGAACATCTCCGAAAAAGCGTGCGGTCGAACGACCGTATAACAACAGCATGGCGAGCCATTCCGCTCTCGTCCACCCCCAACTCTTCTTGGCATATTTTACGACAAAAAAGCGCGTTTCCTTGAGCCGTCTTTATCGTTAAAGGCGCTGCCCCATGGCGAAGATCGAAACCCCGCGCCCGGTGCGCGGCACGCAGGACATGCTGGGCGGCACGAGCGAAGCGTTTCAGGAACGTTTCGCCCATGTGGTCGCGACCTTCGACCGGGTGCGCAGGCTCTACGGATTCCAGCGGGTGGAAGTGCCGGTGTTCGAATCGACGGCGGTGTTCGCCCGGTCGCTGGGCGAAAGTACGGACGTCGTTTCCAAGGAAATGTACACGTTCGAGGATCGCGGCGGCGACAGCATCACCCTGCGCCCGGAATTCACGGCAGGCATTTCCCGCGCCTATATCACCGAGGGTTGGCAGCAATATGCGCCGCTGAAGGTCGCGACCCACGGCCCGCTCTTCCGTTACGAGCGTCCGCAAAAGGGCCGCTTCCGCCAGTTCCACCAACTCGACGCCGAGGTCATCGGCGCGGGCGAGCCGGGCGCGGACGTGGAACTGCTGGTGCTGGCCGACCAGTTGCTGCGCGAACTGGGCGTGTCGGACGGCGTGACGCTCAATCTCAACACGCTGGGCGACGGCCCGAGCCGCGAAGCGTGGCGCGCCGCGCTGATCGCGCATTTCGAGGCGCATCGGGACCAGCTTTCGGAGGAGAGCCTCGATCGCCTGCACCGCAATCCGCTGCGCATCCTCGACAGCAAGGACCCACGCGACCGTCCGGTGGCGGACAGCGCGCCGGACATCGACGCCTATCTGACCGATGAAGCGCGCAGCTTCTTCGAAAAGGTGACGGCGGGCCTGGACGCGGCGGGCGTGGCGTGGGAGCGCAACGCCCGGCTGGTGCGCGGGTTGGATTATTATCGCCACACCGCGTTCGAGTTCATCACCGACCGGCTCGGCGCGCAGGGCACGGTGCTCGGCGGCGGGCGCTATGACGGGCTGATCGAGAATCTGGGCGGCCCCTCGACCCCGGCGGTCGGCTGGGCGGCGGGGATCGAGCGGCTGGCGATGCTGGTGGATATGCCGGAGATTGCCGGCCCGACCGTCGCCGTCATACCCATGGGTGAAGCCGCCGAAGTCAGGGCCACCGGCATCATCGCCGACCTGCGCCGCGCGGGCATTGCCTGCGACATGGGCTATCGCGGCAACATGAAGAAGCGGATGCAGCGGGCCAATGCTTCGGGCGCGGCCTGGGCGGTGATCCTGGGGGACGACGAACTGGCGCGGGGCGAGGCGGCCGTCCGCAATCTCGGCACGGGCGAACAGGAAGCCGTCGCCCTAGATGCGCTGATCGGGAAACTGGCAACGCGCTGATGCATATCTCCGCCGAACGCATCGCGCAGATCGAAGCGCGCCGGGACGAGGTGCAGGCATCGATGACGCGTGCCGACCTCGCGCCGGAGGAGTTCGTGCGGCTGTCCAAGGAATATGCGGAGATCGAGCCGGTGGCCAGGGCCGCCCACGAAGTCCGCCGGCTGCGCCAGGAACTGAGCGCCCTCGAATATATGGCGGGCGGCGAGGATGCGGATGCCGACCCGCTGATGCGCGAAATGGCGCAGGAGGAGATGCAACTGATCAAAAGTCGGTTGCCCGATGCCGAACGCGCCCTCGCGCTGCAATTGCTGCCGAAGGATGCCGCCGACGCCCGCCCGGCCATGCTGGAAATCCGCGCAGGCACCGGCGGCGACGAAGCGGCGCTGTTCGCGGGCGACCTGTTCCGCATGTACCAGCGCTACGCCGACGCGCAGGGCTGGAAGATGGAATTGATCTCCGCCAACGCTTCCGAAGTCGGCGGGTATAAGGAAGTGGTCGCCAGCGTCACCGGCACCGGCGTCTTCGCCAAGCTGAAGTTCGAGAGCGGCGTCCACCGTGTCCAGCGCGTTCCGGTCACGGAAAGCGGAGGACGCATCCACACCTCCGCAGCCACCGTCGCGGTGCTGCCGGAGCCGGAGGAGGTCGATGTCCAGATCGCGGACAGCGACCTCAAGATCGACATCTACCGGGCGTCCGGCGCGGGCGGCCAGCACGTCAACACCACCGATTCCGCCGTGCGCATCACCCACTTGCCCTCCGGCATCGTGGTGACGCAGCAGGACGAGCGATCCCAGCACAAGAACAAGGCCAAGGCGATGCAGGTGCTGCGCGCCCGCCTGTATGAGATGGAACGCGAGCGCGCCCAGAGCGAACAGGCCGGTGCGCGCAAGGCGATGGTGGGCTCCGGCGACCGGTCCGAACGCATCCGCACCTATAATTTCCCGCAAGGGCGGGTGACGGACCATCGCATCAACCTGACCCTGCACCGCCTGCCCGAAATCCTCGAAGGATCGGGCTTGTCCGAAGTCATCGACGCGCTGGTGGCGGAGGATGAAGCCGCCCGCCTCGCCCAACTGGATGGCGTGGCGTGATGCCGTCGCCCTCTCAACACCATCCGTCATTCCCGCGTAGGCGGGAATCCATCTCCCATAAGTTGCGACTTGGTGCAGCGTCTGGAGATGGGTTCCCGCTTTCGCGGGAATGACAAATATGGGGGTCGCTCCAGCCTTGCGTCAGGCAACCGAGCGCCTCGCCCTCATAAGCGCCACCCCGCGCCTCGACGCCGAACTGCTCCTGGCCCACGCGCTGGAGATCGACCGCAACGACCTGCTGATGCGCCAGCGCGACCTCAGCGTCCCGCCCGGTTTCGAAGCGCTGCTCCAACGCCGCCTGACCGGCGAACCCATCGCCTATATCACCGGCGCGCGCGATTTCTGGACGATCAGCCTGCGCGTCACGCCAGATGTCCTCATTCCCCGTCCTGACAGCGAAACGCTGATCGAGGCCGCTCTCGACCATTTCGGCGCGCGGAGTCCCGCCCGCATCCTCGACCTCGGCACCGGTTCGGGCGCGCTGCTGCTCGCGGCGCTCAGCCAATGGCCGCAGGCAAGCGGGGTGGGCGTCGATATTTCCCCGGCGGCGCTGGCGGTCGCCCAGGGCAATGCTGATCGGCTGGATCTCAGCGAACGCGCCGATTTCCGGATGGGCGACTGGGCGGAGGGAATGGACGGCTCCTTCGACCTGATCCTGATCAATCCACCCTATATCGCCCGCGACGTTGCGTTGGCGGGCGACGTCTTCCATGAGCCCGAAAGCGCCCTTTTCGCAGGCGCGGACGGGCTGGACGACTATCGCCGGATCGCGCCGATGCTGCCCCGGTTGCTGGCGCCGGACGGGATGGCCGCCATCGAGATCGGCTACGACCAACGGCTCAGCGTCTCCACCCTGCTTGCCGATCAAGGACTTAGCGTCGCGGTCCGCCACGATCTCGCCGGTCATGACCGCTGCCTGATCGCAACCCTGGCTCCATCCGTCTGACCCGGCGAAGGATTTGCGCCGGCACAAGCTAAAATTGCTTGGTTTATGGCCGGGAAGCCACTACATGGAGCTTAGGGACGGCACTATCCTGAGGATCTGCCCTGTGGGGCCGCGACAAGAAAAGGCCGTTTTCCCGCTCCTTCAAAGTCACGACGGCGCTGCTGCGCAGGCGCCTCTGGCAGGTCAAGGGCATAGGCCGATCGCTCGGCCCCTGCCTGGCGGAGCCTTATCCGGCCCGATGGTCAGGCCGTGCTGAAGGATGGCGACTGAACAGTGTTTTTCCGTGAATGATGGCAAAGTGAACGCAAGGATCAGCTCTTGATCAACAACAGGCAGGCCGGTCGCCGGAATCGCGGCCGGAACAACAATAATGGCCGGCCCAACGGTGGCAATCGGGGCGGCGGTGACAATGGCAACCGGATCGACAGCCGCGCACGCGGCAATGCGGCCCAGCTTCTTGAAAAATACAAGAATATGGCGCGCGATGCCCAGATGGCGGGCGATCGGGTGAATGCGGAATATTATCTGCAGTTTGCCGACCATTATTTCCGCGTGCTGGCCGACAATCGCGCCCGTCAGGAGGAGCAACAGCAACGCTTCCGCCCGCGCGACGAAAGCTTCGACGAGAATTTCGACGATTTCGATGCCGGGGACGAAGCGGGCGAGGACGGGCGCGCCGATCAGGCGAGCGACCGCGGGCAGGACTTCGATCGCCGTCGGGACGAGCAGCGCGATTATCGCGAAGGCCGGAACGACCGCAATCGGCGCGATCGCAATGACCGGAACGACCGCAACGATCGTAACGAACGGCGCCGGGAACGCTCGCCGGTAGAGGAAGTGGCCATCGAGGAAGCCGTGGAACAGCGGCAGCCCGAAACCGCGCCTCAGCCGTCGGCCCCCATGCAGGCCGCTCCGGAATCGCAGCCCGAGGCTGAGGCTCCCCGCGCCCGTCGCGGACGTCCGCGCAAGGCGGCGGCCGCGCAGGAGGAAGGCCAGGGCGGTCTGGATCTGGCGGTGCTGCCGCCCTCGATCGCGCGCGCCGACAATGATGCGGAACCTGCCGCTGAAGCCCCGCGCAAGCGCACCCGCCGGGCCCGGCCTGCTGCTGAAGCCGCCGAATAGGCGCCGGTTCCACCCGGATGGGTGGGGACGAGCGTCAAGAAAAGGGGACAGTGCCGCTGCGCTGTTCCCTTTTTCATGCTTCCGGCACGGCCTCGACGGGATCAGGCAATGGGCAGCGGACGCGGCCGGTGATTTTCATCCAAAGCGACGAAGGTGAACAGGCCGCTGGTCAGTTCGACCTTCGTCTCCTGCGATCCCCGCGTCGCGACGACATCGATCCGGATGGCGACCGATGTCCGTCCCCGCCTTTCCTCATGGGCATAGACCGACACGATGTCGCCCAGCAGGATCGGGGCAATGAACGTCATGCCCTCTATCGCGACGGTCGCTACGGCGCCCCGGGCGATCCGGGCGGCGATGATGCCGCCGGCAATGTCCATCTGGCTCAACACCCAGCCGCCGAAAATATGCCCATTGGCGTTGATGTCCGTGATGTGCGGCACCACGCGCAACACCACTTCGCCCTTTTCGTCAGTCATCACTGGAAACCTCATCCTTCATCCGGTCGATGACCTGTTCGTCATGTCCCGTTCCGCTCGACAGAAATGCCAGCGCCATCAGACCCGTCCCCAACATGAACGTCAACCAGACGCCCAATATGGTGGCGATGACCATATGGATCGGCATGGGGCCCGCCCACCAGCGCAGGAAGAGCAGCGCCGCCCCGACGCACAATGCGCCGCCCAGCGCCATCCATCCCATGATGCGGCGGAACCGCCGCCATGCGACCTGCGCGACCTGCGGGTCATCAAGTCCTTGTCTGTGCGTCATCCCTTTCCTTTGGAGTGTGAAAGTGGGATCATCAAGGGACTGAGGCATTTAGCCGGCAGGCAGGGAGACGGACCATGACGATCGCGGCGATTCTGCAACGCAAGGGACAGGATGTCGTCCAGGTGCAATCGGGCGACACGGTCCTGTCGGTGGTGCAATTGCTGGCCGAGCGGCGGATCGGCTGCGTCCCGGTGGTGGATGACGGCAAGGTGGTCGGCATCTTTTCCGAACGCGACCTGGTCTATCGCGTGGCGCAGGAGGGGGCAGGGGTTCTGGAGCGCCCGGTGGGGGAGATCATGACGGCTCCTGCGATCACCACGGACGAGCGGACGCCCGTCATCCACTGCCTGTCGCTGATGACGAAGCGGCGCATCCGGCATCTGCCCGTAGTGGTCGACGGCGCGCTGGTCGGACTGGTGTCGATAGGCGATCTGGTGAAGTTCCGCATCGATTCGATCGAATCGGAAGCTGCCGCCCTGCGCGACTATATCCAGACCGCCTGACCCGTTTCAGGCGGGCGCCTCGACCGGCGAGGCCCGCCGAACGACCAGCGCGACCAGTTCCATCAGCGTCCCCCGCGCGCACAGCATCAGGGCGGCCAGAAAGGCCAGGCCCCCCGCCGGAACCAATATCCCCAGCCGGATCGGCGCGGCGAGGGGCGGCAGCAACCGGTCGACCGCCATCACCGCCGCAGCCATCAACAGCGAGCAGCCAAGCCCCGGTGCGGTCGCCCGCATCAGGTCGATCAGCCGCAACCCCATCGGCGCGCCCGCCAGCCGGGCGGTGATCAGCGTCAGAATAGGGAAAGCGCACAACCATGCCCAGGCCAGCCCCATCGCCCCGAATCGAATCCCGATGAAGAAAGCCGCCGGCATCAGCACCGCGCCCACCGCCGCCACCCGCGCCGTCGTCCCCGGCCGGCCCAGCGCATTGCTGACCGGCGCGAACATCACCTGCAACGTCATGAACGGCATGGCGAGCGCCAGAATCGCGACGAAGGGCGCCATGTCCCGCCACTTCGCCCCGAACAGCGTCTCGACCAAAGGCCCCGCCGTCGCCGCCATGCCCAGATAGACCGGACAGCTAATCAGCAGCAGCAGCCGCACCGCCTTGCAGAAGGACCATGCGATTCGCGACGGGTCCTTCTGCATCCGCGCATAGGCGGGGAAGGCCACGTCATTGAGCGGCGGGATGAATTTGCTGACGAATATCTGCGTCAGGAACAGCGCTTCGGCATAAAGGCCCAGTTGATGCGGCTCCAGCACCCGTCCGCCGATGAAGATATCGGCCTGACTCTGCACGATCCAGAAAAGCTGCCCCCCCAGCAGCGACGCGCCATAGGCCACCATCGCCCCGGTCCCGCGGAAATCGAAGCTGGGAATCGGCGTGAACCCGGTCGCCAGCACATAGCCTATGCCCTTGACCCAGAATCCCGCAATCGGCGCGAACACCAATGTCCAGACGCCCCAGCCCGACAGCGCCCCGGTCAGCGCCACCGCCGCCGACGCGATGGCCGCGATCAGGTTGACCAGCGCGGGCCGCCGGAAATCCATCGCCCGGCCCATGATCGCCTCGGGAATCGAGATGAAGGGCGTCGACAGATAGAGCAGCGCCTGCACCCGCAGCAAATCCGCAACCATGGGCTGCTCATAATAGGCAGCTGCCAGCGGAGCGACCGCAAGCTGGGCCAGGGCAAGTCCGCCGTTCAGCAACAGCATGATGCCGAAGGCCTGCCGCAATTTGTGCGTCTCGACGGTTTCGGACTGCACGAGCGCGCTCACCAGCCCATAGCCGTTGAGGAAGGTCGCGAAGTTCAGGATCACCTGCGTCATTGCGAACAGACCGTAATCGGCGGGATCGAGCATTCGAATCACGGCCAATGTCACGACCCAGCTCAGCATCTGCGCCACGATCTGGCTGCCCGACCGCCAGAGGATCGCGCTTCTTATCTTCGAGCCAAAACCGGCGTCGCTTGCGTCGGCGTCCTGCAAACCCATCTTCATTCCTGTTTTCCGGACCGTTCATGGCCGCAGGGTCCTTCTATCCGGCAAGTCCCAAAAAATTCTGAAATAAAATTGCAAAAAGGGTTTGACGGTTCGGGAAGCCCTCCATATATGCCCCTTCACCGACGCGGCGCTGCCCCACAGGGACGGCGGAAACGACGGTCGCCAACAGGTACGGACGCTAGTCTCCCGGAACGCAAGGAACGGGGTAGGATAGCTGTCCGGTATGGTTGTCGGCTCTTTGACATTGTTGATTGATGAAGGGACATGTGGGCGGCGGCTCCGGGTTCTTGCGGCTTCTAGGCGCAGGATACTCGGTTAAATTAGCCATCCTCACAATGTCCTTACACACCATGTAAGATTTGTGCAGGAATGGCTCCTGGAAATGAGCGGTTTCGGTTTGGGATTATTCCTCCTGGATCGAGATCGGACATCAAACTTGAGAGTTTGATCCTGGCTCAGAACGAACGCTGGCGGCATGCCTAATACATGCAAGTCGAACGAGC